>JAOIVE010000015.1 GCA_028223895.1 Rickettsiales bacterium
GTATCAAGTCCAAAAGCTGAATTTATCGCAGTATATTGTGGTGTGTCGCTGGGTGCAAATGATTTAGTTATTTTTATATGTTTTATTTTATAGAAAGGGCTAGATGCACTTTGTTTTCATTTGAAATAATTCATCAAACTCCTCATTTCGTTTTTCCCGCTCAAGGTGCTCTTGAAGTCCGTCAGAAAGAGACTAGCTAGCTATCTTTCTTTCTTGACTGCGCCTGCATTCCAAGCTTCCACAAGTTCTTTTACGGCTATGAATAAAGTCTTTGGTAGGCTTATGTTTATTAGAGCCTTTAGTATCAAGCAATGGACTTTTATTACGAAGTATACTAATTACACTGGAATCACTTGTATTTGCTTTACATTCAATAATAGGAATTACAATCTCTGTAAATGACTTCAGTGCAAAGTGTCTTCCTTCTTAAAAGTATCTCCAGCATTCTTTGATGAACACCTTCCTGTGATCGGGCGGGTAAGATTTAGAATCCAACCCTATGAGCTATCATTTGTCGAGTAAGGAAGAGTATATTTACTGAGACTTAATCACTCCACCAAAAACCAGAAACAGTCTTATCAAACTTAGGAAATTTGGCTTTAAGTTATCTTCATAAATTTCCACCTGCCCTTATCCGCCATATTAGGTCCAGATTGTAGTTCGTGTTTTTTATAGCTAATCGTTCTCTTTATGTTTGTGAAAAGCAGCCTTTGTAAGCCAGCCTATTATGATGCCAATAGATAAAACCGCAAAAATAAGTAGCGCCCTCGGAATGGAAAACCCCCATAGTAAGAACTGTATTTCCACAACGGCAACGTTTTGTATGGTGAATAAAACCACTGATAGTAATAAAACTAATCCTAAAGACATTTTGAATTTCATAACCACCTCCTAAGTTTAATTATTTTCTTTTTCATCAGCGTATAACTCCGCAAAACTAATAGATTTGCCCATATCAGTTACTACACGGGCATGATGGCGGCGGAGATCCCTTGGCTCTTTAACTCCACAAGAATGGGCGATTATGCCAACCTCTTTGAGCATATTTTTGGCGTAATGGGCAACTCTCACTGATTTATCCACAGGGTTCAACCCTGCCTGAAGGCGTTTGTTGTGAGTGGTAACGCCGGTTGGGCAGGTGTTGTTGTTGCATTGTAATGCCTGAATACACCCCAAAGCAAACATAAAACCACGAGCATTATTAATAAAATCCGCTCCGGCGCACAAAGCCCATGAAACTTCCGACGGAGTAATCAACTTTCCACTAGCGATAATTTTAATGCGCTCTTTTAGGCCATAGCGATTTAGCATATCTACGACTAAAGGCAGGCTTTCACGGATCGGCGTGCCAACATTATCAATCAGCGCCATGGGAGATGCGCCTGTGCCTCCATTACCGCTATCAATTGTTATAAAATCCGGTGCCGCCTTAATACCTTTTTTAAGGATTGCTTCGCAGACATCATCAAGCTCTTCATAGTTACCAACGCAGAGTTTAATTCCAGTCGGCTTTCCGGATACTTCGCGAACATGTCCTACAAAACTCAGCATATCTTCAGCATTATTAATTCCGGGAAAGCGGTTGGGGCTAATTGCATCTTTCCCAACAGGAATATGACGAATACTTGCAATTTCTTCCGTAACCTTAGCACCAGGCAGAATGCCACCTTTACCGGGCTTAGCACCTTGGCTTAGTTTTATTTCAATCATTTTCACCTGCTCATGGGCAGCAGTCGCTTTTAATTTATCTTCAGATAATAAGCCTTGCTCATTACGCACACCAAACATCGCCGTTCCCATTTGTAATACTATGTCGCAGCCGCCTTCAAGGTGATATGGCGAGAGACCACCTTCGCCTGTATTCATCCAAATACCTGCCATTTTAGCTCCTTTAGAAAGCGCAAGCACCGCAGGTTTGGAGATAGACCCATAACTCATTGCAGATATATTAAAGAAGGATTCATGGCTATATGGGTACTTCGCATAAGGCCCGATAATAATAGCTTTTGGCTCGACGGCATCTTTTTCTATTGTAGGATACATACAGTTTGTAAAATATACTGTGCCGGGCGTATCAATGTTTTTAGTAGACCCAAACGGCACGGTGTTATCAAGATTTTTAGCAGCTCGATAAACCCAGCTACGTTCTGCCCGGTTAAACGGCAGTTCCTCTCTATCTTCTGCAAAATACTGCCTAAAGAAAGTAGCAAGATGTTCTAAAGTATATCTCATCCTGCCTATAACAGGGTAATTATGACGAATAGCATGCTTTGTTTGGGTTTTATCGATTATATACAGAATAATAACTGACAAAACAAAGAGCCCCATCAGAAATACAAATAGGTAAGATAATGCCTCAAAAATTACAATAATATCACCTGACAATGCAAACCCCATTTATAATATGAATAAAGCACATAATAGTAATTTATTTTTATATGTCTTTATTAAAAAAGGAGGCACGAGTTCATATGCATCAAAAGTTGCACATATCCTTTATTGTTGTTGTCATTATGATATATATATGGATTATAGAGAACGTAAATTTCATGAACAGTTCAAGGCTCTAAAGATAGGCCAAGAATTTATTATTTCTAAAAAGTTAATTTCTAAAAGGTAAGAGTGTCTTGAAGGACGTTGATCAAAGAACACAGGTGGTTATAGAAAGTCAAATAGCGGATGCGTTAGAAAGTGCAATAAATGAGGCTGTTACGGAGCCATTTATTGTCCAAGCTGTTGTGGCATCAATTTTAGTAGTGATATGCGTATTTCTACTTCGCTACTTTCTGACTCGGTATATAAAAAGTAAAGCAGAAATTCTTGATAAAAATTCAAGAAGATGGCTTAACCGTGTTAATAACGCTTCTGTTTTTGCAACTATCTTTTCTTTGATTTTTATATGGGGTCCAGAGATACAAAATATTGCCCTTTCATTAACAGCTGTTGCTGTTGCTGTTGTATTAATTACTAAGGAACTTTTAATGTGCCTTACTGGCGGTTTTCTTTATGCAACAACAAAACCATTTGATGTAGGCGATTGGATAACGATAGATAATACAACGGGAGAAGTAACTAAAATAACACCCCTAGTAAGTGTGATTGAAGAAGTTGACAGCTTGAATAAGACATACCAATATACTGGCAAAACCATTCAAATACCAAATAGTAGGTTTTTATCGATTGTTGTGGAAAATGGGAATTTTCTCAAGGATTATATATACTGTGACGTGCCAATAACCATTCAGTATGCGGACTTGGATCCAGGAGTTTTAATGGGAGAGTTGAAAAGCATTGCAGAAAGATACTATGCGCCTTTCCATGAAGAGTCAGAAAAATTTATTAAAAAAGTAGAAAGAAAAACAGCATTAAATTTCTCAGATCCTGAGCCACAATACTTTCTAAGAACAACAGATGTTGGGCATAATATTTTTACGGCTAGGTTATTAATTCCTACAAAAAAAGCAGTTCAAATAAGCTCTGATATAACAAAAGATTTTCTAAAAACCGCCTATGATTTGAAAATGAGCATAGTTTTATGATAGCAATTACTCAAGACCGAATTGACAGAACAAAAGCCTTTCTGCGATTTATCAGGCAAACATGGCAAAATAACTATGTAGCTTTTATAGAGCATAGGGATGTAGTTAAGCACGTGCTTGCAGAAGGGCAATTAACCTCACGTTTTGTGTTCATGGTTACAATGTCCTGCGCGATCGCTATCTTGGGGCTTTTATTATCATCTCCTGCCGTTGTTATCGGCGCGATGTTAATCTCGCCTTTGATGTCACCGATTATGCTTTTGGGCTTTTCTTTATGTTTCATGGACTTAAAACATATGAAAAGCGCTTTAACGGTTGTGTCGGTCGGTGTGGTTATGTCCATCGCCATCTCGTGGCTTATTGTTACTTTATCTCCAATTACCGATGCTACACCTGAAATTCTAGCGCGTACGCGGCCTAATTTATTTGACTTACTGGTGGCTATATTCTCAGGGTTAGCTGGCGGATATGCCATGATAAAACGCAAAGGAGAAACGATTGTTGGAGTTGCTATTGCTACAGCATTGATGCCGCCTTTGGCCGTTGTCGGCTTTGGACTTGCAACATTAAACTTCTCTATTGCCCAAGGAGCTTTCATGTTATTCATGACCAACTTACTGGCAATCTCCCTGACCGTAACAATGATGGCAAAATTTTATGGCTTTGGCAACAGAGACGGTCGTAAATATACAAAGTGGCAAATAGCTATAATAGTAAGTGTTTTTGCTACATTGTCATTTCCGCTCGGAATAGCTTTAAAAGATATAGCATATCAAACATATGTTACTAAAATGGCAAAAAGCACGATAAGGGAGTATTTTGATAGCAAAAAAAGTCGTATCTCAATGTTTAATATTAGCTTCTCAAAAACCGATGGAACAAGCATTGACACAGTTATCCTGACGCAAGACTATAAAGCAAAAGCCCAAGCTGAATTAAAAGCCCTGCTTTCAGAAAAAACAGGTGGTCAAATGCTTCTGTCACTTGACCAGATAGTTGTAGCGCGTGAGGATATAAAACAGGCTGATAAAAATATTGTAATTGATTCTGGCATTAATTCAGCATTGCAGGTTCCGGCAACAAAGTTAACCAGAGCAGATGAAATGGTAAGCGCTTTAAAGCACGCTAGCTTTTTTCCAACAGAATATATTAAAGTGGATATTGATAATAAAATTGCCGCAATTTATGCAAGACCAGCGAAAGGTGTAACAATTAGTACGTTACGTCAGTTTGAAACCAACCTTTCAGAGCGTTACCCAGGATGGATTATAAAAGCCATCCCTCCCTTTCAGGCATTACCTTTTGTATATTTTGATACTGGCGCAAAAACGCTAAATTCGAATGAACAGGAAAAGCTAGAGGATATAATATGGGCTTTACATCATTGGGATGCAAAAGAAGTGCGAGTGGTTGGCTTCGCAAGCTCCACAGGAGAGCTTGAAAGCTTTAATAATGCATCTCTTGCATACCGCAGGGCGAATACTGTCTTGCAAATAGTAAAAGAGGCGGGGATAGAGGCTAGGCCATACGCAGAATATAGAAGCTTCAAACAGCAACAAGAGGAAAAGAAAAATGGCATTGTTAGTATGCAACGTGTAGAGATACGCCTTTCTGCACAGGTTGCAACTCTACGATACAAGGAAAACACTGCTGGAAATTCCATAAATAATCTTAATGCTATATCACCGACAGCTGGCAATGAAAGCGCCGCTACTAAGGATATAAAAGAAAGTAAATTTGTTGATGAGACTGAGGAGTTGGCTGTTGAACGAACTGTTGTGGACGCAATGCTAAAAACAGAAAATACTACAAAAAATTAGGATTTATTTCCAAAGTTGCAACCCATCTAAAACTTTGATTTATATTAACTTAACCATACATTCTTATGTATTGCCCAAATACCATAAATCTCACTTCCTTATTTCATAAATTATAGTATTCTGTAGGATATAATACTATAAAAGGAATACTTATGTGCAGATGGATAGCCTATATCGGTAAGTCAATTTACATGGATACGTTGGTGACGCGTCCGGCGCATTCTCTTGTTGCACAAAGCCTTAATACTAAGATGCGCTACAAGCCTGACGGCAGTATTCTAGCGATTAATGGTGATGGGTTTGGTATTGGATGGTATGGCAAAAAGGATGAGCCTGGGTTATATAAGGTTTCAGATCCGGCATGGAGTAATGAGAATATCCATGAAATATGCTCGCATACGGAAGCTAGTATTTTTATGGCACATATAAGAGAGGCAACAACAGGTGAGGTTCAACGAAGCAATACACACCCGTTTAAATATAAGAATTGGCTATTCCAGCATAATGGTCGTGTGAACGGTTTTGATACAATTCGTCGTGATCTTGAATTTGAAATTTCGTCGGAGCTATACCCTCAAGTAAAAGGCAATACAGACAGTGAGGTGTTTTTCTTTTTGGCATTAACATATGGTTTAGAAAAAAATCCTAAATCTGCAATAGAAAAAACTATTGCTCGTATCAAGGAAGCTTGTAAAGCACGCAACATACCTTTAGAAATCACATTATCTATTGCTCTGAGCAATGGTTCGAAACTTTATACGGCGCGTTACGCCTATGGAATAGAATCCAATAGCCAATATTATTCAACCCATGCTGAGTGCATGAAGGAAATCAATAGTGATTTTGCTAAAATGCCGCCCGATGGAGTAGTGGTTGTATCTGAGCCTTTGGACTATTCTTTGGAACATTGGGAAGAGATGCCAGAGTCTTCCTTTGCAACCATAGTAAATAGCAATATAACGATAGAAAAACTTTCTTTATAATTAGAATAGCCCACAAAGGGGCGCTTACGCGCTTACCTTTAATTTTGTGATGACTACTTCAGTCTCATCTGAATCCGGTGTTTCTATTGAAAAGAATGACTTATATAGCGAAGCATCTACGACATTCAGATTAAATTGGAACACGTCAACAAACTCGTGCAAACCATTATTTAGGATGGTCTCTATGTCTGTATCATCCAGCATTGTCTTTAATTTTTCCATTTCAATACTCGCAGGCACTGTTACTTCCAACATATTTGTTATATATCCAAGTGAGCGAGAAGCTGTGTGAATACAGTAACGAATAGCACGAGGGAAGTGTTCATCTAACACAAGAAATTTTGATACACCAAGATAGTTTGCACGATGAAATTGCTTGCGGTACATTTCAGAGCCACTTACTGACTTAAGAACAGCTCCCCACTCAACTGCATCATAAGGAGAATCAACATAATCCGCACTCGGAAGAAGCAGGAAGTACTTTACATCAAGCATACGGGCAGTCTTGTCGGCACGTTCAAGCAGCCTTCCAACGCGGGCAAAATGCCAACCTTCGCCATGCGACATTGTATTTTCAATTAAGCCACTAAATAAATGATTAGCGCTATGTATTGCGGCAAAGAACTCCTGCAAGTCATCAATTTTGCGTTTACGGCTGTGCTTTTCTACTAAATGATAAAGTGCATTAAGAGCTTCCCACATTTCTGATGAAATAACTTCACGTACGGTGCGAGCATTTTCACGAGCATTTTGTACGCAGGAAAGAATGGAGTTTGGGTTTTTATCGTCAAATGTTAGAAAGCGCACTACATTTTTTTCGCTATATTCCATATATCGTTTATTAAAATCACCCTCATCGCCTGATGCTTTTACAAGTGGGTCCCATTGGGCGGTTTCACGTTCCCAACCCATATCTAGAATTAAGCGCGCATTAACATCGATAAAGCGTGCGACATTATCGGCGCGCTCAAGATAACGACTCATCCAATAAATTGAACTAGCAACTCTACTTAGCATTTAATTTCTCCTCTAAAATTTCTTCTGTGCTTTGTGGACCATCGCCCAGCACCCATGTGTCCTTGCTTCCGCCACCTTGCGAAGAGTTAACAACCAGCGAACCTTTGGTTAAGGCAACGCGAGTCAGGCCTCCGGGGAGTACAAAAATTGATTCTCCATAAAGAATATAGGGGCGAAAATCAACATGTCTGCCTTCAATTGTATCATCGACAATGGTTGGTGTTCGTGATAGCGCCAGTGTTGGTTGGGCAATGTAATCACGTGGGTTTTCCTCAATCTTTTCTGCAAACTCCTTGCGCTCGGCAGCAGTTGATTTTGGCCCTATTAACATTCCGTAGCCACCTGAAAGATTAACTGCTTTTACGACTAGTTTATCCAAATTGGCAAGTACATATTTGCGGTCTTTTTCTTCATTGCAGATAAAGGTTGGCACATTTTTTATGATAGGCTCTTCGTCCAGGTAATATTTAATAATTTGCGGTACATAAGCATAGATAGCCTTATCGTCAGCAATTCCGGTGCCTGGTGCATTGGCCAGAGCAACATTACCTTTGCGGAAGCATTCCATTATCCCTGGAACGCCAAGTAGAGAATCTTTGTTAAACACTTCAGGGTCAATAAATTCATCGTCAATACGGCGGTAAATAACATCTACCTTCTCAAAGCCACGGGTGGTGCGCAACATTACATGACCGTCGATTATAGTAAGATCAGAGCCCTGTGCCAATGGCACACCCATTTGCTGGGCTAGAAAGCTATGTTCATAATAAGCAGAATTATAAATCCCCGGCGTCAACACAATGACATTGGGATCATCAACGCCCTCTGGCGCAGCGTAACGCAGAGTTTCATAAAGATGGTCACCATAATCCGAAACAGGATGGGTGCGCATAGCTTTGAAAGCTTTAGGCAGGGTTCGTTTCTGAACAGAACGGTTTTGCAGAACATACGAAATACCAGAAGGGCAACGTAAATTATCCTCTAACACATAAAATTCACCGCTATCATCACGCACGAGATCGGTGCCGGTAATATGTATCCATATTTTCTTCGGCGGCGACATTCCCTCGCACTGTTTTTGATAACATTCAGATGAAAGTACTAAGTCTTTTGGAATAATTTTGTCTTTAAGGATTTTTTGCCCGTTATAAATATCGTCAATGAACAGGTTTAGCGCTTTTATGCGCTGTTTAAGGCCTTTTTCCAGAATTTTCCATTCTTTTGCTGTTATTATTCGAGGCAAAATATCAAATGGCATAATTTTTTCGGTGCCTTTTTTATCTCCATACACACTAAAGGTAATGCCTTGTTGGTATAATGCGTTTTCGGCCGCTTTCTGACGTCTACGTAAATCATTATTTGGAAGTCCGTTGATTCGCTCTACCAGAGGCGCACTATCTTTGCGTGGCAGGCCGTTAGCCTCCATTAATTCGTCGTAAAAACCTTCAGTGTTGTACCCTTTAAAGTTCATTATTACCCCCTAAAACTATTATTTATTTATTTCACGCATTTTAACATCAACCTTGAGTGTTTCGTCACCGCCGCCTTTATAGATGGTGCCAGAGGTTGGTGTCGCATCTCGATAGTTGCGTCCGCAAGCAACACGGATATGGTCTTGTGTTACCGCACAGCCATTGGTCGGATCAAATCCGCGCCAACCAACATAAGGAAGATATACTTCAGCCCACGCATGTGAGGCATCCGACTGAATTTTATTAGCATAGTTCGCGCCCGTATAAATATAACCCATGCGATAACGAGCCGGAATGCTTAGTAGACGTGTCAGGCAGATAAATAGATTAGCAAAATCCTGACACACGCCCTGACGAGACGTGTAGACATCAAACGGCGTAGTGCTTAGTGAGGTGCTTCCTGATGCATATTTATAATCACGGTAAATACTCACATTAATATCTTCAATTGTTTTGAGTAGATGGTAGTCATTGCGTTCAACAAAACTCATCGCATATTCTGTAAGTTCGGTAAGTTGAGATTCGGGCAACTCCGAAGGCAGCAAGTAAGGCGTCATCATTTGTCTTTGCCAAGGCATCCATATTAGCGGTATTGATGTTTGGCGGCGAGATAGGCTATGATCATCAGGTGGTGAGGCATAAATTTTAACACGACTAGTTGCCGATACCGATAGCTTCGTATAAGGCTGATTAATTATGCAATGAATAGCCTGATTTCCAAATACATCTTCATATTGTATTTCTTCCGCAGGAGACGAAATTGCCAGTTTTGAAGAAACAACTTCCTGAATAGGATCGTCAGTTGGTTGCAAGCGAAAGAAGTGGGTGCTGTGTTCCACAGCTTCTGTATATTCATAATGGGTGCTGTGTGTCACTTCAAATAAACGATACGCAAGAGTATGTCCTTCTGGAGTTTGAGACATTGCACGCGCATTAAGGACGTGCCCCTGTTGTGCCTGCTCGGCTTGTGATTGTGCCATAAATATTTGCTTCTGCTGTGCTTGTGGTTGGACATGAGGAGTAATTCTTATTGCTTGCGGATGTTCAGGAGCGCTATCCCAAACGATTGTACCGCGCCGTATAACCATCATCTGCCCAGCTTGCATAGGCGTCCACTCCCCGCTATCAAAAGGTGATGAACTCACTATAAGGGCTGTGCGATATGTATCGCGCGGATCACTTAAACTAATCTGCGCATTTTCAGAGCTATAAACGCTCTGATTATCTGGCGGCTGGATGCGTGAGTGATATAAACTCTTTGGAGACTGTGATCCATGAAAACAAACAGTGCTATCGCCATCTGTAAGCATCATGTCCGAACTTCCTAGCGCATCAAAGCGCTGGAACCACGAATGCAATATAGTAGGGTCAATATCTGAAATGCACCGAGATTCGCCTTCTTGTATTAGCGACAAAAGGTCACAAAATGCAAGTTCTGAGTCGGTGTTTCCTAAAGGCTCTAACAGCCTTGTTTGTGTACCATGAAGCACTTCAAGAGCCTGTTTGTCCAAGCCTCCATTATGTACAAACATCCAGTCACGCCCAGCAAAGCTGCGTGAGAATGGCTGGGTTTCGGTGTGAGTATAGCCCTTGCTTGCTGCGCGAACTTTACAGAAAAACACTGTAGAGCGGAAGTTAGACCAGTCGGTGATAGCGTCCATCAGCACCTGAGTGCTACTCGCCTTAGGGTCTTTTGTTACCATCACGGAATGATGATCACCCGGATACCAGCCAAAACCCCAACCCTGCGCATGACTACTACTTCCATTCTTTGAAAGACTAACATTAATCGAAGGCGAGCCTAGGCCGTCTAAACTTATAGCAAAAATATCACTGGTGAGTGGAGGGATCGTAAACACTTAGGCTCCTGAAAATGAAATTATAGTTAATGCTAATTACAGCATAGTAGTTTAATGTGCACATTAAAAGTATATTTAATAGGAAGGTTTTTCTAGTATGAGTATTATAGCAGCACTACATCACGTCACCCACTATCGCTATGACAAGCCAGTGGCACTTGGCATGCAAACGGTTCGCTTGCGTCCTGCTCCTCATGTGCGTGCAAATATTCAATCTTATTCATTAAAAATAAAACCAAAAGAGCATTTCATTAACTGGCAGCAAGATCCGTTCGGGAATTTTCTTGCAAAAGTTATCTTTCCAGAAAAAGTTAAAGAATTCAAAATTGAAGTTGATCTTCTAACTGAAATCAGAGTGTTTAACCCATTTGATTTCTTCCTTGAAGATTGCGCTAAAAGTTTCCCACTAAAATATGATGATGGACTAAAGGAAGAACTTGCTCCGTATCTGGAGATAAAAGAAAATGGTAATAAACTACTAGAGTGGATCAAAGGTGCTGGTCATAAAAAGCAAGAAATGATAAATTTTCTGGTCGCTATTAACCAGAAGCTTAGCGCCTCTTTGAATTATACTGTGCGCCTTGAGCCGGGTATCCAGTCATGCGAAGAAACTTTAAAACTTGGCAGTGGATCATGTCGTGATATGGCGTGGTTATTATGTCAGGCCTTGCGGCATTTAGGTCTGGCTACACGCTTTGCATCTGGCTACCTAATTCAACTAGCTGCAGATGTAAAGTCGCTTGATGGGCCATCAGGAACAGAAGTTGACTTCACAGATCTGCATGCTTGGACGGAAGTATACTTGCCAGGCGCTGGCTGGGTTGGGCTAGATCCCACCTCTGGCCTTTTCACTGGCGAAGGGCACATTCCTCTATGCTGCACGCCAAATCCTTCAAGTGCAGCACCCATCAGCGGCACGTTAGAAAGTGGTGCAACTGCTACTTTAGAGCATGAAATGACTATAACACGAATTGTGGAGACGCCACGCGTCACTAAGCCATACAGTGATGAGCAATGGCAGGAGATTGACGCGTTGGGCACTAAGGTAGATAAATCTCTCAAAAAACAAGATGTCCGCCTAACCATGGGTGGAGAGCCCACCTTTGTTTCACTTGACGATCGTGAACATATGGCTTGGCATTACGATGCTCTAGGTGGTGATAAAAAGAAACTAGGCAAGGATATGTTATATCGACTGCGCGAACACTTCGCCCCTGGCGGTTTGCCTATGTTTGTACAAGGAAAGTGGTATCCTGGTGAGATATTACCACGCTGGGCAATGCCTTGTTTCTGGAGGAAGGATAAAGAGATGATATGGCAGGATACTAAGTTACTTGCCGACCCAGACAAGTCACAAAAACACACACTTATGACAGCCAAAAACTTTATTGAGGCTTTATCTAAACAACTTGGCATTCCAGATTCTTATACTATTCCTGCTCGTGAGGACACTCCATATTATTTATGGAAAGAGCAGAAGCTACCTTTGCAAGATGAGATTATGCATGCGGATGTTTTTGAAAAAACTGAACGGATACGCCTACAAAAATTGATGGATAAAAACCTCAATAAGCCGGTGGGGTACGTATTGCCACTGCATTATTCACATAGACGTAAATCTTGGATAAGTAATAAGTGGCAATTCAAAAGCACTCATATGGTTTTATTGACTGGCGACTCTCCGATAGGTTTGCGCTTGCCACTGGCGAGCCTGCCATCACCAAAAGAGGCTGCTAAAGAAATATGCCCTGAACGCAGTGCTTTTGATGCAATAGAGAAATTACCTTCTCGCAAAGCGCTTGAAAAAAATATTTCTGCAAAAAGCAAAGTCACTGACGAACTCTTTGCTAAAGATACTAACGGCCTTATTCGCTCTGCTTTATGCGCGGAAGTGCGCAGCGGAGTGTTACATTTATTCTTGCCACCAGTTGCATGGGCAGAGAATTTCCTCGAGCTGATAACAGCGATTGAATCTGTTGCTGCAAAGCTGAATACGCCAGTGGTATTAGAGGGATATATGCCACCTGCAGATGGACGTATATCGCATTTCTCCGTAACTCCTGACCCTGGAGTAATTGAGGTTAACGTGCAGCCAGCGGCAAGTTGGAAAGAGCTAAAAACCATAACCAACACAGTTTATGACGAAGCAAGACTGGCGCGTTTATCAACAGAAAAATTCATGATAGATGGCAAACGTGTTGGCACTGGTGGTGGTAATCACATTGTGATGGGCGCGGCAAAACCTGATGATAGTCCATTTTTGCGCAGACCAGACTTGCTACGCTCTATGGTAAGCTTCTGGCAAAATCATCCATCGTTATCATATTTATTTGCTGGAATGTATATTGGTCCGACTAGCCAGTCACCACGTATCGACGAGGCACGCCACGACACATTGCATGAGCTTGAAATAGCCTTTCAGCAAATCCCCGATACGGGGGAAGTTCCGCCATGGCTAGTTGATCGACTATTTCGCAATCTATTGGTCGATTTAACTGGCAATACTCACCGCGCAGAATTCTGCATAGATAAACTGTATAGCCCAGATAGCGACCGTGGAAGACTTGGTCTATTAGAGATGCGTGGCTTTGAAATGACACCACACCCACAAATGAACCTAGTGCAAAACCTCTTGATACGGGCCTGCATTACTCATTTTTGGAAAACCCCTTATACTGGAAAGATAGTTCGTTGGGGTACGCATTTGCATGATAAGTTCATGCTCCCACATTACCTACAAGAAGACCTTGCGGACGTACTGCATACGCTAAAATCAGGTGGGTATGATCTAAAACAAGATTGGTTTGAACCATTCTTCGCCTTCCGCTTCCCTGAGTGCGGAAGTGTACAGGTAGGCGACATGACACTTTCTATCCATTCAGCTCTGGAGCCATGGCCAGTTATGGGTGAAGAGCCAGTTGGTGGAGGTGTAAGCCGCTCGGTTGATGCTACAGTGGAGCGTGTTCAGGTACTAGCAAAAGGACTGGTCGAAGGCCGTCATATCGTCACCTGCAACGGACGAATTGTGCCGCTATCTAAAACCGCAGAAAAAAATCTACAAGTTGCTGGAGTGCGTTTCAAAGCATGGGCTCAGGCCTCAAGCTTACACCCTAAACTGCCTATAAATGCACCGCTGGTCTTCGATATAATTGATATCGCGCAACAACGCTCATTGGGAGGATGCACTTATCACGTCGTCCACCCTGGCGGACGCAATCATGAGACATTCCCCGTTAACGACAATGAAGCAGAAGGACGTAGGCTGGCACGTTTTGAAGCGATGGGGCATACGGCAGGAAATATTAAAATTCCATCGCTTGATAAAAATAATGATTTTCCACATACATTAGATTTGCGATTCAAAGAGTAAGATTGAAGGAGATTAAAATGAAACCACTATTTAACGTCTCGGTATTAAGTCTAAAAAAAATCTATGATCTGCCTGGGACATGGAGTGAGGTTGATTTTCGCAAACTATTAGAGCAGCTTGAAGTCGATGGTATTGAAGAGCTTTCCGGTAGTGATTTATCGGATATGGCCATTATGGCACTGCAGGACATGGAGCCGGATGATGCGGCAGACGCTGTTCTTGCATATCAATTGCAGAGTTGCATTTCTGCAGGGGCTAGGCAAAACCTAGTTCAAGATTTATTGGAGGATCAGCGTCCTTGGGAAGAGGCTGCGGATATAACCGTGCATTCGAGAATTTTTGCTGCCGCGTCTTTGTTGCAAAAAGCACTGCCTAAAACTTTTACAAAGCCAGATATTATGAAGTTAGTGCTTAACGTAACGGCATTAACACCAGAGGCAAAAGAGGTCTTGCTAAAAGCTCCGGAGCCTGCATTTATTACTAGAATGTTGGCGGATGGTATGAGTGAAAGTTGTATTTTAGAGCGATTATTTGACGAGCAACTTTTTTCACATAGCTTTCCTGAGGCTAGCGGAATTATCTGGCAGGCTGAATTTAGCGATATAACATCAGAGGTGCCTCCATCGGCAAACCTAACTATATACTCTTCCAAACATTGGCTTAAGGCCATGGAATCGGTATCGGATTTTCAATCAAAAGCTTATAATGATATCCCAAAAGAAAAAAGAACCAATGGATAAAAAGGCTTATTTGCCTTGAGATCATATTCATCGAGTTTGAGGCGATAGACTTTTAAGAGGTTTTCTAAAAATTAATAAGACACTTAACTAATAACTTTCTTTTTGTCACTGATAACCGTTTTTTCTTTTTGCCATGTAACCCTATATAAATCCAACCTTCTGTCCTTAAGGTTTTGCACCGAACCTGATTTCCTTGATGCAGTAAGCGTTGAGATGTTTAAATCGGAAATAACCACCATTTCAGTATTTGGAATTGACGTTGCCGCCACACCATCCCTAGCAAAAGGAAAGTCGCAAGGCGTTAATATGCAGCTTTCGCCATAATTAACATCCATATTTGCAACATCAGGTAGGTTTCCTACAGTTCCGGACATCACTACATAAATTTGATTTTCAACAGCTCTGGCCTGACAGCAATACCTAACTCTGTTATATGCCTGCTTATCATCAGTACAAAAAGGTACAAAAAGAATTTTCATCCCCTGATCCGTAAGGTGGCGCGAAAGCTCAGGGAATTCAGAATCATAACAAACCAGAACACCTATAGTTCCACAATCAGTTTCAATAATGCCAAGACTGTTGCCGCCTTCGATATTTCTCCAATATTTTTCACTTGGGGTTATATGGAGCTTCGCCTGAGTGTGGACAGACCCATCCCTTAAAAAAACGTAAGCAACATTCTCAATCTCACCATACTTGTTCTTAGTAGGATGCGTTCCGCCGATGATATTTACGTTATAGGATATTGCTTTTTCTCTAAAGAAATCTACATATTGCTGAGTATAGTCCGTAATCTTATCAATATTTTCTGAACTAGACCCCTTGTTTTTATCAATCGAAATAAGAGGAATTGTAACATACTCAGGGAATGTAACAAAATCTGCCTTATAGTCCGAGGCAACATCTATAAAATATTCCACCTGAGAAGAAAATTCTTCAAAAGACTCTACTTTTCTTACCTGGAACTGAACAGATACCACCCTAACTGAGTTATTATTTCTATTATTTTGGATAAGGTTAGTATTTTGATCGCTATACATCGGGTTTTCCCAAAGCATCAATGCGGCAAAACCGCCCGACTCTTTATCAAAAGGCATGTAGTTTTTTAATATTTTGATGAAGTTAAATCCATTGCGAATCTGAAAACCTATGACTGGATCTTTTATTTTTTTACCCATTATCTGGCTTATATACTCTTCAGGTGTTTTTACCTGTTTTTGTTTTTTAGAGAAGTTAGGCATTCTACCACCAAACACGATACCTTTAAGGCTAAGCTCGTTACAAAGGTTTTTACGAGCATCATAGAGTCTTTGCCCTATTTTTAATCCTCTGTGATCTGGATCAACTGCTATCTCCATTCCATATAGGTAATTTCCATCCTCATCATGCCGCGATGCAAACCCACCTCCAGTAATCTCTGAATATGTGTGATCCTTTAAAGCAACTTCCTCTTTTATGATAAAGGTGGCGCAATGACCAACAACCTCTCCATCCGCCTCTACTATAAATTGCCCTTCGGGAAATTGGCTAACCTGACCATTTAACATTTCGTAAGTCATACCTAAGTTAGTCCCGTAAACTTTACAGCTTAGCTCAACGACTCTCTCAAAATCCTTTCTTTGAAGATTTCTCAGTTCAATTTTTGCTTTTTTTATTTTATTCATTCATGGCCTTGCGGGTTATAATTTCAAAGATGTCGCATAATACAAAAATTTTATCGAAAAACCATCTAATTATAATTGTGCTAATACCATATAATTTTGTATTCCATGCTACAGTATGCGGGCGCTTATCAATATACATTGACAATGTTATATAACTACTTATAAACAGCGGCTGTAATCATTGTTGCGGCTTGTTTGTTATTTTAGTCTAGCAAAAGAAAATTTAGGTATAGCTGTGAGGCAATATAAAAGCAGTCTAGATTTTTCACCTCTGTCTCAAGTTAAGCAGTTCTCATTAATATTAGCATTAATGCTAATATCTCATATGTTATGTATGAGATTGTTAGAAAATATGAGCTGGATGGACTCAATATGGCTAACTCTAACCACAGCAACGACTGTCGGCTTTGGTGACCATGCGCCAAAAACTACAGAGGGCAAGGTTGCAACTATTATTTTAATCTATCTCGGTGGCATAGTTATGGCCGCACGAATTGGTGGGTTATATTTTGATTACCTATTGGAGAGACGCATGAAAATATTGAACGGAAAGTGGCAATGGAAAATGAAAGGTCACCTTATATTTATAAATGCCCCGATTCAAGGTTCTGAAGAATATTTTAGGATTGCAGTAACTGATTTACGCCAATCCGATGAAGATATTTCAAATATACCAATAGTTATATATTCAGATCAATTTAAAGATGGTCTACCAGAGTCTGTAAGAAAGCTTGAGGTTGCCCATGTGCATGCAGAAACGATAACAAGCACCCTTCTTTCAAAAGCCAGCGTTTTAGATGCGGCAATTATTGTGATTTTGGCAAAAGATAGCTATAGCAATGCTTCTGATAGTATTGCATTTGACACTATCCACAGATTGCGAAGCATGGGTGTAAAGGCGCGTATCATAACAGAAGCGGTAAATCAGGAAAATAAACAAAGAATGCTTGCTGCGGGAGCAAGTAATGTTATACGCCCAATAAGGAGCTATCCAGAGTTGCTTGTGCGCTCTATAGTGTCACCTGGGTCTGAACAAGTAATAGAAGAGCTAATTAGTTATAGTGGAGCCACATGCACTAAATACGAAGTAGCAATTGAGGCTAAATGGGAGGAATTAAGAAGCTTTCTGGCTAAGAGTGATTTAGGAGTGCTAATTGGATATGTGGATAATGATGGTATACAGCATATTAGCCCGCCTTTGAGCGATATAAAAATTGATATGCATGGTCTTATTGTGGTTGTTACGCATTCCCAAATAAGCACCTCAGAAAAGATTAAGCAATTAATTCATAATTGGCTTAGTACAAAGAGCTAGTATTCAAATTTAGCCCAAGATATATGGCCATATATCATCCATCTAACATTCCAGATAACATCGTAGCTATTCCAAGAAATGACATAAAACCAGCTATGTCAGTTACGGTTGTTAGTATGATAGATGAAGAAAGTGCTGGGTCTTGTCCTATGCGCTTTAAAAAGATAGGAACTAATGCTCCAGCTACAGCTGCAATTATCATTGATGAAATCATAGCAAGTGCAATTATTAATGATAAGCCAACGCTGCTGCTCCAAATATAAACACCAGCACCGCATGTTATTGCAATTGCGATACCATTTATTAATGCTGCTCCAGCCTCTTTTCTCATTACTCTAAACCAATGCCTTACTGTAATTTCACGCAAGGTTAGGCCACGCATTGTAACGGCCAGCGCTTGCGCTCCGGTATTTCCTGATTGACCCGCTGCAATAGGAAGCAATATCGCCAATGCGGTATACTTTGCAATTGTATACTCAAACATCCCCACAACAGCCGCCGCAAGAAATGCTGTAACAAGGTTGATTTGCAACCAAGGTAATCGCTTCTTTACAGTAAACCAGCTACTGGAAAGAGCCCTTTCATCCTTGCTGGCACCAACCATTGTCTGCATTTCAGTAGCAAGGCTTTCTTTTAGCGACTCCATTAAGGATCTGCCATGTATTATGCCTATAAGGTGATCATTACCATCGATAACGGGTATTGAGTGAACTTTGAATTGTTCGATTTTTTGTATAACTTCGTCTTTTGGATCTAGTCCTGTCACATATGCGCGCACAGGTTTTGAAAGTGAAGAAAGTTTTTGATTATTGTCCGACAATGCAATTTCTTGCATATCAACCTGACCACATAACTTCATGTCGTCATTTAGTATAAAAAGATAGTGAAAGGCTTCCGACTTTTGGTTCTTTAGCTGCTTAATAGCACTTTCAACAGTAATGTTCTCATTAAATGCGATAATGTCAGTATCCATTAGTTTACCAGCACTATCGACTGGATACTCCATCAACTCCTTTAATTCTGCAACGATGCCATCTGCTAAAAGAGATAAAAGCTGCTCTTGTCTCTTTTTGTCGAAGCGGCTTAGTAAGGTAGCGCATGAACCTGATTCCATCGATGTTAGAAGTTCAGAAATACTATTATTAGGTAAGTGCAATATTATTCTATCGGCAACACCATGGGCTAAATTTTTCCAAACAGGTTGTACTATATAAGTAGGTTGTCCAATTAATAGCTTTGCCGCATCCTTGGCCGGCATAGTTTCAATCTTGCGTGCGGCATCTTTAGGGTAATTAAGCAAGAAAGCCTGATTTAATGCGTCAATTGGTTCGATGACACTTGTGGTATTTGTGTTCATTTTTCTTACCCTGCTTTTTTTACACTAATTAACTCACCTGCTGTGCCAAATAGCGCAAGTAAGCTGTTTCCATAGGCTTCATAAATGCCTGTAATTGGGTCATTGCCACGAGGTTCATTAATAGTCATTGCAATATGATCCAACCCTCTTCTTAAATCCACATGACGAATAACACCCACAAGCTGTTGGTTCCTGTTGATTACTGGAATTGTATCTCGTTTTGCCCATGCCTCGTGATTAACAGCTGAAATAAGAGCTGTTCTTCCGGAAATGGCATTAGTTTTTTTATTCATAACGCTCGTTATGTGACTATCAGGTTTTACTTTCAACAAAGTTGCTATACTAACTACCCCCTGTAATAACCTGTCACGGTTAACAACTCTAATAGAGTCAGCATCTATAATTTTTTCTTCTTTAGAAAGGCGTATTAGCGCATCTTCTACGGTACAATCATTCGGAAGCGTTACTATATTCGCTTTCATCCATGCTCCAACTGCATCCTCTGAATAATTTAAAAGAAGCTTACATGCTAGTTTTGTTTTTTCAGACAATCTATCCAGTATCTGCTGGTTAACCTTTGCCTCACAATGACGAAGAATAGTAGCCACTAGGCTAATGTCCATCTTTGATAAAAAAGCGGCTGATATTGTTGGATCAAGCGCTTTACATAAGCGTGCTATATATTGAGGAAGCATTCTTTCTATGACAGGTGCTGCATAAGTATGTGGAATACTGCTAATAAAGTTCACGACAGACTCTATTGGCTGCTTCTCTAGAATGCTAGCCGCGGACTCGGGTTTAGATTTTAAAAATGCTAGTGCTAAATCAATTTTTTCATCTGTCATTTTTTACTCTTTTTCTTAGGAGTTTTTATTTTAATATCCACTTCACTAATCTCTGATTTAAAATTACTCACTGTGTCTTGGAAGTGTTTTGCTGGAACAATAGATCGGCCATAGTCTGTATCAAGAACAATAGATGTCTGGGTAACTTCAACTAATACACCTTCGACATCACCTATAGTCATTTGCTCTCCTATACGGCAATGTTTTCTTAAATACTGCGCTCCAATAATATTAGCTACCAGTGTTTTTGCTCCAAGGCCAAATGCTAATGCTCCTCCTGCTAGCAAGACGCCTATAACAACTATGAATACGTTGGTTAAGAAATCTACGTTAATTCCTATTTGCTCAACACCAATTACAAGCGTCGTAAAGATAATTACTATCTGCGCTATGCGTGATAATATTTCCCCTTGTTGAATACCTGAAGAACTTGCGGTGCTTATCACCGCGGTTCTTGCACCGTTAGCAAACAGAAAGCCTGCAAGGATAATTAAAAGGCCTGTAATTAGATTTGGCAAGTAACTTATTACACTACTCATCCAGCCAGAGAACATTTTCCAACCTAACATGTTGCCTGTAGCGGCTGCGAAGAATATTATAACAGTCCAGAAAACTATTTTACTTATAATGACCGCATATGATCGCCTTATTCTTTCCTGACGTGCTCCGTCGATTTTAGCCGCTTGCTGAAAAATAGTATCAAGGCTACGAATTACTTTATAAGTAATCATACGCAAAATATGGGCAATTATGAACCCAGTAGCGAATAGGACTATTGCCCCTAATATATGAGGGGTATAATCTATAGCCTGACTTGAAAATTCATTATAAGTTTCTAGTAATGATGATTGCCAATCAAAAGCTTGTTTACCGTTCATATTAATTTACCTTATTACAAGTTTTATTATATTTTTATCCCCACATGAACTCATACTAATCTGTGATTTTTTGTAACCTTAATCAAAAAAGCGTCATGATCCATTTTTTATTTTTCCCTAACTTTCTAAATCTTCATCGAACACTCCAACACGGTCGAGCACTTCTTGCGAATCCTCAAAAGTAGCAATGTGAAACAGCGCATCTCCGTTGTTTACAAGTGGTAAAAGGGTCATTCCAATTACTATTCCAGTTCTTTTAGCGCGAACTTCTATTTTATCTCCACCAAATGGGTCAGATAAAACACCCAATAATTCATCCTTTTTTACTCTGCTTCCAATATCTTTTTTAACCCTAAGGCTACCGCTATGGGGGGCTCTAATCCAATGACTTGAACGCGCAATAAAAACCTCTTTCTTACGCTGTTTCATTGTTATTGACTTTCCTTCAATCATGCCGATAGATTGCATAACAGACAAAATCCCATTTACTGTCGTTTTTATTATTTTTTCTTCATAACGCAATGCCTGCCCACCTTCAAATAATAACATTGGTATACCTTTGTCTAGTGCGGCTTGCCTTAGTGAACCATCTCTAAGCTCAGAGTTCAGAACAACAGGGACACCAAAATTCATAGCTAGGCGTTTGGTTTCAGCGTCGCCCAGACAAGCTCTTATTTGCGCTATATTGGTTCGGTTAATTGCCGCGGTGTGCAAGTCGATACCGTGAGTGCATTTATTGCCTATCTCAGTCATAAATATATTTGCAATCTGGCCGCCTAGAGAGCTGCTTTCTGAGCCTGGGAAACACCTATTTAAATCACGCCGATCAGGAAGGTAGCGAATATTTCTATTAAATCCAAATACATTAACAATAGGCACTGCTATAAGTGTGCCTTTTATTTTTGAAAGAGCTTTTTTTTTGGCTAAGAGCCTTTTAATTGATTCAACACCATTTATTTCATCGCCATGAATTGCGGCTGAAATAAATAGCTTAGGGCCATCTTCTTTGCCACGAATAACCTCAACAGGCATTGTCATTTCAGTATAATCGAAAAGCTTTGCCACGAAAACTTCAATCTGTTTGCGCTGCCCCGAAAATATAGAGGTGCCTCCGATAATAAGCTCTTTTTGCATTAACCTTTACCTGTTAGCAGGTTGGGCCCATTCTCTGAGTCTTTAGCTATGTAATCAATTATAGCCCCCGCAACGTCTTTACCGGTAGCTTTTTCAATTCCTTCTAGCCCTGGTGATGAGTTAACTTCTAGTACTAGAGGGCCATGAGCTGAACGAATAAGATCTACGCCAGCTACATCAAGTCCCATAATTTTAGCGGCTTTTACAGCCAAAGCTCTTTCTTCCGCTTTAAGCTTAATAACTGTTGCCGTTCCACCCATATGCAAATTAGAACGGAACTCACCTTCTTTTGCAGTGCGTTGCATAGCTGCCATTACTTTGCCTCCCACAACAAAACAACGTATGTCGGCACCTCCCGCTTCTTTAATAAATTCTTGAACTAAAAAGTCAGTATTTAGCTCACGGAAGGCATTTATTAGGCTTTCTGCAGCTTTACTGGTTTCCGCAATCAATACGCCTTTGCCTTGTGTGCTATTTAGAACTTTTACGATCAAAGGTGCACCACCAACAAACTCAATTAAATCTTCAGTGGCGTCGGCACGACTTGCATAGCCAGTAATAGGCATTCCTATACCTTTGCGCGCCAAAAGTTGGTGCGCACGCAATTTATCTCTTGAGCGTGAGATTGCGATAGATTCGTTGATCGAATAAACATTTGCCACTTCAAATTGTCTTAATACCGCTGTACCATAGGCAGTAATTGAAGCTCCAATACGAGGGATAACAGCGTCAAAATTAAGGCGTTCTTTTTTGCCGTTTCTTTTGTAGTAAACAGTTGGCTTATTTGAAGTGATGTTCATATAGCATCTGAGTGTATCCACAACTTTAACGTCATGACCTTTTTCTTTTGCCGCTTCGACCAAACGCTTTGTTGAATAAAGATTAGCATTTCTTGATAATATTCCGATTCTCATGATTTACTCCGATAAATTTAATATTTAAAAGAAAACTTCTTACTCAGTAAGAAGTTTTCTGCTCCCGTTTAGCATCAGCTTATTCAAATAGAAAAAACACCGAAAGAAACGCAATAATAGCATAGTAATATACTAAACTATTAATTGAAAGTTTAATTATATCTTAGTTTCTGAGCATAAATGGTAAAGCGTCATTCCATGACTTCCTTAGCGTAAACCTTCGAAGAGTGGGCGGGGGAATACGATACTCCACTGATTAGAAAAAAAGTGGAAAGCCCGGGGGAACTCAACACTGCTATTAAATAATTAAATCTTTTAGTAAAATATTTTTAAAAGTCTTATTTAGAGAGGAAGTTACCTAGATAAACCTAATGGTATACTGCTGTATTTAATAAGTCATATCTCTCACTGCAGTTATATGCTTTACCATTAAGGATAGCCTTGCATGCCATTAAAGTAGTGGTCATTATAATTAATAAGGTTTTTTGAAAATAACAAAACTTCTCTTTTCATTGATTGTTATTAGAAATCAGAGTAATTTCATAAGCGGAGCGGCGAAAAAGGTCGTTCTGGAGCTTCAACACTCCTTGCACGAAGCGGTTATTCCGGCACGAAAGCTCGGATTCCTAGTCTTATGGCTGGGAGTCTTCTGCTATATAATAGCGCTTGCGTAAAAACAGAAGGCATGTCTTCGTGCATGTGTTGAACCTCCCGGTCACCAAAGGCTTGCTGGCATTTTTGCTAGAAACTCGTTGGTGACTTTTCTTTAAACAGAAAAGGAGCTTACCACATGAATGAATACGTATTTTCGGCAGATTTACTCAACAAATATTCTCAGCTTACGCCTTGGGTTCAGGCGTTTGTCAGCATTAGCTTTAGCGGTGTTATCATTGGCGTTTCTTATTTCTTTAAACAGTCAGTCACCGAAATAATGAAGCCGTTTATAAAAGCACAAACAGAGCCTAAAGAGCAAAAGCCGGAGTGGAAAGATAACTATTATAGAGGCGAAGAAAGCCATTAGTTAGCTATCTTCTTCTTAGCTTTAATCTTCCGTATAGCCTCCTGAGTGGTCATTGTTCCTTTATTCGTTGGTTTTTTAATGCTTTCCTTTGGCTTAATATCTTCTTTATTTACCCCGGCCTGAGCATGAAGTGTGTCTTCCATGAGTCGTAGTGCCGGTCTTGTTATCTCATAAGCTGCAAGGTTATAAACTCGGCAATCAAGGGCTTCGTTGCGTTTGTAAGTTTTACGCCATTCCAGTTTTTTGCGGCCTTTGTCGAAACGCTCAACAAACCGTTCTGAGGTAAGCTGTTTAAAATATTCGTCATCATAATGTTTTGGAAAATGACAATAGCCCGGGCCGGGTTTTTCAATATTTAAGCGGCTATATACAAGCTCTTTAGCGGTATCAGTTCCAATCATAAACAACTTCACACCAAAGCGGTTATTGCTTGTGGATTTGCTAACCAACTGTTTGCCGACCTGTGACGCGCCTTTAACCGCAAATATACGGTGCGCTCTGCCATATCTTTTGCAAAATTTATAAACTTCATCGGTATAATGCCCGCCAGTATCAATGCAGGTGGTTATAATCGGTCTCATAACTCCAAATTCATGCATGATCGGTTTAGTTAGAATGCCAAGCAAACTTTGCCATATTTCCGGCAATGCGGGATTGCCATGAATCACGAAATAATCTACGGACCAGCTTTCATAATTATACCCCCAAGCCACAATTTCACCTTCAAGGCGATCGTCCTGAACGTCAATGGCACATGTCATGAACAATGAACCTTTCGGCATAATATCGCGATAATCTTCGCAACGCTTACGCAACATTTGCGATTCAATTCCTTCGCCTTCATTATTGTTATCCCAAGTTTCAGCAAGCGCCGTATTAGTAAAAGTTTTGAGTGTTTCCGGTAGCTTTTTAGCCTCCATAAAGTTGCATGCAATTTCAGCCAAGGAAACCCAAGGGCTGTATAGTTCATTAAGGTGAAAACCGGCGGTGCCAGCAAAAGGAGCGGTTGCGATCCATTCGCCATGTTTTAGCATGTTGGGTTTGTCCGCATCGGTAATCACGCAGCCACTTTCAGAGCAAACATAATAAGCATCGGCGGGTTTTCCTTTAGGCCACTTTACGCCTTGCCATGTAAGCGCTTGTTTGTGGCCGCACTGAGGGCATGGAACATTGTATTTTCGTTTATCACTGGACTCATATGCCGATTCAATACGGCTTTGCCCTTTGATTGTTGGCGTTGAAACCATAACAACTTTTCGGTTCCAAAAGGTAGTTGTACGTTTGCGGGCAAGGTTTACCGGGTCACCTTCTTCACCGGCACTAAGTGGATAACGATCCACTTCATCCATCATTACAATACGGATCGGGCGGCTTGCCAGTGACGCCGGAGAGTTTGCACCGGCAATGGTGATATGGCCACCGGGAAATACCTTGTGCAAAATAGTATTGCCGCCGTCGCGCTTTTTGTCGGTGCTGATTAAATCGCCAAAAACTTTGCTATCACGAGCCATGGGCATAAGCCGGTCTTTGCTCCATGCTTCTCCCATTTGTAAGGTTGGCTGAAGCAGCAAAATAGGCGAAGGATCTTGATGGATATAGTAGCCAACAATATTGTTAATTATCTCGGTCTTACCAACTTGCGCAGCGGACATGATTACCACTGTTTCAACTTTTGGGTCATTGACGGCATCCATCAAACCGCGTTGATATGGCGCACGATCAGTATACCAGCGGCCCGGTTCAGCGCTGGACTCGCGGCTTAAGAATCTGCATTTATCCGCCCACTGGCTTACCTTCAGAAGCGGTGGCGGCTTCAGTTTCTTCGCTGTCTTTTCTGCTATTTTGATCAAGGTCTGATTGCTCAGGCTTAGTTTGACTGATTTCATTTAATGCCTCATAAATTGATTCTCTTAAAAGCGCCTCGACTTCGGCGGCGTTTGTCATAGCAGCGCATTGGTGTGCAAATTTCCCCGGCAAAGAAATCATGCGTGAACGAAATGCGGAAATGAGCGAACTCCAAACTTTTTCAACATCTTCTGCCGGCACTAAAATACCTTCCAATGCTGCAAGCTCCATTTCTGCTTTGCTGGCCTGAGCGCGAGTAAGCCTAGCACGTTCAGCGGTAAGTTCCGGCGCGCCACTATCTGATTTTCTGCCGCCCGCAACATCACGTATATGCCTGATATACGCCAACCGGACAGCATCAATATCAAATTTAGCTCTGCCTTCACGAGGTAAAACGCCACGACGCACCAAGTCATTAAAACGCGTTACGCTCAAATCAAGATGCTCTGCCGCTACTTCAGCGCTAACCGGTATCAAAGCGCCTTTATCATCTCTGAACATGTGGTATTGCATCATAACTTTTCTCTCAGCAGATAAAACACCGCAACCCCTCGGATATTTTCTGTATCTAAAACTACCCCGGGGCTTCGCGTGACCCGTAAGGTGAAAACCTCTGGAAGTACCTTTTGGTTCTAAACCTAACTTTATCCGTAACATCCGAAACAGCCTTGGTTTTACTCTGCTTCAGCCAGTTCTTTATCCGTAACAGTATAAGTATCTGTTCCGCTTGTAGGATCCTGGAAGGTGCCGGAAATACTAGGTTGTTTCTCTGTTACGGATAAAGAAGGAAGGTAGCGCTCAAATACATCATTGAAACTTTTAAACTCATATCCTTTATGTGTTTTATCACCTGTACGGATACTTTTGGATTTAATTCCATAAGGTGATAATAATCCCGCAATATTTCTATCTGTTATAGGATTGCCATTTGAATACGTAAGCCAAGGCGCTTCTTCTATTTCTTTTAGTTTAGTGATTAATTCCTGAGTAGGGATTTTGTCATTTGGATAATCATTAACAATTAACCGTACATCACTTAACAACTGTATGGAAATTGAGTTATCATCAGTATTGTCTCCTGAAGATAATTCCATCATTGCTCTGATTGCTCTTTCCGGCCAGTCACCGCCACTATCAGCAATCTCTGCAACGGTACATAAAGATAACCAGTTATCAATTGCCCTACTGCTAATTGATTCCGGCAAATCAGCAAGTTTTTTATCTGTAACGGACATAGATTCTTTGAAATATTCAAGGTTGTCTTCCCAGAATCGTTCAATTTTCCCAGGTATATCAAGAAACTCTTCCGTGAGATAAATAGAACGAAACTTCTCCAGCTTATCGGTGCGTTTTATACGCTGCATCGGAATTACTACACTCCTGTCAAGTAGCGTACCTTTCAATTTTCCTATTGATGCTATTACAATTGGTGCAAATGTATTAAATGCTTTTGTTTCAAAGTTTTCGCCGTCTGATCGTATAACGTAAGACATGTCAATACTGTGACTGCTGTTTATTATTCCGTTCAGTTCAACATTATTTCGTAGAAACGTATCTGCTTCATCAATAATTATTGTGGGCGAGAATGCGTCAATCACACGATAAACAGCGGATTGAGTTATGTTTGATGCAGAAAGTGGCCGCCTTACCAGCTTGGAAATAATGCTTAATAAGGTAGTTTTTCCACAACGTTTTTGAGGTGAAATGATTGCCAGTTTTGGACTAATAGGAAATAGTTTATATCGGTGAGTGTAAACGATATAAAGAGCTATCGCATCTGCGGCAGCGAATGATAATCCTACATATTGTCTGATTGTATCTGATATTTCACTAAGTAGGAAGTCGCCCTCTACATTCATAAAATATGGCTCTGGATCGTGCTGATATGGTGGCAACTCTTTTTCTTCAGAAGCTTCTTCTGGCTCATGATAAGCAGCATTAGCAACACCTTCTTCAATCTGCTTTTTAACTTCCTCCATATCGACTAAGACATGTAAATCATTCCAATCAGTTGGTTTCTGAGCATTCAAGTCTTCATGGAAATACGGAAAAACAGGTGTTGGAAGTTTAAAATGGCGGCATGCCGCCTCAGCCTTTAATTTGCCAGTATTAACTTTTTTCCATGCGTCATCATCTGCAAGAACAAATGGCTTCTTTTTTGGGTAATGCTCTAATAACTCTTTTATGACTGGCTCTAGATTGCCCGCGTCAAATGCAACAATGCATGGAATGCCGGTTGCCTGATAAACAGACGACATGGTGCTATAACCTTCACCGATATATAAGCAGTCACTTCCTGCTATATCACCAATTATAAAGAAGCTGCTTTTCTTCTTTCCTCCTTTTAAGAAACTCTTTTCCCCATTAGGTTTGATAAATTGAAGACTCCATAATTTACCATTTATATCTTTTACGGGTATAACCACAGAATCCCCTAAAAACCTAACTCCATGGTTTTCTGCTTTTTTCTTTTTTAAGTATGAAGATAAACCATGCCTCTTTGCTCTGTTCCATAATTTATTCGCTCGAATGGAGTTTGTGTCATAGAAAGATTCCTGCTCTTTCCAGGCTTTTTGCATAACAGTCTTCTTTTGTTTTTCCAATGCCTTACGCTCATTTTTTGAAAGGCCCCTTAACTGGCTCTTGGAACTCCATGACATAGAAATACCGAGGCTAAAATCACCAAATGCACCAAAAGAAAAGCTGCTATCAACCCAAAGCCATGAGGCTTTTTTCTTATTAAAACGTAGATACTTCTTGGTTTCTATATTCTCTGGCGGCGTAACACCGGCATCCATCATGTCTTGTCGTAGCTTTGCTACCGAATCATTGAGGTTAGACATTGTTACTACCTCCTGATTTTTGCGACTCAAA
This sequence comes from Rickettsiales bacterium, assembly GCA_028223895.1. Taxonomy (GTDB): domain Bacteria; phylum Pseudomonadota; class Alphaproteobacteria; order Rickettsiales; family UBA6187; genus JAOIVE01. The sequence continues at coordinate 28,648 of JAOIVE010000015.1, forward strand.
AGGAAGGGAGGCAATGTTATCCGCTTTATGGAACTGATCCAGCCAGGCGTCTAAGTCTTCGCGCAAGTAAACGACGGCACGTCCAACGCGAATAAACTTGGGCCCGCCTTGTCCTGTGCATCGAGTTTTTTGTAAAAAGCTTCTGGAAACGCCCAGATATTGGGCAGCGGCTTTATCTTTTAAGCCGCGATTAGTTTGTTGTGATAACGTCATTATATATCTCCGTAGTTAGTTGTATTTTCTTCAAGAAACTTGATTAGATCAGGCAGGCGGTAGCGTACGTTCCTACCAACCTTTACATATGGTAATTTGTATCGTTTAGTAGAAGCCCAAACGGCAAGGGTGCCCTCGGTAGTGCCAAGGAATTCAGCGGCTTCTTTTCTTTTTAAAAGCTGTGTGGGTGGATCTTGAGAATTTATTTTGGGAAAATTCATGATAATTACTCCTGATTAATATTTGATTATCAGGGGTAATTAATATTCCTTACTGGAATGGAGTTCTAGATATAATCAAGCGGTAGGTTATACCAACTCGCCGCAAGAGGAGTATCAAGCACATTATGCTCTTCTTTAAAATACTTATGTGCATCACGGACAGTTGTATCTCCAACTCCTAATTCTTCTGCGGCAAACTCTGAGGAGTATGTTTTGCACAGGCCGGTCTCTATATAATGGTCTATTAGTGAGGTAGTATTAAGCCTGCTTTTTATTAAGTTATATTTTCCGACAAGGTCTTTGCCTTGCTCAGATTTAAGGCCAAGCATAGCAGTAATCCTTTGCATTATTTTTGGTTTTCTTTTTTTGAAGCGCTTGTTATCAGAGTCAACTTCTTCAGTAATAGTTGCCAGATCGATTATATTTTCGGCACTAAGGGCTAGGTAATCTTTTGCCATTCTAGGAAAAGGCAAGCTGTGTTTAGAGCATAGCGCAATAATTTCCCAAATAAAGAATGGGTTTTTACTCTCGGAGTAATGGATGATTAGCGACACGACCTCGAGACGTGCAAAACTTTTAGTAAATTCTTCTGCGGGCCTGTTTAACTCCTGCAACCATTCTATTACCTTATTCTTTTGCATGTTAATCACTCAATCTATTTGAATTAATAAGATACAACACCACATAGCTATACCAAAACAAAAAATTACGCTGCCAATTTCCTATCCAGCTTTGCCACCGCATCCGCATTATGCGCCGGGCTTAAGTGGGCATAGCGTAGCGTCATCTTCAAATCGGCATGTCCTAGAAGGTCTTTAACGGTTATCAGGCTAACGTCGGCCATAACCAAACGTGATGCAAAGTGGTGGCGTAAGTCGTGGAAGTGGAAATCATCAAGCGCGGCATGCTCGGTAAGCTTGTCCCATGATTTTTTGATGTTATCCATTGGCTTGCCTTCTTTGCCGGGAAATACCAACTTTCCTTTGCTGCTTCTTTGCCATTTTTTCAAAACGTCCATTACTTCATTATTCATGGGGATGTGGCGCGTCTTACCGCTCTTGGCTGTAGTGGCAAGCACGGTGAGTTGTCGGCGGTTAAAATGCACATTACTCCATGACAGCTTAAATATCTCACCGCGGCGCATGCCGGTATTCATTGCCAGCAAAACCATAGGGCGCAAATGATCGGCATAAACATCTTCTGTTATTACTGGCATAAGCTTATAGTCGCGCTCTTTACGCCATAAGTTAGCAGATTCACGCTCTTTTCTTATTTTCTCTTCACGATCTAGCAGGGCATTGCGAAGGTTACTTTCTTCATCGTCGCTTAAGTAACGCACACGCGCATTATCATCCGTTTTAAGCGGGCGAAGCTTTTGCAATGGATGACGTTCAATAATGTCCCATTCAACCGCGCGATTTAGCATCGCATTTAGATCACTCATTTCACGGTTAATAGTTACTTTCTGAATACCGTCACGCATGCGACTGAGGCGAAAGTCTTCAATCTCAGCAACAGTGATTTCATCCATTGGCTTTTCCATAAGGAAGTTAAAGTTACGCCTGATATTAGCTAAGTTGCTATTAGGTGATTTAATGTGGTGCTTTATCCACTCTTCATAACGCAACTCAAAAAAGCTTCGTAACGTCTTTGTTTTATCGCGTTCGGCTTGAAGTATTACCTCTTTCTTTTCGTGTTGCACGTCTTGACCATGAACCACGCTTGCAGCTTGCTTTTCTGCTAAGTCTCTGGCCGTTGGTGCCGTTATATTGCCATGCCGGCCAATTCTAATACGTTTTCGTACGCCTTCAGCATTCCGATAAGCAAAATAATAGGTTTTA
>JAOIVE010000016.1 GCA_028223895.1 Rickettsiales bacterium
GTACCTGGAGCAATAGGTAATGGTAGCGGCAAAGGATTTAAATATGACTATTCGGATTTTTTAAAGGTAACTGAACTTGGAGCTTTTAAGTTTCATTTTGCTGTTGAACGAGAAAAAGAGAACCTCGATAAGGCTGTCAAATTATTAAAGCAAGTTGCCTCAACTGAAGAATATGAAAAGTTGGTTATAAAAGGTAAATATGTAGATTTAAGTAAAGATAAAGGTGAAGGACTGCGTTCAGGTGCTGAAATAACAGTCTATATTTGTGGAAATACAGAACTGGGCACTGTTGAAGAAGCTAATGATTTATGGGTGAATTTTGCTTTTGATGTTGCAGAAAAATTTAGAGAAAATGAAATTAAAGCTTCTCATATTGAAGAGCCAGAGCTTGATATGGATATGCAAAATGAATATTCAACGTATCGTAAGGGGCCTAATGGTGCTATGACAGGAAGAGCAGAAGAAGCTCCGACAAAATGTTATGATCCGGCTGGTAATAAAATTGTAAATGAAGCAGGAGAAGAAGTTCTTTATAGCTATCGATACGCCAGGAAATTAGACAGTTGTAGTCAAATTCCTGATTATATTTATGATGCACTTCACAGGAGAGATCCTGGAAAATTCCCTGAAAGAGAAATGCAGGCCTCGCATTCATCTGAATCTGATCTTTTTTCTCCCTTGCATGGTGAAGTTTATTCTACGTATGAAGGTGGCAAGGAAAAAGATTCTTTTCAAAAAGTAGCAGAAGAAAAGGCTGCAGGAAAAAGATTGGGTGGAATGAAAGGTTCTAAGTCTGAGAGCATAAAAGCAGCAGGCGATGAAGAAGAAAATGTTCCTGGAAGAACTGTGCTTACTTCTGTTAGTATGCATGCAGGAATTCCTTATAGTGATGAACATAGTCGTCAGGCTTCTTTATTAGCAGCTCAAGCAGCATCTTCTGCAACATCTTCAGCGGTTTCTACTCCAGAATCTTCACCACCAACTACTCTTGCTGGAAATGAAGAAGGGTCTTTATCTCGGAAAGATTTCGCAAGGACGGCAAGTTATCCTGCAGGTTATGGTGCTGGAAAACCTAGAGGTTCTTACTCAGCAGGCATGACCACAAGCGCTAGCGCAGTCGGTAGAATTGAAGAAAATAAAGAAGATACAAAAAAAGAAAGATAAGTAACAATTTAATCTGACATTTTCCTTTTTAAAAGTTGTAAATTTTTTGGGTGTGATACTACAAAGTAGCTTCATGCCCAACAACTTAAGGCTGTCAGATTAGGTATTTACTGATATAAATCATCACTTTTGTTGTTTTTAGATGATTTACCGATTTGTGAGAGTTTTTTCTGCGCTTCTATTATGAGCCTATTGTGCTCCTGATTTATTTTGCGCTGGCGTTCTTCAGCCTTCATTGTCATTTCAGCCTGTTTATTGCCATGCTGCATAGATAGAATTTTTGATTCTTTGGTGAGCATTTGTTTTTTCTCATTTATATTATCAGATATTTTGCGCAAATTATCATTATGTTCTTCAAGCAGATTAATTTGTGATCTTCTTAATATGCTTTTGCTTTCATCAATTGCTTTTTCCATCTCTTCTTTTGCTTGGGTAACTATTTCGCTATATTCAATTTTAATTTCTTCTTGTTTATATTGCGCAAGGCTAATTAGTTCCATAAGCTCTTCTTGCTTTTTGATTGATTTATCGTCAAGTAAACCATTATCGAGTTTACGCTGATTCTCATTTGCCATATCAATAACTTCATTGAGTTCCTCCTGGCGTTCAACCAGTTCCTGCTTTTTATGTTCGGATTCTTCTATGACTTTATTATATTTATTCTGAGCCTTGGTTATTCTTTTTATATGCTCCTTTTCAAGCTTATTTTGATTTTTCTTTAATTCATATTCCAGATCTATAGCCATTGTTTTTTCAGAGCTTACTATGTCATTGCGCATTTCCTGAAGTTGTAGCTGGCGTTGCTGCATTTGTTTGCCAACTTCAATCATATCCTGCTTTGACTGAATGGTTGCGTCGCGTTTTTCCTGTTTTATACGCTGCTCATTTTCAAAGCATTCCTGACCGATTTTAATTCTTCTGATTCCTTCTTCTTCAAGAGATTTTTTTATCTCTTCCTGACTATTAATTTGAGATTCCATTTGCTCAAATATATCCATCAATAGTGAAGTTCCTTCTTGCTCGTTTAACGCATCTGAAATTTCTTTGTCTATATCAAGTCCATTAAAACTTCCTGCCTGATTCTGAATTTGCCTAAGATCATTCTTGGCAGAAGATATCATTTCCTGTTGTTGTTTATGTAGTTCTTCCTGAGTTTTATTGGCATTTATTTCAAGAGCATTAATGCTGCTTCTTGTATCTGATAATATAGATTGATGAGCTTTTTGGCGGCGTCTTTGATTATCTTCTGCCTGATTGCGTATGTTTGAGGCTACGCTTCTGAGCAGTTTTACCTGCTCTTCTTGCATTGTTTCGTAGCGAGCCTGCATTTTATCATGTAGTTTTTTAATATTATCTTTCATATTTCTTGCAATATCAGCCTGCATTTTTTGCAGATATTCCTGCTCTTGCATGCGCATTATACGATTGGCCTGGGCAATTATGGCATCTTGCTGATTTTTTAAATCTCCTTGAGTGACCAAAGCCTGATCCTCAAATTTGGAAATTTCACGCATGGTTCCATCAACCAGTATTTCACGCTCCATCTGCATTTCTTTATCGTTATTTGCGATGTATTTTTCAAGGTTAATGCGTATGGTTTTTGCAGTATCAACATCGCCTTTTTTAGAAAGATCTTTTGCCTGAGTTATTTGCTCATTAATAAATTGGCGATTTTCCTGTATTTTGTTTTTTTGATATTTTTCAATATCACTTTGCTTGATCTTTGCATCAGATAGTAAAGATTCCAGCTTATGCTTTTCTTCATCAAGAATAGTTCTGAATTTTTTTTCTATTTCTTTTTGATCATCAGCGGCAGAATCTATAATTTCTTTTAACTCCTGCCTTATCTGGGCTAATTGCTCTTTTGCCAGTTTTTGTTGTTCTTCTTGTGCGATCTGGACTATATTTGTCAGCTCCTGCAACTCTTTATCGGCAGCATCTTTTTGCTGTTTGATTAAATAATCATATTTATCAGAAGCCATTTTCATAAGATTTGCAAGCTTGCTTTGCATTTCCTGACGCTGATCTTCAGGCATTGTTGCAAGTTTTGATTCAGCTTCTTTTTTAAGGCGGTTAAGTAAATCCATCCTTTCTTGTAAATTATGCTTTTGGATTTTCTGAAATTCTTTTTGCTCTTGTTTTGCTTTTTTAGCAACTTCATCAAGAGTCTTTTTTTGCTGAGCTATAAATCTTTTATGTTCATCACGGATGGCGTTGCTTTTATTTTTTGCCTCTTTTATAAGGTCGTCAAAATCTTGCCTGCATAATTTTATTTTACCATTATGCTGGTTGTTTAAATTATCTTTCTGACTGGCAATTTGATCAATAATATCATTTGATTTACTTTTGCCAGATAGTAATTTTCCTAAATTAAAAATACCCAATATCAAAGCCTATAATCAAAACTCGACATATAATGGTAACATATTAAACTTAATACTTAATTAATGAGGTTTACCTTAAATATAGTTTTGCTACAATGCTCGCCATGAAAGGAAATATATACCATATAGTAAGCAAAAAGCCGGCGCTTGAGGCTTGGGAAATGCCTCCGGAGTTGGAAGAACTTGCCAATGAGCTTTTGAAGTCAGGTTTGCTGCGCATTGACGCATATGACCAGACTAATTTCGTACGTTTTTTGCGTCCTCATGAAAGAGCGTGCCTGTTTTTTAGCCATTATGAGCTGCTCGACCCTCAATATATTCCCCAAACATTGAGAACTATTGAGCAAGTTCTGGAAAAATCCATAGATTATACTCCCCAAGATGCGCAAGATAGTCTTGAAAGACTGCAAAATGAGGCAAGGTTGAGTTTTCAGATAGAAGATGAAGCCAAATTAAAAATAGCAAGGATTGCTGTGCAGGCAGCCGATCCGGTTGTAATAAAACTTTTGCTGCTGGAGAAAACTCAATTATTTATTTCATATTCTCACACTGTAGGAGATATGCTTGATGTTAGTAGTTGGCAAGTTTTTGGTAGTAGTAGCGGCCTGCAGAGTACTGAAGGTAATAAAAGTGCAGCTGTTTTTGTGTCATGTGGAGGAAGTCCTATCGCATCTGCTCCAGAAGATTATGATGAATCACAAATATTTGGTGATGGGCCGCCGGCATTAGCGCGTTTCATGGTAATTGGCGGGCAGGAGTTAGGCCATTATTCTGATATTATACGCGATAAATATGGCAATTATATTGGGCGTCACTCTTCAAATATTTATGGCACAAAAGCTAAAAAAAATGTCAGGCTTGGTAGAATATATGACATTAATATATGTAATAAAATATATGATAAATTAATTGAATTGGGTTTGTCTAAGGCGGTTAGTGCAGAAAATGATGCCGCTTTTTACAAAAAACAAACTAAAATAAGTGGTGCAGGCAAAAGAAGAATTAGAAAAGCTAAAAGGGTGGGGAAAAAATTCTTAAAAATATGTAAAAAAAATAATATGGGATATGTTCTTGGATTGCCAGAAAGCCAATATCCTGCAACTCAAATTAATATGGCAGTTCAGGATATGCTATTTAATTTAGCGCCGCAGGCAGATGCATATAAACGTTCCAACCCTAAAGAAGAAGAAGCCGTTGCATGTATAGAGGCTTTAGCAAGAATTCCTCAGCAGGTTAATAAGTGGGGACATAGTGCAACAAAGCATATGATGCCTAATCTTTATAAAATATATTATGAGCAGCTAATACCTTCTTGCATCAAGGCTTACGAAAATTTAAGTGGAATGCCGTATAATTTTACTTTATCAAAGCCAAAAATACCTCTATCAATATCTATTAAACGTTTTTTTGGTATAAAGTAGAGTATTGTTTATGAGACGCTTATTTTTCGTATTTTTGAGTATATTACTTATAACTTCCTGTTCTACCACTGAATATACAACAAAAGTTAAGGCGATGCAGCGCAAAGATAAAAAATTATCTTGTACAGAACTTTTGCTGGAGATGAATGAAGCCAGCTTCTATAGAAAAGTTGCGATGCGTAAAAAAGGGCCCAAATTGAAAAATGTTCTTATGCCGCTTGGTTATATTTCAACATATATGGATGCAGAAGGGGCGATAGAGGCTTCAAATGCGCGTGTTGAGTATCTCGATCAGATATACGAAATCCTAAATTGTGCAGAGCAGGAGTAATTAAATTAAAAATAGTAATCAAACTGTAATAATTATCCTTATAATGCCAAAGGTATAATTTTATAGCGGGGTTTTGCTTTGGCTAAAAACGATCTTTTAGAGGCTGATAATCATAAATTGCCAAGGGCAATATTTAACAGTCTTTATGGGGATTCTTTAAAAGTTGATTTCTCTGATGAAAATGTAAAAATTGAGGCTGTTGAAGGCGGGCGTTTAAGCTATCCTTTTATAATAACAGCTGGTGATAATCAGTTTTTTGCTAAAATATCCAAAGCAGGTAGCGGTGATGATAATCCGGTATTAGGAGCGATCTTGTCTGAGAAAGCAAGGGTTAGTGGTATTCCTTGTCCGAAAATATATAAGAGCGACGCTGGAAGTTTTGACGCAGAAATATCTCAAAATATAGATGGCATTGAAGAGGATAGTGAATTTTTAGGCCAGAAAGTTACCTTTATGGAGCTGGTTGAAAAAAAGGAAATACCAGCAGGCACAAAAATTCCTAATTATGAAGATTTGCGTGAAATTGGCAGATATAATGCGCGATTTGCTAATTTAGATCAGGATATAGATATTCCTCAGGGTCTGAGCATTGAAGATCCTATGTCAATTGGTGCTATAGAAAAATTGATAAAGGATAACTTCTCTATTTATGATGTTGAGGAATCTAAAATTGAGGATCATATTGCAAATTTAGCCAATAATCTCAATAAGTCAGATGAGTTAAGTGCAAAATTTGCATCAGATCTGAAAAAGGGTGATGTAAGTTTCATACTGAAAAAACTAAAACAAGTTAATGAAAATATCGCTAATTTTCCTGATCTTCCACAAGGTTGGATTAATAACGATATAAAGCCGAATAATTTATTCATGCAATATGATAAAGAGGCTAATAAGGTAGAAATAACATCAGCCTTTGATTATGACCTTGCAGGTCGCGGTGCTCTGATAAAAGATCTGGGAAGAACAATTTCATTTACATGTTTTGATGGTCAGACTGGCCAGTTTGATCTGGAAAAAGCTCAGGCAGTTATTGAAGGATATTGTGAAGTTCGCAAGTTAAGCGATGAAGAAAAGGCAGCTCTGCCTGAATTTATAAAATTAGGGCTAATAAATAGCTATGCATTGCGTTCAAGTTATTTTGCCAATGAGTTAAATGGTAGGTCGGACTTTGCAAAAATTGACAGGCTCGATCCACATATACATTTAGAACAAATTGGAGCATTTGAAGAATGGTCTAAGAGTAATAGTTTATTTAATCAACAAAATAAGGAAAAAAATATGTCACAACAGCACGATGATATGTCATCACAAAACCATGAATATACAAGACCAGCACCGGCTGCGCCTGATAATACAAAATTAGGGCCGGGGCCAACCCCAGCACCTATTATGGGCGTCAATGATCACTTAAAATGGCTCAAAGAATTGGAAATATTAAATGCAGATGAGTGGAAGGAGCTTAATGCAAGTTTGGATGCTGTGACTGGTTTAGCGCAAAGTAATTTTACTTTTTATATCAATGCATGTACTGCCCTTATAAATGGAGCATTGGATAGAAAAATTGATGGAAGGTTACATAGGGACCATGGTTTGGTGGAGATGACCGGGAGTACTATGCAAAAATACAGAGAATTTTTAAAGGTTCCTAACGATCATAGCACAGCTTTTGTTGATGGTGGTGGCCATGGAGCAATGGAAATGGCAATGGTAAATCTTTTAAGTAAAGAACATAATGTAAAAGTAATTGATTTTGGGGCATTTGGCGAAACATGGGCAAAAGATGTTAAGCAACTTAAAGAAAAGCATGACCTTGATGTTGAGCATATTAAAATTGATCCGGGCACAGCACCAGGTCTTATGGAACTTGTAAATTCAGGACAAATAGGAAAAGATGATGATGTAATATTTCCTCTTAATGAAACATCAACTGGTGTATCAATTGCTCAAGATGATTTAGATGCTTTTGCAAAATGGCGACAAGAAAGCGGTGGTAAGGGCGTAACCTTAATTGATGCAACTTCTGGTGCAGGAACAATGACAATACCTGAAGGTTTTTCATATACTCTTCCAGGACAAAAAATGCTTGGTGCGCCGTCTGATATAGCAATAATGGTAGTTGACCCAAATGCATATGGGCGCATAGCTGAGAAAAAGCCTTGGGTTCGACTTAAAATGCAGAATCTTGCAACTAGTGATGAAGGTAAAGTTCGTGATGAGGTTCTTGTAAAGCCTGATAAAGATGGAAATCTTCCTGATACGGTTGTTATAAGATCTACATCTATGAAAAGCATGGCAGAAACTAATCGCTGTATAAGTTGGTTATTGAATAATGGAGGTTTAGAAGGTTCTATAAAAAGATCTGTTGAGGGAAGTCGATTATTTCAAGAAGCAGTTAACAATCATATTTCACAAGAAAAAGGGGTTTTTGGATTTTTGGCCGAAGATGAAAGTCATAGAGGTGCATATAATTGTGTTTTAACTTGTGTTGATCAAGATTATGGAAGCTTAGATGGTGAAACTAAAAAAGAATTTCAGGCATATTTTCATGAAGTGCTTGATAAAAATGATCTGCTAAAAGATATCAAGCCTTTTCCTGTAGAGGGTATAGATTGCATGGTGCGCCTTACAACCAAAGACATCAAAACTGCTGAGGAAGCCCAGAGAATTATGGATTGTTTAGAATGGGGCTTTGAACAGGCTAAAGCAAAATTCTGCGATAAATCTAAAGAAGTTGATGGTTTCGCAAGTGGTTTTAAAAGAAATACAAATGGATTTGTTGGTGCATTAGGCGGCGGAGGTATGCAAGTAGGGAGGATGTAATTAAATAAATGACCGTTATGTCTTGACATGGCGGTCTTTTATGTTGTATATAGACGCCTCTTGAAATAAAATAACATCGCTAAAGAGAGTGCCATGAAAGTTTTAAGTTCACTAAAATCAGCTAAAAAGCGCGACAAGAACTGCCGTACTGTTCGTCGTAAAGGTCGTATATATGTTATAAATAAAAAGAATCCTAGATTCAAAGCGCGTCAGGGCTAGTATTAGTTGATTTTATTTATATAAAATAACAAAGAAGGTGGATTTTATCCGCCTTTTTTGTTGTTGTGTATGTATTGTCTGACATATCTGTTGCCTTATTGACAATCTAAAAAAATAAATTGCAGAAACTTTCAGTTAAAAGATTTTATAGTTCATTTATTGTGTAAAATGGTTTAGAACTAATTTTGTGTAATAGTAAAATATTCAAAAGAGTTTCTCAAGATGCAGCGATTATCTATTCGTATTTTCTTTTCTTTGGCGGTTTTATTGCTTGTTAATGCCTCATATGCGCAAGCTGGAAGTAATAAAGAGACTTTGCGATTGCTGGATTTATTCGGCGATGTTTTTGACAAGGTAAAAAGGGATTATGTTGAAGATGTTGAAGATAAGGATCTTATTGAGTCGGCTATTAATGGTATGCTTTCTTCCCTTGATCCTCATTCAAGCTATTTAAATGAGAAAGCTTTTGAAGAAATGCGCATTCAAACCAGAGGTGAGTTTGGTGGTTTGGGAATTGAAGTTACCATGGAAAATGGTTTGGTTAAGGTTGTTTCTCCAATTGATGATACTCCGGCATATCGTGCTGGTATAAAGGCTGGGGATTATATTAGCCGTATCGATGGCGAGGCTGTTATGGGCACAACTTTAAGTGAATCAGTTGAAAAAATGCGTGGTAAGCCCGGTACTAATATCAATCTTGATGTTTTGCGTGAGGGTGAGTCGGAGCCTTTAAAAATAGAGATAACAAGAGCTATTATTAAAATAAAATCTGTGCGCTCACGTCAGGAAGAAGATGTTATTTATATAAGGGTGACTTCATTTTCTGAAAATACAGCAGATAATATAGAGCGTGAAATTAAGAAGCTTCTTAAAAAGATCGGCGAAAAGGAATTTAAGGGAGTGGTTCTTGATTTGAGAAACAATCCTGGTGGATTGTTAGATCAGGCAATAGAGGTTTCTGACCTGTTCCTTGAGCAGGGTGAAATCGTTTCTACCGGCGGTAAGGTTGAAGATAGCAATAAAAGATTTAATGCATCAAAAGGTGATATAATTGATAAGAAGCCTATTGTTGTTCTTATAAATGGCGGTTCTGCTTCTGCCTCTGAGATTGTTGCTGGAGCTTTGCAGGATCACCGTCGTGCAGTTATAATGGGCGAAAAATCTTTTGGTAAAGGTTCTGTTCAAACTATAATACCACTTTCTGCAAGTAAAGGTGCTATGCGTCTTACGACTTCGCGCTATTTTACTCCTTCTGGCAGATCAATTCAGGCTGAAGGTATTGAGCCTGATGTGGTTGTAACTCAGTCAAAAATAGAGGCTATGGATAGTAAAGGCCGGGCTTCTGAGGCAACTCTTAGAAAGCATCTGAAGAATAATGATGGAAAAAATTCTAAGGGTGATGATAAAGATGATAAAGTTACTCGCCTTGAAAAGCAGAAAGAGCTTTATGAAAAAGATTATCAATTAGGTCGTGCTATAGATTTGTTGCGAGTGATTAATATCATTGGCGCTGATATGGCGTTTGTTAGCCAGGTAAGGTAGTTTTCCGGTGTCGGTATGAGATTTGTACCAAAAGTTTTGCCAAAAATTTCTCCCACTCATATTTGGTTGGGTGTTGCTGCGTTTTTTGCGTTTATGACGGTTATTACTGTCTTAAGCAATCTTTTATCTGATAGTAAGCCACTTATAGAAGAAGCTCTGATTTCCGGGCAGCGAATAGAGTATAATATAAAAACAGGTGAAGTTTCCGGAGAGGTTAAATATACACAAAAGCAGCAGGAAGAAGCAGATGATGATTCAGATGAAGATTCCAAAGGAAAGAAAAAAAAGAAAAGGAAAAAAAGAAAGAAGGGTGATTTTGGTAATTTTATAGGCCCAAGATTGCCAAAAGAGTTGCTTGAAGCCATTCTTGAGAAAAATACACAGACAGTCATTCGTAAAAGAAAAGAAGTAACGGTTGAAGATCTGGGTGGAAAGCCGGTAATTGTCATATTGCTGCAAGGTCTTGGGCTTAGTGCTTCAACAACAGAAGATGCTTTAAACTTACCGGAAAATATTACTCTTGGATTTTCGCCTTATGCGCCATCAGTTAAAGAGTGGGCGCTTGCTGCTCGTGATGAGGGGCATGAAATATTGATAAGCATTCCTATGGAAACAAAGGATTTTAGAGTTGATGATCCTGGGCCTTATGCTTTAACCTCAAAATTTTCTAAAGATGACAATGTTACACGTTTGAATATGCTTTTAGGCCTTTTTGAAGGTTATGTTGGAGCTTATTCTAAGCCGGGAGAGGTTTTCTCCAACTCATTGATTAGTATAAGACCTGTTTTAAAAAGATTGCATGAAAAAGATGTGCCATTTTTATTTGGTAATGGTTATAGCCATTCTTCGGCAATTCAGCTGGCAGACCAGATAGGCTATCCTATGCTTGTTTCAGATATGATTCTTGATGATGGAATATCCCAATATGAGATTAATCAATCATTTAGAAAGCTTGAGAAGCTTGCCACGGAAAAGAGTTATGTTATAGTTATAGCCCATCCTTACCCTCTTACTATTCGCATGCTTGAAAGATGGCTTTCTGATGTTAATGAAAGGGGATATAATGTCCAGCCTCTATCTTTCATATTGGAAAAAGTTTATGGATATAAATATGATGACGAAGAAGAGGAAGAAGAGTGAGGCTGGTAGCAATATATTATGGAGTTGATTCTTGAGTAGTAAAAGTTCGGGCTTTTCTTACAGGCCTGCGGTTGGAATTATGTTATTTAATTCAAAAAATGAAGTATTTGTTGGCAAAAGAATAGATACAATGGTTGAAGCCTGGCAGATGCCTCAGGGCGGTATTGATGAAGGTGAGTCTCCAGAAGAGGCACTGTTTAGGGAGATGCTCGAAGAAGTTGGTACCAGTAATGCACAGATAATTTATGAAAGCAAGAAATGGTATTATTATGATTTGCCAGAACATTTAATTGGTAAATTATGGAAAGGCAAATATATGGGGCAGAAGCAAAAATGGTTTGCTTTGCGGTTTCTTGGTAATGATGAAGATATAAATATTAAAACAGGTCATCCTGAGTTTGAAAAGTGGAAATGGGCGGATTTTACAACAGTTCCTGATATGATTGTCCCTTTTAAGAAGGATTTATATAAAGATCTGGTGGATGACTTTTTGCCGATAATCAGTGAGTCTGGTTAATGTATGATAATCCCAATATTAAATATTTGCCTGGGCCGCGTAAGATAGGATATGCACTTGATAAGGCTACTAAGCCTGTTCTTTCAAAGCGTGGATTTATCCATAGCAAGCTTATAGCTGACTGGGATAAAATAGTTGGTCCTGTATTGGGTGAGTATAGTTCTCCGCAAAAGATATCGTTTTGGAGGGATGCTAATATTAACGGCACTTTATATATTGAAATATATGATTCGGGAATGGCAACTGAGCTTACATATCTTGAGCCTGTAATTATAGAAAAAATAGCGGTTTATTTTGGTTATAAAGCTATAGCAAAGCTTAAATTATTGCAGAATCCTGGTTCTATGCCTAAGGCTGTTAATAATAGTATTAATAAAAAGAAAACTGTAAAAGAGCCAAGCTTAAGCCTGCTGGATTTAGTCAAAGATATAGATGATGATGTTCTAAGAAACTCATTAATAAAATTAGGCAGTACTATGGAAATATAGCAATTTTCTTTATTTATTGGCAGATTTACAATTGTTATAAATATGTTTATATTAGCGTTTTTTCAAATTAAGAGAGTAGTTAATTGGCTTATAATAAAAAGTCCGTCATTTTATGCATTTTAGACGGTTGGGGTGCAAGGGAAGAATCAGAGCATAATGCTATAAAGATGGCAAGCTCTCCTAACTGGGATGAAATATTAGAAAAATTTCCAAACTCATTATTAAAAACATCTGGTTTAGCGGTTGGTTTGCCAGAAGGTCAGATGGGAAATTCAGAAGTTGGCCATATGAATATTGGTGGCGGCCGCATAGTTATGCAGAATCTTCCAAAAATAGATGCAGCAATTAACGATGGGGCACTTGAAAATAATCAGGAAGTAATAAAGCTTATAGATAAATTAAAAGGTGCGGGAAAAACTTGTCATATTATGGGCCTGGCATCTGATGGTGGTGTGCATGCGCATCAGGATCACATAATTGCTCTTGCTAAGATTATTTCAAAAAACGATATAGAAGTTAAATTACACTTATTTACAGATGGGCGCGACACTGCTCCTGCAAGTGCTGCGGAATATATTAGTAAAATACAAAATGCTATTGATAAAGATAATAATATCTCAATTGCCACAATATCTGGCCGTTATTACGCAATGGATAGAGATAAAAGATGGGATAGGGTTGAGCTTGCATATAACGCTATTATAGAGGCAAATGCAGCAGATAAATTTGACTCGGCCTTAGATGCAATAAAATCAAGCTATGCAAAATCAGTCAATGATGAGTTTATTGATCCTGTTGTAATTGGTGATTATGCAGGAATGAGTGATGGCGATGCCTTTATAATGGCAAATTTTCGCTCAGACAGGGCACGTCAGATATTGCATGCAATTGCAGATCCTAAATTTGATGGATTTGTAAGAAAAAAGGCAATTGATTTTAGCTGCAAGTTGGGAATGGTTGAATATTCAAGCGAGTTGAATAATCATGTTGAATCGATTTTTAAAACCGAAGAAGTAGTTAATAGTGTTGGGGAAGTAGTTGCAAATAATGGTATTTGCCAATTGCGAATATCGGAAACTGAGAAATATGCGCATGTTACTTTCTTTTTTAATGGCGGAGTTGAGTCTGAGTTTTCAAAAGAAGACAGAATATTAATTCCTTCACCTGATGTCACAACATATGATTTGCAGCCTGAAATGTCATCAGCAAAGCTTACAGAAAAATTGGTTGCAGCAATAAATTCCAAAAAATACGGATTAATTGTAGTAAATTTTGCCAATACTGACATGGTTGGTCATACAGGAAATGAGCAGGCTGCAATTAAGGCGGTCGAAGCAGTTGATGGCTGTTTAAAAAATATAGTTCAAGCAGCGCTTGAATCTGATAGTGCAATGCTAATAACTGCAGATCATGGTAATGCTGAGCAAATGGTTGATGAAAATACAGGAGAGCCTCATACGGCACATACAAGTGGTCCTGTCCCATTTGTTTTAGTTGGTAATGATATAAGTGGTGTAGAGTTAAAAGACGGTAAACTATGCGATATATCACCAACCATACTTGATATTATGCAGTTGGAACAACCACCTCAAATGACAGGAGAATCATTGTTAAAATGAGTAATATAGAAAATGTCAGTAAAGATAAAGCTTTAGCTAATAAATCAGGTGAGTGGAAGGAAACTATAAAATCAGTTGCGATTGCTATATTTATTGCCCTGATTTTTAGAAGTTTTGCATTTGAGCCTTTTTATATACCGTCAGGGTCAATGAAATCTACCCTATTGGTTGGGGATTATGTTTTTGTATCTAAATATAAATATGGATATAGCCGCTATTCTTTGCCTTTTGGTTTGGGGTTGTTTGATGGACGCATAATGAAGGAATCTCCCAAAAGAGGTGATGTTATAGTTTTTAAATTACCGTCAGATAAAAGCATAAATTATATAAAGCGTCTTATAGGTATGCCTGGTGATACTATTCAGGTTTTAAATGGAGTTGTTTATCTAAATGGTAATCCTATTGCTAAAGAGCAGATTGAGGATTTTACAGATATTGATCAATATGGTAACAGAAAAATAATTCACCAATATATTGAAACCTTGCCAAATGGTGTATCTTATAGGGTTTTAGATGAAAGATCTAATGGCAAGCTTGACAATACCGGGGTTTATCGAGTGCCTGAAGGTCATTATTTCTTTATGGGAGATAACAGGGATAACTCACAAGATAGTCGGGTTTTATCTTATGTTGGATATGTTCCTGAAGATCATTTATTGGGGCCTGCAAATATAATATTCTTTTCTACAACTGCCAGAATTTACGAATTTTGGAAATGGTTTTCTGGTTTCCGTGGGCAAAGATTTTTGAGCGATGTTCAGATTTCCGGAGACATTAATGAGTAAGTTTGAGGAAATAATAGGGTATAAATTTAAAGATGACAGCTTATTAAAAGAAGCTCTTACTCATCCTAGTATTACTAAATTTAATTCGCAAAATAATAGCGATATATTCAATTATGAAAGGCTTGAATTTTTAGGGGATTCGGTTCTTGGTCTTATAATAGCAGAAATATTGATTGATAAATATCCAAATGAACAAGAAGGTCAATTAGCAAAAAGACAATCGGCTCTTGTTAAAGGAGAGACTGTCTCTAAGGTTGCTAAAGAATTAAATATTGGCAAATATATCAATATGACCCAAGGTGAAGAATCAACTGGAGGGCGCAGTAATCTTAGTAATATAGAAAATGCGCTGGAGGCTTTGATCGGTGCTTTATATGTTGATGGTGGCATTACAGAGGCAAAAATATTTATAAAAAAACACTGGAAAGATATAATTGACCAGATGAAAGTTCCTCCCAAAGAACATAAAACATCCTTGCAGGAATGGGCGCAAGGCAATGGTTTGCCAATACCTGAATATAATGTAGTAGAAATTAGCGGCCCTTCGCACTCTCCTTCATTTATAGTAGAAGTTTATGTGCAAGGTTTTGACCCGGTTCGCGCTAAAGGAAAAAATAAGAAAAAAGCCGAAAAAGAAGCAGCAAAGGAGCTGCTAAAAATAATCCATAAGGAATAATAATGACTATAGCTGATAATAGTAATTCATGCATATTTGTATCTATATGCGGCGCTCCAAATGCAGGTAAATCAACTCTTGTAAATAATATGGTTGGAGGAAAAATATCAATAGTGAGCCCAAAAGTGCAGACAACTCGTGTTTCGGTGCGTGGAGTTTGTATGCAAGGCAGCGCACAAATAGTTCTGGTTGATACGCCGGGAATATTTACTCCAAAGCGTTCTTTAGAAAAAATGATTGTTGAGGAAGCCTGGAAAGGTGTCGGTGAAACTGATGTTACGGCATTGGTTATAGATGCAAGAAAAGGCATATGCGATGATACAAAAAATATCATAAAATCTTTAAAAGAGTCTAATAATAAGAAAGTGATTCTGGTTTTAAATAAAATTGATAAAATCAATCGTGACCGCCTTTTGCCTCTTACAAAGGAAATTAATGATTATGCAGATTTTGATCGAACATTTATGATTTCTGCTATAAAAGGCAATGGAATTGACGATCTTAAAAAATATTTAGCTGACATAGCGCCTAAAGGCCCATGGATGTTTCCTGAAGATGAAATGTCTGATGCTCCTTTACGCTTTATGGCAGCAGAAATTACCCGTGAAAAATTATTTTTAATTCTTCAGCAGGAACTTCCATATTCCATAGCTGTTGAAACCGAAAAGTGGGAAGACTGTAAAGATGGTTCTATAAAAATAAATCAGGTTATTTATGTAGAAAAGAGCAATCAGAAATCTATCGTTCTGGGTAAAGGCGGAAAAAATATAAAGATTGTAGGAGAAAAAGCGCGTAATGAGTTGGGGCGCATATTAAATACTAAGATTCATCTTTTTCTTTTTGTTAAGATAAAAGAAAACTGGACACAAAGGCCGCAACTATATACAGGCTATAATAGCTAAGTAAGAAAAGCCCTATGCAGGTTTTTGAATATGTTCAACAAACGCAATAACTTCATCATCAAGTAATTTGGCATTTTTTGATAGTATGGAACATAACTTTAATACCGCTTCTGATGAATTTCCGGTTTGTGAAGATAGTTCTGACACTTTGCCCATATTTTTATGCACCTGATTGGTGTGAGAGGCTGCCTCCATGATATTGCGGGCAATTTCCTGTGTTGCAGAACTTTGTTCTTCTACTCCAGATGATATAGAGGTAGATGTGTTGCTTATTTCTTCGATAGTTTTACTTATATTTTCTATTGATGAAACTGACTCATTGGTTCTTTGTTGAATATTGTTTATAACTGATGATATCTCTTCAGTTGCTTTTGCTGTTTGATTGGCTAAATTTTTAACCTCAGATGCAACAACGGCAAAGCCTTTCCCTGCTTCTCCTGCTCTTGCAGCTTCAATTGTTGCATTTAGTGCAAGTAAGTTAATTTGTTCGGCTATATCATTAATGATTTTTATAACTTCTCCAATTTTATCAGCGCCTTCAGAAAGGCCGGTGATTTTTTCCTGAGCATATTTTGAATTATTTACCGCATCCTGAGTTATCTTATAAGAATGTGAAACATTTTTGCTGATTTCTTTAATAGCTGTTGATAGCTGTTCGGCAGCAGAAGCTACAGTATTTACATTCTCTGATGCTAAAGATGACTCTTCATTAAGATGTTTTATGCTTCTGACGCTATTTTCGGCATATTGCGCCATCGAACGAGATTCGTTTTCCATGTTTGAAGCTGATTCTTCAACATCAACTACAATTTTACGAATTGTTTTGTTGAATTGTTCTGCTAAGTCTTTAAGCATGTTCTGACGTTCAATCTTCGCTGTCTCTGTCGCATTTTCCTGTTCTTTCTTTAAGCTTTTAAGCTGTATTGCATTGTCTTGAAATATTTTTATAACCCTTGCCATATCACCAATTTCGGTTTTTCTTTCTGTGTGTGGGATTTCCTGATCGAGGTTGCCTTGAGTTATTTCGGTCATGCAATCTCTTAATTGTCTGATTCGAACAGTGGTGTTTTTATGTAGCATTATCCCAACCACTATGTTTATGACTATAGCTACTATAACCTGAAACCAGAGATCGTTGAGAAAAGCAACACTTGCCATTTCACCAAACTCATCTTTAACATGTAAATAGCTTTTTATTCCAAAAAATATACCAACAAAAGATAAGAATATTACATTAAATTGCAGGCGAGCCGAAAGGCTATTACAGAAACGTATGATATTTTCCATTACCATCCCCTTAGAATTACTATACCTTAGCAACCTATAAGAGTACCCTAATATATAAATCAGGACAATATTTAATTTTTTATAGTTATTAGTTTTATTTGTATGTGGTTTTATCTATTGCAGGTTGCGTTCAACCAGGGGGTGTAAAAGTTTTGTTAGTTAATAAATATAAAATGGCAAAAATAATGTCAGTTATGGGTAAATATATATAATAAAATCAATTATTTTTTAACTGCGAGGTGGAAGATTGTTTTTAAAAAGAGGCTTCCGGTTAGAACTTTGAACGCAAGGGAGATACATAAGGAGTGCAAAGCAGGATGGTAACCGAAAGCCTATGAACATATAGTATATCTAAGCTCTGTTTATGTCAACATATAGTATGTAAAATATTGATATCTATGTTAGTTTTATGTGGATAACTTTGTTTTTTGCCTGTTAAGTAACCTCTTTTGGCAGCTTAAAATGGACGTTTTCTTCAATTCCATCCATAGTTTTTATTTCAACTGCCATAATATTTTGTATAAATTTTACAACTGAATCTATTAACATTTCAGGAGCTGATGCACCTGCCGTTATGCCTAATATGTTAATATTATGTAACCACTCTGGGTTGATATCTTCAGGTCCATTAATTAAATATGAGGTAGTTCCCATCTCTTGAGATAAATCTCTGAGTCGATTTGAGTTGGAGCTATTCTGCGCGCCTATGACTAATATAAGATCCGCATCTTTGGCAAGAGATTTAACGGCATTTTGACGATTTTGTGTTGCATAACAAATATCTTTTACGCCAGGGCCTTCAATATTTGGGAATTTTTCTTTTAAAGCTGATATTATAGAGCTTGTATCATCAACGCTTAATGTTGTTTGGGTGACATAAGAAAGATTATTCGGGTCATCAACTTTCAAAGATTTAACATCTTCGATATTTTCAACAATAATCATTTGGCCTTTTATGCGACCTGACGTGCCTTCAACTTCTGGATGGCCTCTATGGCCAATAAGAATTATTTTATGCCCATTTTTTTCACTGCGAATTGCTTGCTTATGAACTTTGGTAACAAGAGGGCATGTGGCATCAATTACTGGAAGGTCGCGCTCTTTTGCATTATCTTCTACTTTATCTGAAACACCATGAGCGCTAAATATTGTAATTGCTCCATCGGGAATTTCAGATATTTCATCTACAAAAATTACGCCTTTTTTTTCTAAATTATTTACAACGAATTTATTATGTACGATTTCGTGACGTACATATATAGGAGCGCCATATTTTTTCAATGCGCGTTCAACGATTTCAATTGCGCGTTCAACTCCAGCGCAGAACCCACGAGGCTGAGCTAATATTATTTGTAACATATGTGATATTTTGCCATTATTTAATAATAAGTTTTCTTAACATAAACATACTTTAAACTCTATACTTTATTGGAAATTCTAGTATCTTTCCTATTCATTTACGTAAGTTTTGAAGACTTGATATAAATTTATTGGGGAAAATATGACCGCAGCTCATTCTGATTATATTATAAGAGATTTGATAATAACTGACCTTGCATTTGAGCAGGAAAGCCTAAATGAAGTTTTTGCTGATATGAAAGATCGTGGCTATAAAGTTATAGATCAGGGTGGAAGTGTTTTAAGAGATTGTAAAGGAACTAAAGGAAATTTAAGGATTTACGCTCCTGCAGCAACTGAAGAGGAGCAGATTTCTTTAATAAAAGAATATAAATTAACAGGAATAACTGTAGCGGCAGAACCTGTGACTGAAAAGGTAGTAAATGCATTGAATGCTAATATAGAAGCAGGCAAGGCGATTTTATCTGTTACTCGCCTTGGTGCTGGGGTTGGAAATTGTCAGTGCGATTTAGTCAAGCAGTTAGGAGGGGTTGTACAAAATGTTCCTGGTGGAAATGCTCTTGCTACTGCAAGATTTGCCCTAAAAATTGGTGGGCATGTTGCAGGAGATATAAAAAGCGATGAATTGAATGAAATTAATGCAGCTGTTTTAGATGAAGAAAATCCTCTTAATACTGAAAATGTAATAGACAAAGAATTTGGACAAAAATTTGCAAGCGATGATTATGCAGATTATCTGGAGCCATATAATAATAAGAATATTGCTATTATAGGTTCAGGTAATATAGCCAAAGAGATAGTAAATATTTTAGCTCAGGAAAGTTCTCCATCAAAAATATCAATATATAGCAAAAGCTGTAAAACTGAAGATGGAAGGGAAGCTAAGTTGAGCGAATTTATGAGGATTCCAGCTATTGCCAAAGCTGTTAATGAAAATAAGCTTAAACTGATCATGTGCGAAAGTGCAATTGAGGCAATGACAGATGCAGATATAGTTTCCTTAAATGTTCCTTTAACAGATAAAAATGTTCCTTTAAAAGATAAAACTAAAGGCATGATTGGAAAAGATGAATTTGATGTTGTGAGAAAAGGTGGTGTTGTTATCAATGCTGCTCGTGGAGATGTTATAGATAAAAATGCTTTAAGTGAGGCTTGTCTTGGAGATCTTGAGTTGAAAGTTGCAGTTGATGCCGATCAAAGGCCGGGAAGTAATGAATCTCTAACTCCATATATTGAGCTGGCTCGTGAGTTAGAAAAGGTGGGAAATAGTAATAGAATAATTTGCTCGCCGCATGGAGCTTGTGATTTTGATGATAAAACAAGAGCATCTCTTGCTATGAAGGATCTGGAGCAAAAAGAGCAGTTAATAAGGGGAGAAGCTGTTAATGCGGTGGTAAATGCTGCTGGCATTAAAGATGCAGGCAGGAAGGATTATGTTTCATTTGCTGAAGAATTATCAGAAAAAAAAAGTAGGCCGGTAATTGGTGATTTTACAGCTGTTGTCGCTTGTGGGGGAGTTAAAGAAGCGCAGAGGTGATATTTATATTTATTGCGATAATTTACCATAAAATTAGTATGAAATATCATAATTTGTTGCTTTATTATCATAACATATAAAAATATGGTGCGTTGCACAAAAAGTGGTTGACAATATCTATGATGCAATGCACAATAATGCTTGACCTGTCTGGTGAAATTCTATATTAGTCTTGTTCATGGATGGATGGAAATATTTACATTAATAATATTATTATTAAATAATACAGTTAAATAAGGAAAAACATTATGTCTAAAAATAAAAATAAATTTGCTGATCAGTTCTCTGAGTTTTTTAACTCTTTTGGAGATTTAGGTAGTTGTAACTTGGGAGCTTTTGATTTTGAGCAGCTTGCTAATGCTGGTCGTCGTAATGCTGAAGTGATTTCTGAGATCACTAAATCTGTTGCTGAAAGTTCTCAGGCTTTGGCTCGTCGTCAGGCTGAAATAGCTCAGGATGCTACGGAAGAATTTTCTAAATTTTTAAAAGAAGCTTCTACATCTTCAGCAAAAAGCCCTGAGTCTGCTGTAGCTAATCAGGCTGAGTATGCTAAGAAATCTATAGGATCTGCTATTTCTAATTCTCGTGAATTAGCTGAAATGGCTTCTAAAGCCAATGGCGAAGCTTTGGATATGATAAATAAGCGCGTTAGCGAAATATTATCTGAAGTTAGTGATGCTGCAAACTCTAATGCTTCTGCGAGTAATAATAAGAAAAAAGCTCCAGCTGCATAGTATATAGGATCTTTCATTTGCATTTATACTGCGTCGGCCATCAGCTCGTGTAGTTCTTCTACAAATCGCTTCGCCCTCCTATTATAAAAGCAAAGCAAAGACCCTATATTGTTTTGTGCATTTGCATTTATACTGCGTCGGCCATCAGCTCGTGTAGTTCTTCTACAAATCGCTTCGCCCTCCTATTATAAAAGCAAAGCAAAGATCCTATATTGTTTTGTGCATTTGCATTTATACTGCGTCGGCCATCAGCTCGTGTAGTTCTTCTACAAATCGCTTCGCCCTCCTATTATAAAAGCAAAGCAAAGATCCTATATTGTTTTGTGCATTTGCATTTATACTGCGTCGGCCATCAGCTCGTGTAGTTCTTCTACAAATCGCTTCGACTTGCTAGTATAAAAGCAAAGCAAAGATCCTATATTGTTTTGTACATTTACATTTATACTTCGTCAGTCTTCAGCTTATGTAGTTCTTCTACACGTCGCTTCGACTTGCTAGTATAAAATTTAATTGCTTATATATTTATAAAAGAGGTCTGGCCTGAAATTGTCAGGCCTCTTTTTTGTTATAAAATATATCCATCGTTGCTTTGAAATAATTGTGAGTATCACTATCTATCATGCCTCAAAATAATAATTTTAATTTTTTTATAAAAAAGTTGATAGAAGGGCTTTATCTTATCACGTTTTTGTGATATGATGCTCTGCGCTTATATTATATATTCCTAATATATATGGGGTTTTCGGGGGAAAAATTTAGTTTGCTTGGATTATTTTTTCAAGTTTTGTTATTAACAAAAATATAGGATTTTGCCTTATGTCAGAAACAATAGAATTTAAAGCAGGCGATAAAGTTGTTTATCCAGCTCACGGTGTTGGTGAAGTAACAGGTGAGGAAACTCAAACTGTAGCTGGTATGGACCTGAAAGTATATGTAGTACAATTTGAAAAAGACAAGATGGTTTTAAGAGTTCCTGTTGGCCGCGCTAATGATTCTGGCTTAAGGGCTCTTTGTCCAGAACAGCAGGTTGATAAAGCCATGACTGTTTTAAAGGGCAGAGCAAAACCTGGTCGTGGAATGTGGAGTCGCCGTGCTCAGGAATATGAAGGAAAAATCAATTCTGGTGATGTTATTGCAATATCAGAAGTTGTAAGAGATTTGTATAAAAATGTTGATGATCCTGATCGCTCTTATAGTGAAAGAGTAATTTATGAATCTGCGTTAGCTCGTCTTGCAAGTGAATTTGCTGCAGTTAAAAATATTAGTGCAGAAGATGCGATGTCTAAGTTAGTTACTATACTTAAAGCTCGTCGTGCAGCTACTAAACCTTCTAATGATGATAATCAGGAAGATGTAGCAGCTTAAATTTCCTTTAAGTTAAAAAATATTTTTAAAAGGGTTGTCATTATGGCAGCCCTTTTTTCGTTACTTAAAAAGTAAATCAGCATTAAATATTCAAAATAGTGGTTTTTTGTAATATATGTTTTATTATTATGTATAAATTATATGAGATATATCAATTAAAATAAAGTGTGAGGTGTTAAATGTCAGGAGAGAGAAATGAACAAAGTGGAGCAAAATTGCCGCCCATAGAATTAGATGGAGGTATGAGTTTGACCTTAGAGCTAGATGAGTATAGACATGATTTGGAAGATTTTTTGGCAGAAAAATCAGTTGAAGAATTGGAAAAAGAACTTGCAGAACTAGGACTTGATAAGAAATTAAGTGATGAGCAAAGAGTTAAATTAGAATTCTTCAAATCAGCAGCAGAAGATATAATTCCTGATAGTGATGGTAGGGAAGAAGGTTATGGTAGCCAACATGATGATAACCCTCCTTTTTCCTTACGTTATCCAGCGGTTTCAGCGGGTTATGCAGGAAGATTGCCTGGTTCATTGAGCGGTGCTGCTAGGGCTGGATTAGGATCGTCCTTTTCTTCTCGCGTTCCAATGGCTAACCCATGGAGAAAAGAACTTGAAGAGCATGAAAGCGCAGAAGAAGCCGAGGAGCCTGAAGATAAGAAGAAATGGCGGAAAAAAGTTGAAGGTGAAACTATGGGTGAGCCTGATGAGGAACTTTCCATATAATTATTCTGAATATTATTTAAATTAAGATACTTCTTTGCAGTTGGTGACATAACATCCTGACCTTAGTTGCATTTCGTGCAATTATAAATGCGTGTTGCAAGATTGTTGCTGGCTATCTATTAGAAATCGATCAGAATCAATTAACAATAACTTAACAAATTAATTATTATAGCCAATAGGTAGGAGCCTGAAAAGCAAGTGCCAACCGAGGGTTGTGCGTGATATATATTTTACAAGTTAATTGTTGACAGTTATTACTAATAAAACGCATATTGTTTGAGCTTTTGCGCCTTTGTTAAGATAAAAAGGAATATGTCTTAATATATGGAATATAATTTTGGATTTATATTTGAAGTAAATGGTCATCAGCGAATAATAATAGCCCAATAAAATTGGAGGAAATGTGGTAGAGAATTTGGACAGTGATAATGAACGCTTGGGACGGGGGAACATACCCAGTCCAGCGGAGGAATATGCATGAAAGTAAAGAGAAGATTGAAAAAAGCAATCACTAAGGGTCCTTGGGGAAGATTAAGGGCAAAAACTACTTCTGAAGATGGCTGGAGAGCTCTTCAGGACAGTGAGAAGTGTGAAAATGATGGTAAGGAATTATATTACGGTATGCTTTGTATTGATTTTGTAGGGGGAATATTATTTAGGCATTTCCCAAGTGTTTGGTATACGTTTTTTCATAAAGGGCACTTTCCTTTCAAAATAGTTTTTTTCATTATTAGCTTAGTTTTATTCACCGCGGAATATATATACAATAAATAGGTTTAGTTATGGCAGAAAGTAATAATGTAGCATTCAGGTTATATAACCCGTTATATAATGATGACGGTAGCAATTATATAATAGATCACTTTGGTGAAGAATTTGTTAATTCAGTTATAGATCTAACAAACATAACAAATTGCACATCTTTTTCTGATCTGCAAATTTCATCATCTGGTTCTGATACTATTATTGGTTTAGAAGATGGCAAACATATAAAAATTAAAAATATCCTTCCCGGTGAAATAAACTCTAATAATTTTATAACTTCAACTTCTGATGGAAAAGTTAAGACCCTAGATGATGCTAATGAACTAGCTGAATGGGTAAGCATAGCTAGCTCTGTTGTAACACATGGAGTTAATAGGGGAGTAATAGAAGCATTAGGTAATATAGGAAAAAATGAGCTTGCTTCCAGAAGTGCTCCGGCTTCTTTTATAGATATAGGGTTTGATACAACCTCGCAGTCTACAGAATATCCTGAATTCCAAGGTTATTATGAGTATTATAATAAAATAAATGATTCAATAGGGTCAGTAGCCGTGGCAGGCACAGCATTAAGTTTTATATATGATGAAGTTAAAGTGATACAAAATGCGGCCGAAGCTTCAGCTATTCATCCTATCGTTGGCTTAACTATTTTAGGAATTGGTAGTGGGGATAATGTAGCAAATATTGATAACACCTATGTTTCAATGAAGAACTTTGTAGCCTCTTCAGCTATAGATTCGAAAGATGGGTTTAAACTTCTAAAAGCCAGTGATGATGGCTTGGTAGAGCTTTACGCGGATGTACAAAATGGACAAATTAAATTACGGGAAATAAGAAAGCCAACGCCTGCGAGTGATGAACGTGAGGAACATATCGCAAAATTGAAGAGTTATAATGAAGAATTAGATCATCTCATTAGTAAAGATACTATTATTTCAATGTTTGATCCTGTAAGTGGTAGTGACTATGCAGTAGTAGTAACGCCTTCTTCAATACTTGTGGATATCGCAAATGATTTGGGTATGAGTGAAGATGATTTAATTGATATTGCAGAAAATAATTATTGGGTTAACCGTAAGCTTATAGGTGCAGATGGTGGACATATGTATCTTAGTACCTTCGAAGACTCCCTCAACATCACCCCCGAAGATAATGACTTTGGATATGTTGCGTACAATTTTGCTGATAAGGAAAATACATCTGTTGAAATCACCCAAAAAGCCGCAGGAGTTGGCAATGCTCAAACAGCCATAGAAAACATTCCAACACCAAACTTAAAACCAAAAAATATTGAATATACTGATGCTGACGGCACAACCACCAACTACTTCTCAACCGGTGATAAGACAGTTAGTGAATTATTTAGAGACGCTTTTGGTAATCCGGAAGCGTTTGACACCTCTGGAATTGAGCAAATAGCAACCAGCTTTGGCACCAGATATGTAAATGCCGATCAGGATGTAAGCATACTTGATGAGGTGGTTGGTAATATAAACATTAATATCAATAAGCTTAATCAAATGGTGCAGAGCAGAGAAGCATCGGTTGATAAATTTTTCAATGAAATTATTGGCGATAAACTATCAGGAGTATTAGGAGAAAATGCTTTTAATGGAGCGTCCGCTGATTTAGTTGAGAATGTAGTAAAAGGACTAATAGATGGTCGTGAACTTGATGATATAATGGAAGGATATGCTGCACGATTAGTGGCAGAAAAAGGTCTTGAAAAAATATTTGAAGAATTAGATTTCTTGCCTGAGAAACCAACTGGAGGACAGCAATTTGCAATGGAAGCAACGCAAGCGGCTTTAACACAAGTTGTGGTTACAGCAATTATACGTGGAAGAGATGCTGGTCTTGAAGATTATGCTAAAGCTGCGGCTATTGGTAGCGTGCAATATGCAATAAGCAAAGCATCGGAACAGCTATATGCAAAAATGGGTTCTGCAGGCAGTCCTGCGGTTGTAAATGGCGCAGCTACTGCAGTTTTCTTATTAACATCAAGCCTTATATCTAATGGCGAGATAACACAGCGGGATGTACGCACTGCTGCCGTAGCGGCAGCAACTACTGCTGCTGCAATTGGAATTCAATCGGCTCTTGTTCTTGCAAATCCTTATGGAATAGCAATAATGGCAATATCAACAGTAATAAGTTTTGCTCTTGATAAACTCTTCGGTGGCGGTCCGGCGGAAAAAATATTCCACAATGAAACGCGTTCGCATGTGGTTCAGGAAAAAGAAGATGGAACTGGCGATATAATAATAGGTGTGCGTGAAGCAGGTGCGTTATTGCAAGCTGGCTCTGGGTCTGATGATATTATAGGTACAATTGGCCATGATGTGCTGGTTGGTAACGATAATAAAAATACTCTCTTTGCCAAAGAAGGCGATGACATGCTCGAAGGTCGCGGCGAAGCTGATGCATTACTTGCAGGTTCAGGTGATGACCATGTTGAAGCAGGTTCAGGCGATGACTATATTGAGGGCAATGAGGGTCATGATAAAATTTATGGCGACTCTGGTGATGATATAATTTTAGCAGGATCAGGGGATGATATTGTCTCTGGCGGAGATGGTAATGATAAAATCGAAGGCGAAGATGGCGATGATATATTGTCCGGAGATTCTGGAAATGATGTAATTTTAGGCGGATCTGGTAATGATAATATTGATGGCGGCGCAGGGAATGACTTTCTTGATGGCGGCAATGGAGATGATGTTATCGATGGTAATATCGGTGACGATGAAATTTATGGTGGCAGTGGCAATGATTTATTATTTGGCGATCAGGGTAATGATACATTACGCGGTGGTCAAGGGCGTGATATAATTTATGGAGATGATGGAACAGATCTTCTATATGGCGATTTAGGCGATGATATTCTAGATGGCGGTGAAGGTGCTGACCTGCTTGCAGGAGGCATTGGAAATGATGTATTATTTGGCCAAGATGGTAATGACCATATTTATGGCGAAATTGGCAATGATTATTTAGTCGGCGGCAAAGGCAAGGATCGGCTCGATGGTGGCGATGGTGATGATGTCTATATTTTTGGCCGTGGCGATGGATATGATATTGTTAGCGATAGTGCTGGTAGTGATATTATACGCTTTGCAAACTACACGGTTGAAGAAACCAAATTCATCAAGAATGGCAATGATTTATTACTAAGCTCACCTGATGGAAGCGATCAGATATTAATCGAGAATCAATTAAAAGATTCTGAAGCTGCAATTGAAAGAGTGGTGTTTTCTGATGGTAGATATGTTGACTTAAGCAGCTTAAATTTTGATGATGCGGGTGCTGCAACATATGAAATTTCTGACTATGATTTAGCTTTAGATATAACTGAAAAGCAATATTTTAAAACCTGGCAGGAAGTTGAAGAAGATAGATCTTATCAGGCATATAGCGCCTCTTCATCCTGGTATGGCAATAATTTTGATATAAGTGTTAATGGTGGTGCTGATGCTGAATTATATAATGATGTACAGGTGCGCGTAAATACATGGAAAAAACGCACATGGCATGGCCGTACACGTCATTATCATGAATATTATGATTATTTTGAGAAAAATTTGGTCGGCGGTGAGCTTTCTGACCGCATTATTGGTCTGTGGTGGGACGAGAATATTGAAGGTCGCGGTGGTGACGATCAACTATATGGTAATGGCGGAGCTGATACTATTAGTGGCGGCGACGATCATGACTTAATTTTTGG
Organism: Rickettsiales bacterium; assembly: GCA_028223895.1. GTDB lineage: Bacteria > Pseudomonadota > Alphaproteobacteria > Rickettsiales > UBA6187 > JAOIVE01. The sequence goes on from JAOIVE010000016.1 coordinate 27,502, forward strand.
CGGTTCGCGTGAAGATATAATCACCAGCGATGAAGGTAACGACAAAGCCTATGGCGGTACAGGCAATGATAATATACAAGGCAATGCTGGAAACGATACCATCTATGGAGAATGGGGTGATGATACCCTAAGTGGCGGTGATGGCGATGACATGGTTTCTGGCGGATTTGGCAATGATAATATACAAGGTAATGCCGGAAATGACTTGCTATTTGGTAATGTCGGTAACGATATTATAGATGGCGGTTCTGGTGATGATTTTATCATTGGCGGCGATGGAAATGACACTATAAATGGTGGCTCTGGTGCTGATTATATTGAAGGCGGTAAAGGCAGCGATAACTTACGCGGTGGTGATGGTAATGACATAATCCGCGGTGAAGAAGATGGCGATCAGCTTTATGGCGATAATGACAATGATCTGCTAATTGGCGGTCAGGGCGCTGATTATATAGACGGTGGCGCAGGTGAAGATACGGTTTCTTATGCTGAGTCAGATGATGGTGTGACAGTGAATCTGGCTACAGGATCTGCCTCTGGCGGATACGCAGCAGGTGATACGGTTATTAATGTTGAACATATTCGTGGATCGGATTTTGACGATCATTTAACTGGAACATCTGGAGATAATACGCTTGTTGGTGGTTATGGTAATGACCAACTATTCGGCGGTGATGGCGATGATTTGTTAAAAGGCGGAGCGGGCGCGGATTATCTTGATGGTGGTGCGGGTTACGATAAGGTTTCTTACGATTTATCATCTTCTGGCGTTGAAATTGATCTTCAGGCCGGAACAGGAAAATATGGTTATGCCCAAGGTGACCGTTTCGTAAACATGGAGCATATAATTGGCTCAAAATATGATGATAAAATCATTGTTGGCAATAGCAATCTGACATTTGAAGGTGGCGGCGGTAAGGATACTGCAGTTTTTGCAGGCGCAAGTTCGCTTTATGATATTGTATTGGATCGTGATATTATCACTGTTACTCGCAAATCTGATAATGTGAAATATACTCTGCCGAGTTTTGAATATGTTCAGTTTGAGAATGCAACTTTTTCAATTGATGACTTCCCGGGGCGCGATTCAATTGCATCGATCATTAAGGATAATAGCGCTAATGGTGTGATTAATACGCGCGAAAATATTACCGTGGAAGCTGGCGGTGCGGCCTCTAACGGTAATGTTGTGATTAACAATGATGGCACTTATACCTATACACCAAATTCTGGCTATCTGGGTGGCGACAACTTCTCTTTCCGCATTACCGACACGGTTAATGGTCTGGTTAGTTTGCAGAATGTGGATGTGAGAACTAATGAGGATAACGGCGTACACCATATAAATGAGTTTATTGTAAAAGATTTTCGTGATGATAGTGGAACAATACTTGAAGGGGAGCAGCGAAATGTAATTTCTGCTGTGTTGGATAATGGAAATGTTGTCCTGGCTTGGAATGGTTATGGAAATTATAGCCATACCTCCTATTTTCAAGCTAAAATAATTGATGCAAATGGAAAAATCATAGTTGATGACTTCAAAGTGAGTTCAGATACCGGTGGATATTGGGATAGGCATGCGCACCCTGATATAGCAGTTCTTAATAATGGAGACTTTGTTGTTACATGGAAGAGGACTAGTGGTTCTAGTACAACAGAACAATTTGCTAGCATATATACAAGTAGTGGTGAAGAGTTAGCTAAAGAAATATCCTTAGCTAATTCACCCCACTCTACAAATTATTTTATTACTCCTACTAAAGATGGCGGATTTGTATCGTTATATGAAGGACAATCTTCTACAGACCCTCACCGCGGCTCCATATCTATGCAGAAATATGATAGCGGTGGCAATAGTATAAGCACTATTGAGGTGAATAACAGTGGACAGCCAAAGGATGTTGATACTTTAGATAATGGCAACATAGTGATTGTTTGGAAAGAGGCTGCTGAAAATTCATCAGAAGGATATAATATTTATACTGGTATATGGAAAACTGACGGAACGCCATTAGTTCAAAAAATTAAAATTAATGAAATAACTCATCCATGGTTAGAGTATGCAACAGTTTCCGCATTGGATAATGGTAATTTTGTAGTTTCTTGGTCTAGACAATATATATCTTCTGGTGATAAATATGAGGTGTTTGCCCGTCTTTACGATAAAAATGGTAACGCCTTAACATCAGAATTTCAGGTAAATACTACAACACAGAACTATCAGTACAAGTCATCAATTTCCCCTTATGAAAATGGCAAGTTTGTAATTACTTGGGAGGGTGAAACTCCAAATGAACCAAGCATTGGTGATGTTAATACATATGCTCAATTATTTGATTCTGACGGAACAAAAATAGGTGTTGAATTTTTAGTAAATGATCCTTTGTACGCTAGAAAAACCCAGCAGGATATTAAATATTTAGGTAATGATAAATTTATTGCCTCTTGGGTAACTCAGTCTAGCGAAGATATTTATTCCAAGGTTTTTTCTGTTGGTGACCTAACCGGCACCACCGGCAATGACGTCCTGCAGGGCGGCGATGGCGATGATAGTTTGATCGGCCTATCTGGCGCAGACACACTCGATGGAGGCGCAGGAATTGACACCGCATCTTATGCAGATTCAGACGCAGCTATAAATATAGATCTTTCTGCTGCGCCGCAATATGATGCTGAAGGAAACCCATATATTGAAGGTTCTGGCGGTCACGCAGACGGCGATCGCTTGCGTAATATCGAAAATATAACCGGCTCAAAATTTGATGATAATATCACCGGTGACGCGGGCGCAAATCTGCTTGATGGCGGTGAAGGCGATGACACACTTAACGGCGCAGGTGGCGCTGATAAATTAATCGGCGGAGCTGGCAGTGATAATCTTAGCGGTGGTGAAGGCGATGATATAATCAAAGGCGGCGATGGCGATGATACGG
>JAOIVE010000017.1 GCA_028223895.1 Rickettsiales bacterium
TTATGTTGCACTCCCTTTTTCCCTTCTTTCGTGTAAGAGAAGGCTAGGATGAGGGCTTTTTACACTCCTTAAGTCCCTTCTCCCTGTGGGAGAAGGTTAGGATGAGGGCTTTTTAATTACATTATGGCAATGGATTCCCGCCTCTCGCCGCGCTAGCGCTGGCGCAGCGGGTCGCGGGAATGACAGCGGGTGGTGGGAATGACATCTCTTAAGTCCCTTTCCCACGAGGGATAGGGTGGGAATGTTTTTTGGTAGATACGATAGAAAAATGGAGGCCAGGGGCGGAATCGAACCGCCGATAGAGGATTTGCAGTCCCCTGCATTACCACTTTGCTACCCGGCCTAACGTGGAATCACCGTCAATATATGCATTTTTGCCAATAAGGCAACTTGAAATTATATATTTATGAACCCTATTGATTCTTGGAATTGCTGATTTTCATAAATTCGTTTAGCAACTCTCTAGCGATAGGACTATCTGCATCACGAATATTTTGAGAAAAAATTATCTGAAGTGTATTAATATAAGCATCTAGCAGAGTATCCATGGTTTTATCATATTTTTTGCAATTTTTGCTTAGCTCATACAATGATTTAGCTATTTTAGAACCCAAAGGATAGCTAAACATTTCAGAACTGCCTTTCATTTCCAGGGCTATCGATTTGATTTTATTTATACCGTTATCAAAGTTGCTATCGCCACTTTTTATAAGATTAACGGAACTTTTAAGCTCATTTACCTGCTCTAAGGCTCTTGTTGCATATGTTGCATGCTCTTTTTCTATCTCAGCATCAATTTTTTCTTTTGTTTTATTGGTTTGATGGTCTCCTAAAAACTGACGAACATTAACGTCTTTTCCCATCTGGGTTTTTGCGATATTTACTTGATCTGGCGTTATAACTTCAACTTTTGTTTCTTTATCTTCACTCATTTTTATACATCCTTACCAAGTAAATCGTTAATATCTAAATCATCAGTATATGTTATGCCGCTATTGGCTAATATTTTTACAATATCTTCGTTCTCGTTTTTTTCTTCTTCTTTTTCATCTTCAGGTTTATTTCTGTTATCTCTTTGTTCCTGCATCATTTTTGTATAACGTTCTTTCTGATCTTTGCGGCGCTCTTTATTTACTGGAACAAAAGTGGTTTTGCGTCTTCTGTCAGGCCCAGTATATCCATTTGAAATAATAAAATTTCTTGGCTTTTCAAGCACTGAAACTATTTTGTCGCGAAACTCATTAACTGTAAATGGCTTTAAAATAAATTCAGTAATCCCTGAATCTCTGGCTTGCTGTACCTCTTCAATAGAGTTTTTTCCCGTTGCCATGATTATATGGGAAAGCCTGCTTGGAGAGTTTTTATCAGCTCTTATTGCCTTAGTTAAATCTACTCCGCTAATGCCTTTAAGTTCCCAATCTAATATTATAAGTCCATATGCATTTTCTCTTGCCATATCAAGAGCCTTGTCCCCATAGTGGGTTATAAAGATTTTTTTAAATCCAAAAGATGTTAATATAGAGTTTATTAGACGGCTCATTATAGGATCGTCTTCTGCGACAAGCACTTGTACATCCTTAAATGGAAATACAATATTATCATCTTCATAATCAAACCTGTCCACAATAGCAAATCCTGTTTTTTACTATATATACTTGCTTAGTAACAATAAAGATACGCCATCATTATTAATAAAGGGTAAATTTTTATAAATAATTAGTTGTTATAAAAAGGGTAATTTTCGCGTGCATTAAGTGTTTAAAGGTTATATTATGTCTTGAATTTATTTTAGTGATTGGAGATTTGTTCAGTGTTTTGTCGTTGGCTTAGTTTGTTTTTATGTGCTTTTTTGCTTGTCTCTTGTAATTGCGGCAATGTTACAAAGGTTACTCCCATGCAAAAGGGAGATAAAAAATTAGCGTGTAAAGATATTATCCTTGAAATTAATGAAGTTGAGCATTTGCGTTCGCAAGCAGCAATAGATAGGGGAATATCGCTTGGAGAGATTTTTATGCCGATATGTTGGGTTTCTGGCTATATGGATAGCGATGCTGCTATAAAATCTGCCAATGCAAGGATAGATTATTTAGGTCATATTTATGATCTTTTAGATTGCGGAGGTTCTATGAAGCAGTCGATAAAGCCTCAATCTCCGGCAATGAAGCCTCCTGTTTTAGCTCCTTCTAAGCCGCCAGTTAATGTTTCTGGAAAAAATCGTCAGCAGAGTATGCTTCCATTGGTTAAAAGTTCAAAAATGATAGACAAAGGTAGTAATGAATATATTCGCTGGCTTCACGAGCATGTAGACTCTGATGGTAAAATAATTCAGCATTCCCACCCTTATGTTGGCCCTCACAGGCATGAGTAGTATTTTTATCTGCTTGAATAGAGATTAATTTCTTAATCTAAATAAATTTATGGCCTATTTTAATTAACAAAATATAGTGAAAATCATGATGCCTTCTAAAAAGTCAGATCCTCAAGAGTCTCGTAAAATATTACTAATTGATGGATATGGTTTTGTATTTAGGGCGTATCACTCAATGCCGCCTTTAACTCGCCCTGATGGTACTCCGGTTGGCGCGGTATATGGTTTTACCAATATGCTGATAAAATTCCTTGAGCAGCATGAATTTGACCATGTTGCTGTTGTTCTTGATTCTGGAAGTAAAACTTTTCGCAATGAAATATATAGTGATTATAAAGCAAACAGGCCTCCTTGCCCTGAAGATTTATCTCCGCAATTTCCTATAATAAGACAGGCTGCACAAGCTCTTAACTTATCTGTTGTTGAGCAGAAAGGTTATGAGGCAGATGATTTAATAGCTACATATGCGCGAATTGCAAAAGAAGCGGGCGATAAAGTTGTAATAGCCTCTTCAGATAAGGATCTTATGCAGCTTGTAGGTGACGGAATTGAGATGTTCGATCCTATGAAATCAAAGCCTATAGGTGTTGAGCAGGTTAAGGAAAAATTTGGGGTTTTGCCCGATAAGGTGTTAGATGTTTTATCTCTTATGGGGGATAGTTCGGATAATGTTCCTGGTGTTCCTGGAATTGGGCCAAAAACTGCGGCGCTTTTAATTGAGCAATTTGGTTCCTTGGATGGAGTTCTGGATCGAGCTGAGGAAATAAAACAAAATAAGCGTAGACAATCTTTGCAGGAAAACGCTGATATGGCTCGCATTTCAAGAGACCTGATAAGATTATGTGACGAAGTTCCTTTGAAATTATCAATAGAGGATTTTGCCGTCAAAGAGGTAAACTCAAATGAGCTTTATAATTTTTTAAAAGAGCAGGGATTTAATGCAATTATCAATCGTGTCGAGAAACGTTTTAATTTAAAAGATGTTTCGCAAAGTGGTAATGATAATAGCAAAATCAATACTTCTGATGTTGGCAATATAAAGCCCGTCAAAAAGGTAAAAACTAATTATAAAATTTATGAAAATATTGATGATTTAGTAAATTGGTTAAATGAGTTTTATGAAATAAGAACTCTGGCTATAGAGACTATATATGATAAAAAATCAGTGATTTTTGGTGTATCTGTTGCAATAGATGAAGCAAATTGTACATTGTTGAAATTTGATGGTGATAGTAAAAAAGCGGCGCAATCAAGTCTGTTTGGTGATGAAGAAAACTCTAAAGAGTGCATCAAGTTAAGTGATGTTTTATCTTCTTTAAAAGTATTTTTAGAAGATCTTTCAATAATAAAACTTGGCTGTGATATAAAATCTCTTCTTAAAGAATGTATAAAGTTAAAAATAAACTTATCTGCATATGATGATATTTCTCTTATGTCTTATTCCATTAGCGCTGGTAAAAATGGACATAAATTTGATGATATGGCATCGGCATATCTGGTAGAGGATTATGAGCAAGTTAAAAATCTTAATGCGCTGGAAGATAGTGAAATTGCAAACATATTATGTAAGAGGGCAGGGGGAATAATTGCTCTTTATGAGCAATTAAGTCAGAGATTATTTGATGAAAACATGAATAGCCTATATGCGCGTTTTGAAAAGCCGTTAATTAATGTTTTAGCCAATATGGAGCTTAATGGTATTAAGGTAGATCCGGTTATATTGCAGAATTTATCAAAAGATTTTGAGGCTGGAATTTCAAATTTTGAAAGAGAAATCTATAAAAAAGCCGGATATGAGTTTAATATAGGTTCGCCAAAGCAGCTTGGGGAGGCCTTATTTGATAAAATGGAGTTGCCATCTGGTAAAAAATCCAAAAAAACAGGGGCATATTCTACAGGTGCGGAAACTCTTGAGGAGTTGGCAGTCAAAGGTTTTGATATAGCATCAGATATATTAAACTGGAGGCAGCTAAGTAAGTTAAAGACAACTTATACAGATGCTCTGATTAAGCAAATAGCAAGTGATGCACGTATTCATACAAATTTTGCAATGACCGCCACCACAACCGGGCGTCTTAGTTCTAATGATCCTAATTTGCAGAATATTCCCATCAGAAGTGAGGAAGGCAATAAAATTCGTGGCGCATTTGTTGCAGATGCAGGAAATAAACTAATTTCTGCCGATTACTCACAGATAGAGTTGAGATTGCTTGCCCATGTTGCAAATATTGAGCCTCTTAAAGATGCGTTTAGCAAAGGTTATGATATCCATACAGCTACGGCATCTCAGGTTTTTGGGGTTCCTTTAGATGAGGTTGGTAGTGATTTAAGGCGCAAAGCTAAGACTATAAATTTTGGAATAATATATGGAATTAGTGCATTTGGTCTTGCTAGCAGATTAGGTATTAGCCGTTCAGATGCTGCAAATTATATAGATTCTTACTTTGCAAGATATCCGGGTATTCGTAAATATATGGATGAAACAATAATGTTTGCTAAAGAGCACGGATATGTACAAACTCTGTGGGGTCGCAAATGTTATCTTAAGGATATAAATAATAAAAATCATGCTTTAAGACAATTTTCTGAGCGAGCGGCAATTAACGCTCCTTTGCAAGGCTCAGCAGCAGATATTATTAAAAAAGCTATGATATATTTGCATAAAAATTTAGAAAAGTTTGATGGAAAAGCCAAATTATTATTGCAGGTTCATGATGAGCTTATAGTTGAAGCTCCTGAAAATTTATCTCAAGAAATATCTCAAATTATAAAAAATACCATGGAACAAGTTGCTAATCTTTCTGTTCCTTTATTGGTAGATGTAAGTTATGGGGATAACTGGCGGGAAATTCACTGATATCATTTCCATATCTTAGCTGAAAGTTGTCGTGCTACGGACTCGTCGGATTCACCTATGTTAAATAGGCTAAAATCCTCCTTGCCTTGCACTCCTATTTCGACTTTGATCTGAAAATGATACTGATTCCATATCTTCGTGCGAAAAATTTCTAAGTTAGAGTGGCCAGCAAGAAATAGAATATAGGCTTGCTGACCACTGACTACAGAACTCTGACAAATGCTATACAACACCATAAGCGATCATAGCTTCAGCTACTTTCTTAAAGCCTGCAATATTTGCACCGCGAACATAGTTTATATAACCATCTGCTTCTTTACCATTTTCTGCGCATTGAGTATGAATGTTACGCATAATATCACGAAGTCGTTTATCCAGATCGTCATGTGACCAGCCGACTCTCATGCTGTTTTGGGACATTTCAAGACCTGAAACTGCAACACCGCCGGCATTAGCAGCTTTTCCAGGAGCAAATAAAATTTTTGAATCCAAAAATACTTTAACACCGTCTTCATCAGTTGGCATATTTGCACCTTCTGATACAGCTATGCATCCGTTGCCAACAAGCGCTTTTGCATCATCGCCATTAATCTCATTTTGAGTGGCGCAAGGCAAAGCAACATCACATGGAATTGACCATGGGCGCTGGCCTTCAAAGAATTCTACACCAAACTCTTTTGCATATTCTGATATACGACCACGGCGAACCTGCTTAAGGTCTTTTATGTAATCAAGCTTTTCACGAGTAATTCCTTCTGGATCATAGATAAATCCACTTGAGTCAGATAAGGTAACAACTTTAGCTCCAAACTCTATAAGTTTTTCTGTTGCATATTCTGCAACATTACCTGATCCAGAAACACATGCTATTTTGCCTTCTAAACTTTGACCCTTGGTTGCAAGCATATCTTCTAGCATGTAAACAGCACCATAGCCAGTTGCTTCTTTACGAATTAAGCTTCCGCCATATTCAAGGCCTTTGCCAGTTAATACTCCAGTAAATTTATTGTTTATACGCTTATATTGACCAAATAAATAGCTTATTTCACGAGCTCCAACGCCAATATCTCCGGCAGGAACATCAGTATAAGGGCCAATATGTTTAGATAGTTCAGTCATAAATGACTGACAAAAGCGCATTACTTCATTGTCTGATTTTCCTTTAGGGTTAAAGTCAGACCCACCTTTTCCTCCACCAAGAGGCAATCCGGTCAGGCTGTTTTTAAATGTTTGTTCAAATGCTAAAAACTTTAAAACGCTCAAAGATACACTTGGGTGAAAACGTAATCCGCCTTTGTAAGGGCCAATGGCGTTATTATGTTGAACGCGATATCCACGATTTGTACGTATATTTCCGTTATCATCATGCCAGCTAACGCGGAAAATAATTGCGCGATCAGGCTCAGTCAGGCGCTCCATGATGTTAGCATTTCTATATCTTGGATTATCATGGATGTAAGGTATTATATCAGATGCTACTTCAAACACTGCCTGATGAAATTCATCCTCGCCAGGATTGCGGCGTTTAAGGCCTTTCATAAAGCTATCTAGACGCTCTTGAGCTGTTTCATTCTTCAAATTTACAATATTTTGCTTGGACATATTAAACACCTAATTAAAGTTATCCCACCATAACGGAAAAGTTGAATGCGTTTCATATAAATGTTTAATATGTATACGTAAAGTAATAAATATGATTTTTTAAATCATCTTATAATTTATACCATTTTGTTGACAGGTGGCAATTAGAGTATTGTTTAAAAGACATGCTATCGTCATAGGCCCAACGCCTCCTGGAACCGGTGTTATGGCTCCCGCAACCTTTGAAACTTCATCAAATAATACGTCGCCAACCAGCTTGTATTTACCGTCGCATGTTTCAACGCGGTTTATACCAACATCGATAATAGTAGCGCCCGATTTTACCCACTCGCCCCTTACCATTTCCTCAACTCCAACTGCAGAAACAATAATATCTGCTTTGCGGCATTCGGATTCTAAATCCTTGGTTCTTGAGTGAGCCATGGTTACAGTGCAATTTTCTTGCAGTAGTAACTGCGATATTGGTTTTCCAACTATATTTGAGCGTCCGATAACAACTGCTTTTAGGCCAGTCAAGTCACCAAGAGTATCTTTTAATAGCATTATGCAACCTTGAGGAGTGCATGGAACCAGACATTCCTGGCCTGTTGATAATTTTCCAACATTTTCAATATGAAAACCATCAACATCTTTTGCTGTTGATATGGCATTAATTGCAGCTTTTTCCTCTATATGCTTTGGTAGAGGAAGTTGTACCAATATACCGTTTATATTATCATCTGCGTTTAATTCTTCGATTTTTGCAATTAATTCTTCCTGTGATACTGTGTCTGGTAGCTTAAATTCATATGAATTCATACCGGCATCTTTGGTTTGCTTGCCTTTATTGCGTACATATACCTGGCTTGCCGGATCCTCGCCAACCAATATAACAGCCAGTCCCGGAGTTATGTTATGCTTCTTTTTCAATATAGAAACTTTTTTTGCAATTTCCTGGCGTAAATTAGTTGCAAATGCTTTTCCATCTATTATTTTAGCTGTCATTATTCTGTTGGAACTCCCTGTGTTGTCGAGTATTCAAAATGAAAATCCTCGCCAGGAAATACAATATCTCTTGCTGAATGGCAAGCAGTTGCTGCTTCTGCAAAGCCGTTTAATATTAATTTTAGCTTATTTTTATATGTTGCAATATCGCCAACAGCAAATATTCCTGACAAATTTGTCTGCATTGTTGATGGATCAACCTCTATATGCTTTTTGTCTATGTTTAAATTCCAATCCACAATAGGTCCTAAATCCATAGCAAGGCCAAAGAAAGGCAATAAAATATCAGCTTTTAAATGGCGTTCTTCGCCTTTCATTGTTTTTACTATAACAGTTTCAAGCTGATTATCTTTTCCTTCTAAAGCAGATAGCTGGTATGGAACAACCAAGTCAACATTACCATTTTCAGATAATTTTATCATTTTATCATAGCTATCAGGAGCGCATCTGAATTTTGGACGCCTGTGAACTATAGAAACGCTTTTTGCAACTTCAGATAAGGATATAACCCAATCAACGGCGGAATCTCCTCCTCCTGCAATTACAATATCTTTATCTTTAAAATCTTCGCGCTTTCCTACCATATAAAAAACACTACTACCCTCAAATTTTTCTATTCCTTCAAGAGGAGGGCGGTTAGGGCCAAATGCTCCGCAGCCTGCTGCTAAAATAACAGCCTTTGCTTCTATAGTAGTTTCTTTAGAGGTTGTTATCTTCCAACCATAGTCAGTCTTTTCTAATTTTTGCACCTGCTGGCCAAGATGATATACAGGTTCAAAAGGTGCGGCCTGATCTTCAAGATTTTTTATTAAGTCTTCAGCCATGATTGATGGATGAGCCGGAATGTCGTAAATAGGTTTTTCTGGATATAATGCACGGCACTGCCCACCAACAAAATCAAGAGTGTCTATAACGTGACACTTCATTTTGAGCATGCCAGCTTCAAAGATTGAAAAAAGGCCTACAGGGCCTGCTCCTATTACTATAATGTCTGTCTTATGATAATTATTTAACATTTTGTTCTCAATTATTAAGAGAAATACTAGATTTAGTATTAACTAAAGGTTATATATAAACTATATTGTGTGAAATGCACCATAAACTTAAAATAAAAAAAGACAAATGGTTCGTAGAAAAAAAAATTATCCCTGGGAAAATAACTATCCAGAAGGCGTTGTCTGGGATGTTAATATACCGCAAAAGCCATTATATGATATAATGGATGAGGCGGCTTCAAAATATCCGGATAATATATGTGTGGATTTTTATGGAAGAAAGTTCACATATGCCCAGATTAAAGATTCTGTTGATCGTTTTGCTGCGGGTCTACAGGAAAGTGGGGTAGTTAAGGGTACAAAAATCGGTATTCTTCTGCCAAATTGTCCGCAATTTATTATAGCTTATTATGCTATATTAAAAGTTGGTGCGGTTGTTGTTAATTATAATCCTTTATATACGATTAGCGAGTTAAGCTATCAGGTTAAAGACTCTGAAACTGAGATTATGATTACTCTAAACCTTAATCAGCTTTACGAAAAAACTTCTACATTATTACAAACTACTCCTTTAGATAGGGTTATAGTGAGTAATTTTGAAGATTTTCTGCCATCTCATAAGAAAATATTATTTAAATTATTAAAAAGCAAAGACATAGCTTCTGTGCATTATGGAATGATTAATTTGTCATTTAGTGATTTGCTTAAAAGTGAACCTGATTATGAAGAAGTTGAAATAAATCCTAAAGAAGATGTGGCATTGTTACAATATACAGGTGGTACGACCGGAACTCCAAAAGGGGCTGTTCTTACTCACTATAATTTATATGCCAATACTATCCAGTCAGGTATGTGGTTTACTGGCCTTGAAGAGGGTAAGGAAAAAATGTTGGGAGTCTTGCCTTTATTCCATGTGTTTGCAATGACGGTTGTGATGAATTTAAGCATATTAAAAGCTTGTGAGATTATTTTGCATGTTCGCCTTGATATAATTAATTTGCTAAAGGACATATCCAAAAAAAAACCAACTCTTATGCCGGGTGTTCCAACTTTATTTACAGCAATTTTTAATCATAAAAATGTTAAAGATTATAATTTAAAATCCTTAAAAGCATGTATATCAGGTGGTGCGCCTTTGCCAGAGGATGTTAAAGTAAAGTTTGAAGAGATGACTGGTTGTAAGCTATTTGAAGGTTATGGTTTAACAGAGGCATCGCCTGTAGTAAGTGCCAATCCTTTATCTGGTGAGAGTAAAGCAGGTTCGATCGGCTTGCCGCTTCCGGGTACTATAGTTGAAATTCGTTCAACTGAAGGGCGCAGGCCTTTGGTTAAAGAGGGGGCTGTTGGTGAAATTTGTGTTACCGGGCCGCAAGTTATGTTGGGGTATTTAAATAATGAAGAGGAGACCAAGTCCACTATTCGTAATGGTCGCCTGCATACGGGAGACCTTGGATATATAGATAAAAAAGGCTATATATTTGTTGCAGATCGCATTAAGGATCTGATAATCACCGGAGGCTTTAATGTTTATCCAAGTGAAGTTGAAGATGCCATCCATAAGCATAGCTCTGTTGAGGAAGTTGCTGTAATAGGTGTTCCTGATGATTATAAAGGGCAGATAGTAAAGGCTTTTGTAAAGTTAAAAACAGGTGAGGAGTTAAGCGAATCTGATTTGAAAATTTTTCTAAAAGGTAAACTGACAAAATATAAAATTCCTTCTGAAATTAAATTTATGAAGGAATTGCCTAAAACAATGATTGGCAAAATATCAAAAAAAGATTTAGTGTAGGTTTTAAAACGAAGTTGTACAAAGAGAAGGTATCTATGACAAAGGCGGTTATTGCAAGTTATGTTAGATCACCATTTACTCCTGCCTTTAAGGGGGAATTGGCCAGAGTTAGACCCGATGAGATTGCCGGGCAAGTTATTGCCGGCTTAATACAAAAAGCTGGCGTTGATGGTAATCATGTTGAAGATTTAATAACAGGCTGTGCTTTTCCTGAAGGTGAGCAGGGTTTAAATGTTTCGCGTTTAATAGGATTTTTGGCAGATTTGCCGATAACAACTGCCGCTCAGACTGTGAATCGTTTTTGCGGCTCTTCTATGCAATCTATACATATTGCCGCAGGAAATATAATGTGTGGTGCAGGAGAGGTTTTTATAGCAGCCGGTATTGAATCTATGAGCCGCATTCCAATGTCGGGCTTTAATCCATTGCCGCATCCGGGATTGTTTGAAACCTATCCACAAGCCTATGAATCAATGGGCATTACTGCGGAAAATGTTGCAGAAAAATATAAAATAAAGCGCAAAGCGCAGGATGAATTTGCAGTTCTTAGTCATCAAAAATCATCAAAGGCTCAGGAAAAAGGTTACTTTGATGATGAAATAATTCCTATAAATGATGGCGATAGGGTAATTGAAAAAGATGGCTGTATTCGCGCTAATACATCTTTGGAAGCTCTTGCTGATTTAAAGCCGGCATTTGATGCTAAAGGTAGTGTAACGGCGGGAACTTCATCGCCATTAACGGATGGAGCTTCTGCGGTTTTGGTATGTTCTGAAGATTATGCAGATAAAAATGGTTTAAATAAAATAGCCAGAATTCGAAGTTTTGCAGTTGCAGGCTGCGCTCCTGAGATTATGGGTATGGGGCCGGTTCATGCATCAAAAAAGGCTCTTGATAGGGCAGGGTTGAAAATAAAAGATATGGATGTTATTGAGTTGAATGAGGCGTTTGCAGCTCAGGCTTTGGCGGTTATAGGGGAGCTTGGAATAGAAACGGAAAGATTAAATTTAGATGGTGGCGCAATATCTATAGGACATCCTTTGGGAGCATCAGGCGCTCGTATAACAGGTAAGGCTGCAACATTGTTGAAACGGCAAAGAGGAAAATATGCTTTGGCAACAATGTGTATTGGTGGTGGACAGGGAATAGCTACAGTTCTGGAGGCAATAAAATGACATCAAATATCGAAAAAGTTGCCGTAATTGGTTCTGGAGTGATGGGCGCGACTATTGCCGCTCACATTGCAAATAGTAATACAGAAGTTGTTTTGCTTGATATTGTTCCTAAGGATTCATCTGACAGGAGTGCTTTGGCCAAAGGTGCTGTGGAGCGTATGCTTAAAATGGATCCAGCGCCATTTACTCATAAAAAGAAGGCTAAATTTATAACTACAGGCAATCTTGAAGATGATCTTGGGTTATTGGAAGATGTTGACTGGATTATTGAAGTTGTTCTTGAAAATTTAGATATTAAGCGCGATTTATATAAAAAGATAAATGCTCATAGAAAGCCAAAATCAATTATTTCGTCTAACACATCAACTATTCCTTTGCATCTGTTGATTGAGGATATGCCTACGGAATTTCGTCGCCACTTTATGATAACGCACTTCTTTAATCCACCAAGATATATGCGCCTTTTGGAGTTAGTTATAGGTGGTGAAACAAATAAAGATGCGGCTGAAATAATCAGAGAATTTGCTGATATAAGGCTAGGAAAAGGTGTTGTTGAATGTAATGATACTCCTGGTTTTATTGCCAATCGCATAGGATGTTTCTGGATGACAGCAGGCGTTGTTGAGGCAATTAATCTTGGTATTTCCGTTGAAGAGGCTGATCTGGTAATGGGTAGGCCGGTTGGTATTCCTAAAACTGGAGTTTTTGGACTTCTTGATCTTATTGGTATTGATTTAATGCCTCTTATTGCATCTGAGTTTTCAAAAACTCTGCCTAAAGATGATGCCTTCTTAAAAATATATGACATGCCAAAAGTTGTGCTTGATATGATCGATAGTGGTTATACCGGGCGCAAAGGCAAAGGTGGATTTTATCGCTTGAATAAAGATGGCGGTAAGAAAGTTAAGGAAGTAAAAGATCTTAAAACAGGTGATTATTATGAGGCTCAAAGGCCTAAATTAGATAGTGTTGATGCTGCGCGCGGTGGTTTGCGTAAGTTACTTGAATATGATGATATAGGTGGAAAATATGCAGAGGCGGTATTGCTTCAAACTTTGCAATATACTGCATCTTTAGTGCCTGAGATTGCCGGTGATATAACGGCTGTAGATGAAGCTATGAAGCTTGGTTATAATTGGAAATATGGGCCATTTGAACTTATAGATCGTTTGGGTGATGATGAGATTGCAGGGCCTAAATGGTTAGCGCAGAAACTTGCAGAAAAAGGTATGGAAGTTCCTGAAATATTAACTAAAGCAGGTGATAATCCATTTTATAAAACTGATGAAGATGGCATTAATTTCTTGAATGTCGATGGAGAATATCAAGATTTACAAATATCTTCAGATGCGTGGATGTTATCTGATAAGAAAATTGGTAAGAAACCTCTTTTAAAGAATGCTTCTGCAAGTTTGTGGGATATTGGTGATGGGATAGTATGTCTTGAATATACATCCAAGATGAACAGTGTTGATCCTATGATTTTGGAGATGATCGTAAAGACGGTCAAATTTGTTCAGGATGAAGGATATAAAGGTCTGGTTATAGGAAATGATGCGGATAATTTCTGTGTTGGAGCTAATATAGGAGTACTTTTATTTGCCGCAAATGTTGCAGCATGGAAGCAGATACGTGAAATTATAAAACAGGGGCAGGATGCTTATATGGCGTTAAAATATGCTCCATTTCCTGTTGTTACTGCCGTTCAGGGCATGGCTCTTGGTGGTGGTTGCGAGATATTAATGCACTCTGATGCTGTGCAGGCGCACATTGAAACTTATACCGGGTTGGTAGAAGTTGGTGTCGGTATAGTTCCTGGTTGGGGTGGATGTAAGGAAATGCTGGTGCGTCATTTGGAATCTGAGACTGTTAAATCATTCTCACTTGCTAAAAAAGGCGGTATGTTTGCTCTATCTGTTAAGCAGGCTATTACTGGCGGAGGGAGCGCTTCGGTTCGCCATCCGATAATGACGGTTAATGCTATGCCTGCTATTAGCAAATCGTTTGAATATATTGCAACTGCAAAAGTTGCAAAATCTGCTGAAGAAGCTGCTGATATGCTTATATTGCGCCCTTCAGATGACATTACTATGAATAGAAAGCGTCTTTTAGCAGATGCTAAAGCTAAGTGTTTATCGCTTGCAGATGGATATGAGGCTCCTGAGCCACCTACTGTTAGATTGCCGGGTAAAACAGCAGAAACCGCATTGAAAATGGCAATAGCTGGATTTGTGAAAAGTGGTAAAGCGACACCGCATGATGAAGTGGTGTCTACTGCTTTGGCAGAGGTTTTAAGTGGTGGAGATACTGATATAACCGAAGAATTAACAGAACAGCAATTACTGGATTTAGAGCTTGATGTCTTTATGGAGCTTGTAAAACATAAAGATACACTTGATAGGATTGAGCATATGCTAGAAACAGGAAAGCCACTTAGAAATTAATATTTTTTGTTATGGGGGCTGTGAAATGGCTAGAAAAAAGAAGAAGCAAGTATCCAGATATTTTGTAAGAGCATTATTTTTATTGCTTATAGCGATTTTATTTAGTCAGCTGGCTTCGGTTTCGTGGTTTTTTGATTTATTTTCGCATTTTGTTGTCCAATATGCTTTTCTGGCGGTAATAATTTCTGCTCTTTTATTTTTATCAAGGCGGTTTGTCTGGGGCTTTGTAGCTTTTGTGGTAGCCATATCGCAGCTTAGCATCATGATACCTTTGTGGCAGGGAAGGGAGATGTCTACTGCGGAAGTTTATGAAGAAGTTAAAATCCTCCAGTTTAATGTAAATAAGGATAATAAAAAAGTTAATGACATGGCGCGCTGGATTATATCTCAGAGTGAGAATGTTGATATAATGGTGCTAATGGAAATAACCGACCGCTGGCAGGATGCTTTGCAAAGAATTAAATGGGCATATCCATATCATATAAGCAAGGATGTAAGAGGCGGACGCAAGATGGTGATACTTAGCAAGCTTCTTATAGATGAGTTGGAAGTTAAGTATTTAAGCCAGGATGAGGTTCCTGTTGTTGTGATGCGCGGAGCAACGGTTGGATATGAAGTTCCGTTTGTGCTTTATGGAGTTCATCCTCCTCCGCCTGTTTTGCCTCAATATGCAAAAATGAGAAATAACATAGTTGAGTCTGCCGCAGAAGATATAGCTAAGGAAAGATTTTCCCATAAAATGCTGGTTGGTGATTTTAATTCGACCAGATTTTCTCCGGTATTTTCTAAAGCTGCAGATACTGCAGGTTTATATGATAGCAATGAAGGTTTAGGAATAATATCAACCTGGCCAAATCCATTGCCCAGGGTATTGGGTATTGCAATTGATAATATAATGATTTCTGACAATATCCTCGTCTCTGGTAAGAGGAGGGGGCCTAGTTTGGGATCGGATCATTATCCTATAATTTCCACGTTGCAATTTAAGGTTAATGATAAAAGTTAGAGTTTAAAGGAGTTTTTACATGCCACTATACCAAGCACCTGTTCGTGATTTTGAATTTGTATTGCATGAATTTTTGGATGTTACGCAATATAAGGATCTGGCTGGCTTTGAAGAGGTTGATTATGATTTGATAAGCTCTCTCTTATCTGAGGGTGGCAGATTATGTGAAGAGGTTTTATTTCCACTAAACCAATCTGGTGATAGTGAAGGTGTTAAGTTTGATAATGGCAATGTAAAAGTTCCGACAGGGTTCAAAGAGGCGTATCAAACATATATGGAATCTGGCTGGAGTAGTTTTACTTGCGATCCTGAATATGGCGGACAAGGTCTGCCGGAAGTTATTAATATGCCAATAATTGAAATGATATGTTCGGCTAACTTATCATTTGGTATGACTCCGGGTTTGACTCATGGGGCATATAATGCAATTCATAAGCATGGATCAGACGAGATTAAGAAAAAGTTTTTACCAAATATGGTTAGTGGTAAATGGACAGGCGTAATGTGTCTTACTGAGCCGCAATGTGGTACAGACCTTGGTTTAATAAGAACTACTGCAACTCCTGAAAAAGATGGAAGTTATAAAATTAATGGTTCTAAGATATTTATATCTGCAGGGGATCAGGACATTACTGAAAATATAATTCATTTGGTTTTAGCTAAATTACCTGATTCTCCGGCAGGGATGAAAGGGATTAGCCTTTTTGTTGTTCCAAAAATTAATGTAAATGACGATGGAAGCTTAGGCGATGCAAATGGTGTGACATGTGGTTCTATAGAAGAAAAAATGGGCATACATGCTTCTCCAACTTGTGTTATGAATTATGATAATGCAACCGGATATCTTATTGGTGGTGCAAATAAAGGCTTAAGGGCGATGTTTACCATGATGAATGAGGCGCGTCTTTATGTAGGGATTCAAGGGCTTGGGCTGGCGGAAATTGCCTATCAGAATGCTGCAGCTTATGCAAAAGAAAGATTACAAGGAAGAGCCTTAAAAGGCGCAAAATATCCAGATAAAGCCGCAGATCCGTTGATAGTACATCCTGATGTAAGAAGAATGCTTCTTACCATTAAAAGTTTCACCGAAGGAGCCAGAGCTTTATCTTTATATACAGCATTGCAATTGGATATAGCAAAAAGCCATAAGGATGAGTTAGTAAGACAGAAAGCTGATGATTTCATACAGTTTGTTACTCCTGTAATAAAGGCATATTTTACTGATGCCGGCTTTGATTCTACAAATATGGCGATGCAGGTTTTTGGCGGGCATGGCTATATAAAGGAATATGGCCTTGAACAATATTCTCGAGATGCAAGGATAGCTCAGATTTATGAGGGTGCAAACGGTATACAGGCTTTGGATCTGGTAGGCAGAAAACTACCTAAGCATATGGGGCGCTATTTGAGGGCATTTTTCCATCCGGCGGCAGATTTCGTACAAAATAATCGTGAAGTAAAAGGGATGGCAGAATTTACAAAACCTTTACATCAAATATTGGGAAGCGCGCAGCAGGCTTCTTTATGGATTGCAGCAAACGGTATGGGAAATCCTGATGAAGCAGCCGCTGGTTCCGTAGAATATTTAAGGCTAATGGCTATTGCTGTTATGGCTTATATGTGGGCACAAATGGCAAAAACATGTCTTGATAAAATAGATCAGGGAATAGATGATGGTGGTTTTTATGAAAATAAATTAGCAACTGCCAGATTTTTTATGGCCAAAATTGTTCCATGCCACTATAGCTTACTGGCATCTATTGTCGCTGGTTCAAAGTCGATAATGGCCGTTAAAGAGGAAGCGTTTTAGGCTGTAAATGATAACTAAACCATTAAATATTATTTTTGTTTTAATTCTTTCGGTAATTAATTTTAGTACATTGCTATTACCTTTATTGGTAGTTTTTGGCCCTCTTTTTTGGGTTGCGCGCGACATGTTTGTTGATGTTGGCGTCGACATGTTTTTCTTTGTTGCTTTTTCAATAAGCTCTTTAATGGTTATTTATGTTGCTCTTGATCTTATCTTTGGATTTACGGTTAGTAGATATAATCGACAATCTATACATATATCCAAGGCAAAATATATATATGGCGCTCAGGAAATTGAGGAGTCTTTCAATTGGCTGCAAAAGAAATTTAATATGAGTAGGGTGCAACTATATATTGGCAAGGACTTTGATAGTATAAATGCTTATGCGGTTGGTAGTTTTAGGAAAAAGACCATTATAATCACGATGGGGTTGATAAATCATATATATGAGTCTTCAAGATGTCAGGAGGAGTATGTTGAGGCGTTAAAGGGCATTATTGGCCATGAAATGTCTCATCTTTCGCATAAAGATTTCTTGCCTGGGCTTATAGTTGCGGCAAATGATTCGGCAATTAAAATAGTAGAAAAAATATTCAGATGGTCTTTTGTGACATTGGCAAATATTTTTCGTCTTATACCATTTATAGGAAATTTGATCTCATCTGCCTTGATTGCTATATATAAGGTTACAAGCTTTATGATAACTGCCTTTTATAAAAATATTTTTACTCCGCTATATTTCTTTTTACAAAACTGGCTTAGCAGATCAGTTGAATATCGTTGCGACAGGGAATCTGCGTACGCTTTTGGTGGCTCTAAAATTTCATCTGCCCTTTCAATGTTGGGGCCTGGGGCATATTTTAGTATTTTCTCAACTCATCCAAAAACAAAATCACGTATAAAGAATGTTCAAATGGTAACTGCGAGAGCCGGTTTTATAAAACCTGGTGTTTTTGATTTTGTATCAAATGTTATTGCTATTTCTACAATATTATTTTTATGTGCATTTACAGGTCTTTCTGTTGATATGCCTAGGCTTTTTAACAGATTTAGTAATGATATTTATCAGCCTGCAAGTGCAATCGCCTCAAAATTATATGAATATAGTTTTTCTATGTATGAAAATATTATGAAGAACTTTCAGAAGTAGTTTTTCTTATATCCATAACTACCCCCTCTTGCGCCATATAATATTTATAACCCTGTTTCCTCTTTGAACCTCAATTTTCCAGTTTAATAAAGACTCATCCAGTGCTTTTTCTAAGTCTGAAGATGATTTTATTTCTATTGAATTAACTTTGCGAATTATATCTTTTTGATGAAAGCCAATTGTAGATGCTATTCCCCTTCTTAAGCGTGTAATAACAACTCCATCAAGGAAGGTGTCAACTCCCAGCTCGTCTGCAAGGGCAGGTGATAAATTTGCAATTGTTGCGCCTCCCAAAGGAGTTTGGCCTTTTAAGAATCTGATATCACGAACTGGGATCTCAGGAGCTTCAAGCATTTTCACAGGAAGTGTTTTCACCTTTCCTTCACGTATGATTTTTAACATAGCGCTACTTCCAACATCATAAGTAGCTATGCGAAAATGAAGAGCGTGAGCGTCAATAATTTCGTGATTATCAACTGCAATGATTACATCTCCTGGTATAATTCCCGATTTTGCAGCGATACCTTTTGGAGAAGTTAGTTTAACCAGCGCGCCCACAGGGCTTTTTAGACCAATTGCATTGGCGATATCTTGCGTAACATTTTGAGTTGATACTCCAAGCCATGGGCGGATAACCCGCTTTGATGATATGCTGCTTCTTATTACAGTTTTTGCCATATTAGATGGAATAGCAAAACCTATCCCCTGAGAGCCGCCTGACTTTGAAAATATGGCGGTGTTAATGCCCACTAAATCTCCGCTGGAGTTAATTAATGCGCCGCCTGAATTTCCTGGGTTTATTGATGCGTCAGTTTGTATAAAAAACTGATAATCAGAAATACCAACCGTGGTTCTTGCCAAAGCAGATACAATTCCGCTAGTCACTGTTTGCCCAACCCCAAAAGGATTACCTATGGCTAAAACCAGATCACCAACTTCAAGACTATCGGAATCTCCAAGTTTTAGATGTTCAAATTTTTCATCTTTTGCATCTATACGCAATATTGCCAGATCAGTTTTTTCATCTATTAATTCAATTATAGCATCAAATTCCCGGCGGTCTGACAGTACTACCATTATCTCTTCTGCGCCGGCAATTACATGGTTGTTAGTGATTATCATCCCATCTTCACTAACAATAATCCCAGAACCTAAAGAGCTTTCAATGCGTTCAGTCTTAGTGCCTCCTGATATTGAATTTCCAAAAAAATGTTTAAATATAGGGTCGCTAAAAAATGGAGAAAAATTTCTTATTTGCACCTTCTTTTTTGTATAAACATTAACCACGGCCGGCGCTGCTTTTTTCACAAGCGGAGCAAAAGAAAGCTGCATTTCTTCCTTTGATTGAGGTATTTGTTTTTCGACTGCAACAGCCAATTGTGAATTTATTATTATAAATAAAGGCACTAAAGCCAAAAAAAGGCGACACCCGGACATTCTTCCCCCAAAGAAAATTGTGTTAAACTACATTACCTAGTTGCAATATAATAACCAAAGACTATATTTAGTAATAGTGCTATGCGAGACAGTCTTCAATCTTTTTTTATTGCCGGGGGATAATTTATAAATATGTTTATGTTTGTTATTAGGAAATATAGATTATTTTTAGCATGTTTTTTAGTGATGGTTCCGCTGGGAAGCTCTGCTACAGTTTCTGCTGAAATTGCTTCAGAAGCTAATGCTGATGCTGCAAATCATAGTGGTAATCTTCAAAGTGAATTTAGGGCATGGCTTGTTGATTTTGGAAAAGAAGCCGAGAAGCGCGGAATAAGCGATCAGACTATTTATTATTTTTTAAAGAACGTTACTTTAGTTCCCAAGGTTATAAAGTTTGATCGTAAGCAGCCATACAAAACAAAAGCATTTGATGATTATATTAAAAATATAGTTCCTGATTACAGAATTCAAAAAGCAAGAAAGCTTAGGCAAGAGCATAAAGAAATACTTGATAAAGTTAGTTCTAAATATGGTGTGCAATCGCGTTTCATCGTCGCTTTATGGGCGATCGAGAGCAATTTTGGTCGTAATATGGGAAATTACAGGCTTATAGATACTCTTTCTACATTAAGTTTTGAGGGCAGGCGTGCAAAATTTTTCCGTGAAGAGTTAATGAATACTTTAAAAATAATAGATAGTGAAAAATTAGGCGTTGATGATGTAAAAGGATCATGGGCAGGGGCTATGGGGCAGCCTCAATTTATGCCTTCAAGTTTTTTAGAGTTGGCGGTTGATCACAATGGTGATGGTGTTCGTGATATCTGGAATACCAAGGAAGATGTTTTTGCCTCTATTGCCAATTATCTTTCAAAGCGTGGATGGGATGATACAAAAACATGGGGACGCGAAGTGAGCCTGCCAAAGAATTTTGATAAATCTTTGATTGGCACAAATATAGAAAAAAGTTTATATAAGTGGAGTAATTTGGGGATAAAGAAAGCCAATGGCAAATCTTTACCAAAAAGGCATGACTTAAAGGCATCTTTGGTACGCCCGGATGATAATGATGAAAAAACCTACTTGGTTTACTCAAATTATAAGACTATTTTAAAATGGAATCGTTCAACTTATTTTGCCACTGCTGTTGGAATTTTGTCCGATGGGGTTGATAAAATAAATAATTAGATAGAAAAATATGAAACTAAATATTCTCATTCGCTTAGCTTTTATCTTTACTGCTTTTGTTTATTTAGGTTCGTGTTCTACTATGAATAAGTTTAGCGATTTTGGCAGCTTTGGCAGAATGAGCAGTGATACTTCAATAATAGCTCCTGACAGCTATCATGGTTATTATAAAATAGGCGAACCTTATGAAATTGATGGTCAGCTATATGTTCCAAAAGAAGATCCAAACTATGAAGAGGTGGGCATAGCATCATGGTATGGGCCTAATTTTAATGGAAAAAAGACAGCAAATGGCGATACTTTTGATCAAAACGCATTGACTGCAGCTCATAGAACATTACCAATACCCAGTATGGTTAGAGTAACTAATCTGGAAAATAATAAGACTATAATATTAATGGTAAATGATCGCGGGCCTTTTTCAAAAGGGCGCATTTTGGATGTATCAAAGCGTGGAGCTGAAATACTGGGTTTTAAGGATAAGGGAATTGCGCGAGTTAAGGTGCAGTTCTTAAAAGGCCATACTCGCAGATTGCTTGCAGATTTACCGGCAGATAAAATGTCAAAACCAGTTCGTAGAAGTTTTCCTCTTGCAGATGATGAGGAAGAGGAGTCTTCTGAGCCATTTGACCTTGCTTCTATGAATAAAAATTCTCCGATTAAGGAATTATCTGAACTGCTTGGTGGAGCATCTCCTAATAATGCCGGAGTGCCTTCAATCGTACCTGATGTTGAGGTTGAATATAAGGCTGCAGCAGAAGATATGCAGGAAAACTTACCTCTTAATGACTCGCCAGAGCAGGCGGTTAATGAAGAATATGAAGCCGAAGAAGAAATCGTAGAAGAAAAAATTATTTCAGGGCAGGGTAAAGAATTAGCCTCAGCAGCTAATGAAGGTAAGAAGTTAATGGATGCTGAAATTCCTGAAGTTGAAAATGAAATAGTACCGGATGATGAAAAAACAGCTATGCAGGAAATGGAAAATGAACATATTGAAGAAATAGATCCTGGTAGTTTTTATATACAGGCTGGTACATATGGGGTTGAGGATAATGCTTTTAGAGCAAAAACAGCACTTTCACCTGTGGGTCGTGTTGTCATTAGTCAGGTGAGGGCTGGAGATAGAAAATTGCACAGAGTGCGTGTAGGTCCGATAAAAAGTGAACTAATAGCTAATGTTGCTCTTAACAGAGTGATAAAAATGGGTTATCCTGACGCGATGTTAGTTCAAGAATAAAATCTGTAATGTTTATGATAAAAAAATATACTGCCTGTCTGGTTATTTTATTTTCCATGCTAATGCCTTGCTTTTCCATGGCATTTGAGACTAATGCAAAATATGCAATATTAATGGATTATGATACTTCGGAAATTTTATATGATAAAAATGCTAATTCTAGCATGCACCCTTCTTCTATGACTAAATTAATGACTGTTTATGTTGTTTTTGAGCATTTGCAAAAAGGTATATTGCACCTTGAAGATAAGTTTAGAGTTAGTGAAAAATCATGGCGTACTGGCGGTTCTAAAATGTTTCTTAATCATAGAGACAGAGTAACGGTCGAGCAGTTACTTAATGGGATTATTGTCCAATCTGGTAACGATGCCTGCATAGCTATGGCAGAAGGTATTTCTTCTTCTGAGGAAGCCTTCGTTGAGTTGATGAATAAAACATCGCAAAGAATTGGACTTGAGGGTAGTGTATTTAAAAATACAACCGGCCTGCCTGATGAAGGCCATGTAATGACGGCAAAAGATATAGCAGTTTTAAGTGCAAATATAATAAAGAACTTTCCTAAATATTATGAATATTTTTCTAAGCAGGAATACAGCTATGGCGGTATAAAGCAAAAAAATCGTAATTTATTATTATATGATGAAATGAATGTTGATGGTCTTAAAACTGGTCATACAGATGATGGAGGTTATGGAATAGCCGTTTCAGCAAAACAAGATGGCAGAAGACTTATTGCAGTTGTTAACGGCCTTGCAAGTGAGATAGAAAGAGCAGAAGAAGCAAGACGTTTATTGATATATGGATTTCGCTATTTTGATAACAAGACTTTTTATGATGCAGGCGATGTGGTTGCAAATGCTGATATATGGTATGGCGCAGATGAAAATGTTCCACTGGTTACTAAAGAAAAAATAAATCTGCCAGTTCCTAAGCTGGATGAATCAAATATTAAGATAGAAGTTTTATATAATGGTCCTTTGCATGCTCCTGTTAAGCAAGGTGATGAAGTTGGTATTTTGAAAATAAATATTCCAAATATGCCAGAGAAGTCTTTTCCTTTATATGCATCTAAGGATGTAAGTAAGATGGGTCTGTTCAAAAGAATTATAAAGAATTTATTTTAATCTTTTTCATATTCTTTTTTCTATTAATTGTAAGTTGCAATGTTAGTTACTTTTTTTAATTAAATTAACTTAATATTAATGACCATATTGCATAAATATGTTATAATATGCATATTGTGATTTGTTTAACTATGTAGGTTATTATAATATGGCAGAATCATCGCTTCCTGGGGATAAAAAAACTGAAAAATTATTTGATGTTCTCTCTGTGGGCAATGCGATGGTAGATATACTCGTCAAAACAAATGATGAATTTTTGCAAAGCCTGAAACTTAAAAAAGGTTCGATGAATCTTATCGATGAGGCCAAGGCTAAAATATTATTTGATTTATTTGCCAAAGTAGAAAAATCATCATCTGCAAGTGTCAACGAAATGTCTGGTGGGTGTGCTGCAAACGTATCGGCTGGCATTAGCTCTTTTGGTGGAAAAGCAGCTTTCTTAGGTCTTATTTCAAAGGATGAATGTGGTGAAAGATTCCTGGAAAAATTAAGATGTCGTGATGTTAATGTTGAAAGCTCTCCTATGAAAGATAAAGGCGAAACTGGCCGTTGCCTTATCATAGTTACAGAAGATGGTGCAAGAACCATGTGTACTTATCTTGGCTCTTTGCAAGATATTAGCCCTGAAGATATAAAAGAAGATGTAATAGCAAAGTCGAAAATAGTTTTTATTTCTGCCTTTTTGCTTGATTGTAAATCAGGAAAAGAGGTTATGTTAAAAGTTATGGAATTTGCTAAGAAAAATGACTGCAAAATAGCAATTACGTTGTCAGATAGTTTGTGTGTTAAAAGACATAAAGCTGTTTTAATGGATTTTATTGATAATCATGTAGATTTATTTTTCGGCAATAAAGAGGAAATAAATGAACTTTTATCTTCTTCCAGCCATGAAGAGTCCGTTAATATGATGGTAAAAAAATATGCCGGAAAAGATAAAATCGCCGTTCTGACTTGCTCTAAGGACGGGGTTATAATTGTTGGTAAAGATGGCCCTATAACGGTTGGGGGGCAGGAAGTTGCTAAAGTTGTTGACACTACTGGTGCGGGATCAGTTTTTGTTAGTGGATTTTTATATGCGTATACTCACAATTTTGATTTGGAGCAGGCGGCAAAATTAGGAAATATAGCTGCTGCTAAATGTTTATCTCACCTTGGAGCTCGACCAATAACTTCTCTTAGAAGTCTTCTTGCAAGTATATAATGAAAATGATAAAAGGCTTATTAATTAAATGATTAGTTAAAAAATTAACTAATATAGCCAATAGGTAGGAGTCTGAAAATCGCGCATCAACTACTGATTGTGTGTATCGTATATTTTACAAGTTATTTATTGACAGTTACCCATCATAAAGTCCATATTGCCAACATAGTATTTCTGTAAATAAGAGTAATTAATGCAAGATATTAAGTTTGATCTATTTAATAGAAGCTTGAAGGCGTGTAAGATAGTATTTTATTATTCTTTGCTTTTTAGCTTTATAAGCAATTTAATGATGCTGGCAGTTCCTATATATTCATTGCAGGTTTTAGATAGAGTTATATCCAGCGGTTCTCTTGAAACATTGTTAATGCTAACATTGGTAGTAATGCTGGCTTTGGTTGCTTTAAGCCTGATACAGATAGTTCGTTCAGAGATTCTTATCCGCTTGGGAAATTGGCTGGATAGAAAATTATCACCTTTGCTGTTTGAGCATGGAATTTCAGAATCTGTAACTAAGAAAAATATTGCTGGTAGTCAGCATTTGCAGGACTTAGCCTCCATAAAAGGTTTTTTAACTGGCGCAGGAATTAATGCATTGCTGGATGCTCCATGGTCATTAATATTTATTATAGTATTATTTTTCATTCACCCTTCGGTAGGAATTATTTCTATTTTAGGGGGGGCTGTTTTATTAACTCTTGCTGTTATTAATGAGTTAAAAACCAAGCCTTTGCTTAATGAAGCAAGTGAATATTCGATGAAAAGTTCTCAATATGCTGATTTGGCATCACGTAATGCCGAGGTTATTGAGGCCATGGGTATGATGGAAAATGTATCAAAAATATGGCGTAAAGTTGCAGATAAGGGGTTATCTTTGCAATCTGCAGCTAGCGGTAGATCGGCAATATTTTCTGGTATTACAAGATTTTTGCGCATGTCTATACAAATTGCAGTAACTGGGATGGGTGCTTATTTTACTCTTAAAGCAGAAATGACAGTTGGATCGATGATAGCATCTGGAATTTTAGTTGGACGGGCTTTAGCGCCTTTTGAAAACGCAATAGCTTCATGGAAAAGTTTTGTACAAGCTAGAAAGTCATTCTCAAGATTGAGTAAATCTTTGGAAAGGGCAGTTGAAAGGCCAGATACTATTGAGTTGCCGGAACCGGCTGGAAATATTAATGTTGAAAATATATATTTTGCACCTGCTGGAGTGCAAAAGCCAACGATAAAAGGAATGAGTTTCTCTCTTGATGCAGGTGATGTTTTAGCCATAATTGGCCCATCTGCTGCTGGAAAATCAACTTTGGCAAAGCTTCTTACGGGAGTTTGGAAAACAGCTTCAGGCAATGTTCGCCTTGATGGCGCGGATGTTTATAGCTGGAATCGCAATCATTTTGCAAAGCATGTTGGTTATTTGCCTCAGGATGTTGAGTTATTTTCAGGAACGGTAAAAGATAATATTGCGCGTATGGATGTTGATGCTAACGATCAGGATATAATAAATGCAGCCATAAATGCGCAAGTTCATGATCTTATTTTACGCCTGCCAAATGGTTATGAAACTGAAATTGGAGTTGGTGGGTCTTATCTATCGGCTGGCCAAAGGCAGCGCATAGCATTGGCGCGTGCTTTTTACGGTAATCCAAAATTTATTGTTTTAGATGAACCAAACGCCAATTTAGATAGTGCCGGGGATGTAGCTTTAGCAAAATCTATCGCAGTTGCCAAAGAAAATGGATCTACCTTAATAATAATATCTCACAGGCCTTCAATATTACAAATTGTTGATAAAATATTAGTAATGCAAGATGGGACGGTTGCAAAGTTTGGATCTCGCGATGATATTTTAGGGGATTTAAAAGGTAATAATCAAGGAAAACTAAAAGCGGTATAATGATAAAAAAATTAGAAAAACTTATCCAATTTTTTAAAATTAAAGATAAAAAAATTGATGATAATGAAAGCGAAGTTGCAGAGGTGTTTTGCAGCATAAGGGGGGCTGTGATTTGGGGGATTATTATCACAATCATTGTTACTATATTTTTTGGCATATGGGCAGGGTTTGCACAATTAGACAGTGCTGCGATTGCTAGCGGTTCTGTGGTTTTAAGCTCTAATCGAAAAACTGTTCAGCATCTTGAAGGTGGAATTATTGAAGATATTATGGTTAAAGACGGGGATGAGGTAATTATTGGCCAACCGCTAATTTACCTGAACTCTACTTCGGCAAATGCTCAGCAAAAATTATTATTAGGTCAGTTGCGTAGCACAAAAGCTACAGAAAGCAGACTTTTAGCAGAGAGAGATGGCGGTAAAAAAGTAATATTTTCTCATCCTTTATTGCAGAATCATTCCGATCCAGTGGTTAAGGAAATTATCCAGAGCCAGACGAAATTATTTGAAACCAAGCAGGCATCTTTAGTTAGTCAGATTGATATCTTGCAAGAACGCATTATGCAATATAACGAGCAAATTAAGGGTCTTAAGGCTCAAGGAGTGCAGGTTAGCAAGCAAATAGAGCTGATAAAAGAAGAAATTGGTACTGTTTCAATATTATTGAAAAAGGGGTTTGAGCAAAAACCAAGGCTGCTTGCATTGCAAAGAAAAGAGGCTGAATTAAAATCTGAGGCGGCTAAATATTACTCTGAAATAGCCACCATAAAGGGCAGTATATCAGAAACGCAAATGCAGATAGTTAGTGTTCAGGTTGAATATTTGAAAGAAACAATGCTAGAGCTAAAGGAAGTTCAGCAACAAATATCTGACTTACAGGAAAAATTACAGGCATCTGGTGATATTTTGGAAAGGACTGTAATAACGGCTCAGCAATCAGGAAAAATTACTGGTCTGAAATTTCATACCAGGGGAGGGGTTATAACGCCCGGCACTCCAATTTTAGATATAGTTCCCCAAGATGATAGATTAATTATAGAGGCGCAAGTTAAGCCGCAGGATATTGATGTTGTCCATGAGGGTCTGCCTGCAAAAGTTATGCTTAGCGCGTATAAAAGTCGTTTTGTTCCTCGCCTTGCTGGCAAGGTTACGCAAGTATCTGCTGATCGTTTTAACAATGAAAATACTGGAGAGGCATTTTATCTTGCCCGCATAGAAATAAATGATGGTGAGATTGAAAAGCTATCTACAAATGTTGAATTATATCCGGGTATGCCTGCTGAAATATTTATTACCACTGGCGAAGGTACATTTTTGCAATATTTAGCTAGTCCTATAATTGACTCTTTTAGAAGAGCCTTTAAGGAAGAGTAGGTTGTTTTTCTTAATAGACATCATTTTCTAAATAAAGGCGTGACATTCTTGAAATCGGCAAAATCATCATCAGTGCAATCATCAGGATCAGTATTACTTAGATAGGGAATAGTGATGGTGAACATGGTTCCGTTATTTTGAGAACTTTCTATGTTTAAATCGCCCTTATGTAAGGTAAGGAGTGTGCGTATATCGGCAATGGTTATTTTAGTTTCGTCAGAGTCAGAAGCGCGAGTTACATTGCGATCCACCGCGCCAATGCGGAATTCCTCGCTACCGCCGAAGCCTGTATCTTTAACATTTATAACCAGATTTTTAGGTTTATTATCCTCATCAAAAGATGCCTTTGCTGTTATTTTAACAGTTTCGCTTTCTGGAGTAAGAGATAAGGAGTGATATATAGTGCCTACTATAATTTGACGAAAACGTATCTCATCAACAAAAATATCAGGAAGAGTTTCCGGAATTTCTGAGCTATATTCAATTCCGTTGCAATAAGCATGATCCTTATACACAGCTATACATTCATTAATTACATTTGTAGTTTTTATATATTTGCGATTTAAAACGCTGGTCATTAGACTTCCAACCTGATGGCCGCTGGTGAAAATATCTTCTGCAACCTGACGATATTTATCAGATAGCTTGCCAAATTCCTCTCTCATCATTGCCTCAGAATAGCCTAATATAAGATTTAACGGCTGGCGTAATTCATGGCGTATTTTCTTTACAAACGCTTCTTTAGCAGCCTTTGATTCGCGAGCTATTGCAACCGCCTTTTCAACCTCTTCCTTGGCATCTGACAATTGCTGCTTATGACGTTTTTCTTTATTCATATGACGCATTACGCCAATAAGTTTAGTAGATAAATTTCTAATTTCCCTTATTTGACTTCGTGGTAATTTTTTAACTTTTTCACCTCGTGATATGCTATCTGTGGCATGGGATAAGGCTATAAGAGGTTTTATCAGTCGTTGCCTGACTATAAATAATAACAATAAGGCTATGGATCCCAATACGGCAAATTCCATTAGGCGTGGTAATAAAACATTGTTAAAAATTGATAAAGGAAGACTTTCATCATAACCTGAAAGTATTATAAATCCATATTTTGAGGTTTTATAATAATGGTAAAATTTAGCCCCGGAGAACTCTATTGGCTTTTTAAAGAAGTTTGCGTTGTTATTTAATATTTCATTTTTATTTTCAAAATATCTTATAAAGAAGAATGCGTCGTCAGTTTCACGGCCTCCGGAGGTTCCTCCAATATATTTTAAATCATTATTTAATATAACAAATTGCAGGTCATTATTGCCCAACGCACTATTAATTTTTTTTGCAAGACCATCAATTGCAAAGCCTAAAGTAACAGCGCCCAGATATTCACCTTTACTATTTGTTATGCCCATTCCTCCGGGTATAATCCACTGACCGCTGGGAATGCCTTTTGCTGGATCCTGTATTTGCAAAGTCCATGGATATTTGGGTGTGCGATTTAAATAATCGCGATGGGACATATCAATTGGTTTATCAAAAACGCCTTTGCTACTACTTACCCACATTTCTTTTTTTGGATTTACCCAATCAAATAATGTTGAGATAAATAAATTTTGTGAATTTGGTTGGCTATTATGGTGACCGCCCAAAAGAGAGGCTATATATTTTAAATCTTTTGAACCATGATCGGCAATGCGCTGGCCAATAAATTCGGCATAGTTTTCAATATATTGGATAGAGTCGGTAAATACGTAATCAA
>JAOIVE010000018.1 GCA_028223895.1 Rickettsiales bacterium
CAATCACATAGCAGATAGGTTTGCTGTGGCATTTTAGGATTTTTGTTTACTTTCTTCTATTAAAGGCAGCTCAACAGTGAAGGTGCTGCCTTTGCCGATGGTGCTTTTTATATCGAGAATCCCTTTATGGCGATTTAATATATGGCGAACTATGGAAAGCCCTAATCCGGTTCCGCCAACTTTTCGTGAGCGTTGTTTATCGACTCTGTAAAAACGTTCTGTAAGGCGAGGAATATTTTCCTGATCTATCCCTTCGCCATAATCTTTTACAGAAATAAACAGGCCTTTTTGATCTTCTGCATCAGATTTATTTTTGTTAAATATTGTAATTTCGATATCAGTTTTTAATTTTCCATATTTAATTGCGTTGCCTATAATGTTAGTGAAAACTTGTGTTATTTCATTGGCATCACCAAGTATAACAGTTTCTTTGGCATTATTTTTCAGAACTAAATTCATCTTACTTTTTTGGGCAAGTAAAGATAGGCGTCTGTTGGTGCTTTCAATAATTGGAACGATGTCTACAGAGTCGCTAAGCGGCTGAGTTTCGTTTATTTCAATTTTTGAAAGTGAAAGAAGGTCATTAACCAAATTTACCATTCTTTGTGACTGCTCCGACATTATGCCAAGGAAGTGTTTTGCAGCATCAGGGTCTTTTCCTTCCATATCTTGCAATGTTTCTATAAAACCAATGATGCTGGTTAAAGGTGTGCGTATTTCATGACTTGCATTGGCCACAAAATCTTTAATCATTTGGCGTGTTTTTTTAGATTCGGTAACGTCGTGCATTATAACAACTAATGCTATTCCATCATGTGAATATATGGGAAAGTTTTCAATCCATACGTTATAATCATAATTTACATTATATCTGCTAAGTGAAATCTCTGTATTTTCTCCTTCTTTCTTGCTAATAACTTTATTTATTTTTTTAATAAAAGCCTGATCCTTAACTATATTTTTCAGATTTTGACCAATAATATTTCTTTTTAGTTTAGAACTTGCAGCATGATTTGCCCTGACTATGTTTAATTTGTCGTCAAGCATTAGCAAAATATCTGGCAAAGTATCAAATAATATTCGGCTTTCTGTAAGAGCTGCTTCAAGCTGAACTTTTCTGTGTTCCCAGGTTTCATGAAGATTTTTTACAGATTCTGATAATTCTTCCACATTACCAAGAAAGCTTAAAGGCGGGTGGGTAGTTTTCTTGTCAAGCGCCAGGCTTTCTACATAATTTGTAAGAGATGATAAATCAGTCAGATATGGTTTTGCAAAAAATGTTGATCCATATAATACTGCAACCGATGAAAGTATTCCTTCTATAAAAGTAAGACGGCCATATATAACCAGTATGGCGATTAAAATAAAAGGAACAATTGAAAGAAAAACCGATGCTCTAAACAGACGTCTGTAATATACTCTGGCAACTTTTTTGCGGATTTTCTTATACCGCTTATAATTGCTCATAACATCTTTGATCGTATGTTGATCTTTTTTATGCATCATTTTCTCTGGTATTTGGTGGTATATTATTAATTTCTGCAACAGACTTTACAGCAAAAAATATATAACCAACAGATATTAGAAATAATACCAGGCCTTGATTATTAATTAAGTGCGGTACAAAAAAATTCATCCATATCACAGGCGTAAGAGCAAATGATGTAAGCCTGATATTATCTTCGGTTTCAAGGTTCTTGACCTTTAATATATTCACAAAAATAGTAGTTATTACGCTATATAATAATATTATTAATATAGTTACGCCAAAAGCAAATGCTAAGAAAAATGGAGCCACTATTAATGGCAATTTCCACGACATAAAAGATTTTATATATGTAAACACAGACTCCAGATTTTCAAAAATTAACTGGCTATCAATATCTTTTAATATTACTGAGTCGGTTTTATTTGTTAATGGATTGCGATAATGAAGAGAATCTGCAGTTAGTAATAATAGAAAACTATCATCATTTTTAATCTCTTTATATTCTCCGGTTGTATCTATTACTGCAACGATATTATCTGCTGAGTTATTTTTAATAATATAAGGCTGAGACTCTTCTATATTTGCTATTCCGTTATTTATTTTAATTAGAGGAATTTGCGCAATAACGTCAAATATTTGATTTATGTCATCCTCTTTCACTGATTCATCTTCTTTAAGACTTGATATATAAGTTACTTTTTCCCTGCTATTAGATTCTCTTATTATCAGGCGGCTTTGGGTTATAAGAACAAATGCATCAGTATTTTCAAGCGATTGATATTGTCCGGTGCTATCAAATATTGCAATATTTTTGCCGTTTATAGGATCTTTTATAAAATAAGGCTGTTCATCTGGTATGCTTGCAGTTCCTTTTATAATAGTAATTTTGGGTATTTGAGATGCAATATTGAGCATTCGGTTCAGACTTTGTTCAAAAGTTAAATCAGGGTCTTCAAATATTATTTTTGTAATTTGATCAGCTTCTTTTGAGGGATTAAATTTTTCCACAGTATTTTGCCAAATAAAAAACATTATTATGACTGCGCATAATAATAAGTTAAATATATGACGAAAACCAAGGCCTCTACAGTTTAATATAGCATCCTTATATATTTGTTTTGAATAAAACGGCATATATAAGGCGTGATAAAATTTATATTCTGACATTATTACAGCACTATTAATTGAGGTTTGATGATAACTGAAATTTTAATGGGGTTCAACAGTCATATTATGTATATTAAGGGCAAATATAGGTTGATGAATTAGGTCTTTTTCGCTATACCAAGGCAGCATATTCATAAGGCTTACAAAAGGGAGTTTTGGTTTTGGGACAGGCTAAGCAGCAAAGTGATTCGTCAGCGGTGAGAACTCAGCATAAAGATATGGCAAATGCAATACGTGCATTATCAATGGATGCAGTGCAAAAGGCTAATTCCGGTCATCCGGGAATGCCTATGGGTATGGCTGATGTGGCAACTGTACTTTTTAGAGAATTTCTAAAATTTAATC
Organism: Rickettsiales bacterium; assembly: GCA_028223895.1. Lineage (GTDB taxonomy): Bacteria > Pseudomonadota > Alphaproteobacteria > Rickettsiales > UBA6187 > JAOIVE01. Next base: position 3,002 of record JAOIVE010000018.1, read on the forward strand.
CAAAAGACCCAAAATGGGCTGATCGTGACCGCTTTATATTATCTGCGGGTCATGGTTCAATGCTGCTTTATTCTTTGCTATATCTTACAGGATATGAAGATATAACAATTGAAGATATTAAAAATTTTCGCCAGTTTGGGGCAAAAACAGCAGGTCATCCTGAATATGGATATGCCGGCGGAATTGAAACAACTACCGGGCCTTTAGGGCAGGGGTTAGCCAACTCGGTTGGGTTTGCTCTTGCAGAGCGCATGATGAATTCACGTTATGGTGATGATATTGTCGATCATTATACTTATGTTATTGCTGGCGATGGTTGCCTTATGGAGGGTATCAGTCAGGAAGCTATATCTTTGGCCGGGCATCTGAAACTTGATAAGCTAATAGTCTTATTTGACGATAATGGAATTACTATTGATGGTTCTACTGATCTTGCAACTTCGGAAGATCATATAAAACGTTTTGAGGCTTGTGGCTGGGATGCTGTTACAATTGACGGCCATGATGAGCAGGCGATATCTGATGCAATTTCAGCTGCTAAAAAATCTGATAAACCTTCTTTGATTGCTTGCAAAACTACTATTGCTTATGGAGCGCCAACAAAGGCGGGTACTTCATCTTCGCATGGAGCGCCACTTGGCGACGATGAAATTAGTGGTACTCGTAAGGCGATAGGTTGGGATTATGCGCCGTTTGAGGTTCCTGAAAATATTTTATCTTATTGGAGTAAGGCCGGTGAGCGTTCTAAAGAAGAATATAATGCCTGGCAGGGTCGCTATAACAAAATGGATAAAAAGGAGCAATTTGATCAGGTTATTTCTGGTCAATTAACCAAAGAGGTTTCTGTTGCTTTTGACGAATTAAAAAAGAAATTAATTGCAGATAAACCAAATATGGCGACGCGTAAATCATCCAATGTGGTTTTAGAGGCAATAACTGCTGTTGCACCTGAAATGATTGGTGGTAGTGCGGATTTGACAGGTTCAAATTTAACCAAGACTCAATCTACAAATCCTGTAACTAAAGATGATTTTTCAGGTAGTTATATTTATTATGGCATTCGTGAGCATGGTATGGCAGCGGCTATGAATGGTATAGCTTTGCATGGCGGATTTATCCCTTATGGTGCAACATTCCTTGTTTTTACTGATTATTGCCGTGCATCTATTCGATTATCTGCGTTAATGCATCAGCGTGTTATTTATGTTATGACACATGATTCAATTGGTTTGGGCGAAGATGGGCCAACTCACCAGCCGGTGGAGCATTTAATTTCATTGCGCGCTATTCCAAATTTATTTGTATATCGTCCTGCTGATGCTGTTGAAACTGCCGAATGCTGGCAATTATCTTTAGAAAAGCATGATGCGCCATCAGTTTTAGCTTTAACGCGTCAAAATTTGCCTACTGTTAGAACTCAATATAGTTCAGAAAATAAATGTGCAAAAGGAGCTTATATTTTAAAAGATGCAGATGCTGAATTTAAGGTAACAATTTTTGCTACCGGGTCAGAAGTTGAAATTGCTCTTGATGCGAAAAATAAGCTCGAAGAAAAGGGCGTCGGCGTAAGGGTTATTTCGGTTCCTTGTGTTGAGCTTTATGAGCAGCAAGATAAAGAATATCGCATGAGCCTGGTTTGCAATGATAGTATAAAAGTTGCAATTGAGGCTGCGTCGCCAATTGGTTGGGATCGCTTTATTGGAGCGCATGGAATTTTTATTGGAATGCAGGGTTTTGGTGCTTCTGCCCCGGCTGAAGAATTATATGAACATTTTGGAATAACAGCTGAAAATGTAGTTGAGCGGGTATTGGCGAAGCTTGATGGATAGAAGGACTAAGGCCTTAGGAAATTAGGGTTATCATCCCCGTGCGGGCGGGGATACATTTCCTTAAAAGGAAAGATGCAAAAAATTATTTTGCTAACAGTTCCTAGGGAATGACGATAAAATTATAATGGAGTAGAATTAAAATATGACTATAAGAATTGCTATAAATGGACTTGGAAGAATTGGACGTTGTGTCTTAAGGGCGATTGGTGAACTTAATCGCGATGAATTTGAGGTGGTAGCTGTAAATGGCCCTGCTGATACAAAAAACCATGTGCATTTACTAAAATATGACTCAATTCATGGAGTATATCCTAACGCAAAGCAAACTGGCGCAGATGAAATTGATATGGGTTATGGTAAAATTCCGGTTTTTCATGAGCGTGATCCATTAAAATTGCCATGGCAAGATCTTGATATAGATATTGTTTTTGAGTGTAGTGGATATTTTAAGAAACGTGAAGATGCTGAAAAATTCCTTAAAATTGGAGCCAAAAAAGTTCTGATTTCAGCGCCGGCTGAAGGAGCTGAGTCGACTATAGTATTTGGTGTAAATAATGATGCTTTAAAGCCAGAACATAAAATTATTTCGGTTGGTTCATGTACTACTAACTGTTTAGCGCCCGTTGCTAAGGCAATTAATGATATTATAGGCATTGAGCGTGGTATAATGACTACGGTGCATGCATATACAAATGATCAGAATCTTGCTGATGGTAGCCATAAAGATATGCGTCGTGCACGTGCTGCGGCTTTATCTATGATTCCTACTTCAACTGGTGCGGCAAAGGCAATAGGTATTGTTTTGCCAGAGTTGGATGGAAAACTCGATGGAGTTGCTATACGCGTACCAACGCCTAATGTTTCTTTGGTAGATCTTACTTTTACTTCAAGAACTCCAACATCCGTTGAAGAGATTAATAAGGCAATTATAGATGCTGTAAATGGTCCAATGAAGAATGTTCTAGATGCATCGGATGAGCCAACAGTTTCTATAGATTATTGTCACAACCCTCATAGTTCTATTTTTGATCTTACAGGCACAAAAGTTATTGATGGTTCAATGTGCAGAGTTGCATCCTGGTATGATAATGAGTGGGGATTCTCTGTGCGTATGCTTGATGTTGCCGGGTTATTATAGCCTGGCGATAACCCTCTTTTGCTGATCTCTTTCAAATCTACAGAAGTTATAACATAATAATATAATGTTATTCGTTGCTTAGCTAGAAGTTGTATAGCCTCTTCTTATCAGCGGAGCAAATTTCTATATTGGTAAAGTTTTGGGGCGCTTATTTTTTAACCACAAGACTACCATCAATCTTGTAAGTAAAATTGCTGAAAACATAGATGTTACAATCCCTACAGATAAAGTAACGGCAAATCCTTTTATTGGCCCTGAACCAAAATTATATAACAATAAAGCTGCTATTAATGTTGTTATGTTAGAGTCGGCAATAGTTTTAAATGCTTGCCTAAATCCATTATCAATTGCAGAAAAAGGAGTTTTTCCAAGCCTTGTTTCTTCACGTATGCGTTCAAAAATCAGTACATTTGCATCAACTGCCATACCCATAGTCAGAACTATACCGGCAATGCCTGGAAGGGTTAATGTGGCTTCAAATAAAGATAAAACCGCCATAATCAGAACTATGTTCATGATTAAAGCCAAATCTGAGAAAAAGCCAAAAAGGCCATATGAAACAAACATAAATATTATAACAAATGCTACAGCTAAAACCATAGCGCCTTTTCCTGCCTCTATTGAATCAGCTCCAAGACTTGGGCCAACAGTTCTTTCTTCAACTATATCTAAAGGTGCTGGCAATGATCCTGCTCTTAATAATATTGCAAGCTCATTGGCTGTTTTGGTAGTAAAGCTACCAGAGATTTCAGCTGTTCCGCCAAGAATAGCATCGCGTATAACTGGGGCTGTGAGGACTTTATTATCCAAAACAATAGCAAAAGGCTTACCAATATTTTGTTTTGTTATGTCGGCAAACTTTCTTGCTCCCAGATTATTAAAGCGGATATTTATTACCGGTTCGCCAGTATTGCCGCTAAATCCAGGGCGGGCATCAACCAACAAATCTCCGCTTATTATAACACGTTTTTTTATCGCATATTGAGTGCTATCGCTGTCAGATTTAAGTCTTACAGTACCAGGAGGAGTAGGCCCACGGCTAGTATCAGGGTATGGCAAAGAGTCATCTAATAAATGGAATGTAAGCTTTGCAGTTTTTCCAAGAAGTCTTTTCAAATGCTCTGGATTGTCTAATCCTGGAACCTGAAGTAAAATCCTGTCCTCTCCCTGACGTTGAATATCTGGCTCACGGGTTCCTGTTTCATCAACGCGGCGGCGAACTATTTCTATTGATTGATCAAGCAGATTTCTTTTCATTTCCTCTAGTGATTTTTCTGTAAAGGAAATTTCAAAAGACCCGCCATCTTCAACAACTTCAAGAGTGTCTGATATATCGGATATTATATTAGCAACATCTTCAGATATGGAAGGATCGCGCAAAGTAATTAAAATTTTTCCGTTTGAGTTTCTTATGCCGCCAACATAACCAATACGTTGACCATTAACTTTCTCTTTACGAAAAGTAGTTCTAATTTCATTGCCTATATTTTCAAGCTGTTCATTAAGATATGCTTTAAAATCAACTTCTAGTAAAAGATATGAGCCTCCTCTCAAATCAAGACCTAAATTTACTCTCCTTTGAGAAAAAACTGAATCCTCACCTGTTTTATGCTCAGGCATAAAATTTGGTACACAAAAAAATATCGCCGTAAGACAAACAGCTATTATAAAACCGATCTTCCATGAGGAGAAATTTAACATCCCTTATAACCTATTTACTGGTTTTTTTAGTAGATTTCTTTTTTGTAGCAGTTTTTGTCTTGCTGGCCACAGGTTTTTCGTCTTTTTTGTCAGATGCTTTGGAATCACCTTTTTTTATAACATTAGAAAGTGTAGCGCTGCTTACTTTAACTTCAACTTTATCAGCAATTTCAACAATAGTTATATTATTTTCTTTATCTACTTTAGTTACCTTGCCGTGTATTCCTCCTGCGGTGACAACGTTATCGCCGCGCTCTACAGAATTTATCATATCATTATGCTCTTGCATCTTTTTTTGCTGAGGACGAATAAGGAAAAAATAAAAAATTATAATTATTAGTATAAGTGGAAAAAAATTGCCAAATGCTCCAGGTTGGGCTGCTCCAGCTGCGTCTTGTGCAAATGCGATAGATGTAAACATTATATATTCCCTATAAATTATAATAATCGGCGTCAGTATATACAGTTAGCAGCAAAAGAAAAGTACACTTTGGCAATATAACCGCAGTAATTGTAATTTATTTTTATTTTGCTAAATATTTTTCCGGATTTAGAGCCTTGCGGCCTTTGCGTATGCTAAAGTGAAGTTGTGGTTTTGATACATTTCCGGTCTTGCCTGCATATGCTATAACCTGACCTTTTTTAACAAAACTGCCTTTTTTTACAGCAAGGTTGCTTGCATGGGCATATGCTGTTAAATATCCTTTTCGGTGTTTTATCAGCAATAAATTTCCATATCCGCGCAATTCATTTCCTGAATATACAACATCTCCTTCTTCAGCAGCCAGAATTGGATCACCTTCATTTGAAGAGATGTTTATACCATCATTATATAAACCACCTTTCTTAGGGCCAAAGCGCGAAATAACAGATCCATCAACTGGCCATAAAAAACTAAGAGGAGTTTTATCTGAAATCTGAGATATTTCTGCAGGCCTTGTATTGCGAGGGTTTAATTGTGGTTGCGGCCCTGAATTTTTACTAACTTTCATAGGAGAAATATCTTTGCTTTTCACCGATAAAAGTGACTTTGTTTTGGCATTATAAGTTCTGGAATCTGAAACAACTATATCTTTATTAACCGAAATATCTGCATCATCGGAAATATCTTGAGCATATGACCCTGTAGGCATTCTTAGCTTCTGACCTGACTTAATTATATATGGATATTTTAGGTTATTTGCCCGAATTAAACTGCTCAAATCCACTTTGTAACTTTTTGCTATAACATATAAGGAGTCACCAGTTTTAACACGATGAAAAGTGGCTTGCGGTAATTTTAAAACATTTCCCGGCTGCAAATCATAAGGTGGTTGTAAGTCATTAATATCCATTAAAGATCTGATATCCACATTATTTCTTTTGGCTATCTTATATAAAGTATCATTTGGCTTTATAACTATTTTATAAGGATTTAAATAGTTTGGCTCTGAGTCAGAGCTGAGCATTTTAGGCTTTGGTGAATTTAATACCACATCAACCGGGCTTTGAGTGCATGAGCAAAGCAAAAATAAAGCAGCACTCAACATAAAATATAATGGCTTTATGTAAACTCGTCCCATTGGTGGATAACTTCCATTTTTTTAAATAAGAAATTAATATAGAAAATTTAACTCAAATAAGAAAGAATTTTATATTTATCAAAAATTATAAAAACCTTCTATGCACCGGTAAGAAGAGAAAAACCTCTTGGTATGCCTTCTAAATCAGCCTGAGGAAATTCTCTGATTTTGCGAATATATGCAAAAGAAGTGCCTTGATAGCAAAGCTTTATCATTTCATTAACATCATTTTCTGAGCCAAAAAACATAGCTTCCACAGCGTCGCTACCCTTGTTCCTTGCCCAGCCATCAATATTAAGCCTGGCTGCTCTTTGCTTTATCCAGTTTCTTAAGCCAACTTTCTGAACTCTGCCTTCCAAGATTACGCGGACAGCAACTATCTTGCTCTTATCCTTTCTGTTATCTTCATAGAAAGTTTCATCAATTGGCATATTGCCCCCAAAATCCATCTATTAAAGTTAATTTTAATATATAAACTTTATTCAGCCAGATAAACTATGTTTATAAATTATGATTCAAAATCTATTATAGTTTGACCATAACTTACACTTTCTCCACTATTTACATGCACTTTTGCAATTGTCACATCTTTTTCAGCGCAAATGATGTTTTCCATCTTCATTGCCTCAAGAATAAATAACTCCTGACCTTTTTTCAGTTTATCGCCTTGTTTTACCTTCATATCTACAACTATACCAGATATAGGAGCTTCAACAGTGGAGCTATCATGCACGTCTTTTTTCTCTGGCATGAATTTTTCTAATTCTGCAACGCGCGGAGTTCTAAAAGCGATCTTAACTTTTGAGCCAGCATGAGTAAGAATAAATCCGCCAGGGCATTGCTCTATCTGAACATGAACATTGCGACCGTTGATATTTCCCTGAAATAATCTGCTTCCAAGAACCCATGAACTTTTTATTTTTAATATTTCATCATCATGATGTATAACATAGCCGCCATTATCATCAGAGCGTATATATATAGGAAAATGTTCAGTATTATTCATGGTGATAACCCAGCGATTTCCCAGTAATCTCTGACGGCCCGGAAGCTGACCTGTTATCGTTCCTGCTCTTTTAACATCTTCTAATGATATATAAGCGCCAACACATAAGAAAGCTTTTGTGCTTTCTGACGTTAGCTCTGCGCCAAAAAATCCTTCCGGATATTCTTCTTCAATGAAATTAGTGTTAATATCGCCAGATGCAAATCTTGGATGCCCCATCAAGGCTTCCAGAAAACTTATATTATGAGATATTCCCCTTATCAGATATTTTCCTAAAGATGCCTGCATATGCTCTATAGCTTCCTGACGTGTGTCGCCATATGAACATAGTTTTGCAACCATGGCGTCATAGAACATACTTACCTGACCGCCTTCATATACCCCGCTATCCACTCTGGTGTTTTTATTTGTGTCCGGCTCACGATATTCGGAAATACGTCCACTTGATGGCAGAAATCCGCGCGATGGGTCTTCGGCATAAACCCTTGATTCTATTGCCCATCCATTAAGTTTTACATCTTTTTGTGAGAAAGGAAGCTTTTCACCGGCGGCAATTCTAATCATCTGTTCAACCAGATCCAGACCTGTAATTAATTCTGTTACCGGGTGTTCAACCTGAAGGCGAGTGTTCATCTCAAGAAAGTAAAAGTTCTTTTTGCTATCAACAATAAATTCTACCGTTCCTGCAGAAAAATATCCTACTTTCTTTGCCAAAGAAGTACATTGTTTATACATTTTCTGACGAGTTTTTTCATCTATAAAAGAGCTTGGAGCTTCTTCAATAACTTTTTGATGATGTCTTTGTATTGAACATTCACGTTCGCCCAGACAAACAATATTTCCATGTTGGTCAGCTAAAACCTGTATTTCAATATGACGAGGCTTTTCAATAAATTTTTCGATAAATATGCGGCTGTCACTAAAGCTATTTTTAGCTTCATTTGTAGCAGATCGAAATGCTGGCTTTACTTCAGCTTTTGAATTTACTACGCGCATACCTTTACCGCCACCACCGGCAGCAGCTTTTATCATTGCAGGAAAGCCAATTTTTGAAGCAATTTTTACTGCTTCTGCTTCGTTTTCTATAACTCCCATATAGCCTGGAACTGTATCTACTCCAGAATCTATCGCCATTTTTTTAGATTCAATTTTATCGCCCATAATGCGTATTGCTTTTACATCAGGGCCAATAAATACTATGTTGTGCTTCTTTAATTTTTTGGCAAAATTTGCATTTTCTGACAAAAATCCATAGCCAGGATGCACTGCTTCTGCGCCAGTTGAGATTATTGCTTTTATTATACGATCCGTATCCAGATAGCTTTGGCTGGCAGGAGATGGGCCTATATAAACTGCCTCGTCAGCCATACTTACATGTGCAGAATTAGTGTCTGCATCTGAATATACTGCAACAGTTTTTATGCCCATTTTTCGAGCTGTTTTGATAATGCGGCAAGCTATTTCACCGCGATTTGCAATAAGTATTTTACTAAACATATAACATATTCTCTGTTTTTCTATAACGGTAAATTATCGTGTTTCTTCCAGGGCATATCAACCTTTTTACTCTTCAGAAGGGTAAGTGCCCTACATAAGCGCCATCTTGTGTTTTGTGGTCTTATAACCTCATCTATGAAACCCCTTGATGCGGCAGAAAATGGAGATGCAAATTTTTCTACATAATCATCTGTCATCTCTTTCATCTTATCTGGATCATTAGCATGTTCACGAAATAATATCTGAGCCGCTCCCTTAGGCCCCATAACCGCAATCTCTGCATTTGCCCAGGCATAATTCAAATCACCGCGCAAATGTTTTGAGTTCATAACAATATATGCTCCGCCATAGGCTTTACGTGTTATAACAGTTATTTTTGGAACGGTGGCCTCTGCATATGCATAGAGTAATTTTGCACCATGTTTGATAATAGCATTATGTTCCTGATCAACTCCGGGAAGAAATCCTGGTACATCAACAAATGTTATTATCGGAATGTTAAACGCATCGCAAAAACGTATGAATCGTGCAGCCTTTCTTGATGCATCAATATCAAGACATCCTGCAAGATTCATCGGCTGATTGGCAACAAAACCAACAGTGCTGCCTTCCATGCGTCCAAAGCCTATTATAATATTTTTTGAGAAATCAGGCTGCAATTCAAAAAAGTCACCTTCATCAACTATCAAATCAATAAGCTCTTTCATATCATAAGGCTTATTAGGATTTTCAGGAACTAAAGTATTCAACGAAAGATCAACCCGGTCAGCATAGTCAGGCGTTCTTCTAACAGGAGGCTGCTCCTTATTTGATGGTGGAAGGAAATTAACCAGTTTACGCACCTGTAATAATGCGTCTATATCAGTATCAAATGCAAAATCTGCAACTCCGGTTTTACGTGTGTGAACACTCGCTCCTCCAAGTTCTTCACGAGTAACATCTTCATGAGTCACCGTTTTTACAACTTCAGGGCCTGTAACAAACATGTAAGAGGCATTTTTCACCATAAATATAAAATCTGTAAGAGCAGGAGAATAAACCGCACCTCCAGCGCAAGGTCCCATAATGACAGAAATTTGTGGAACTACGCCTGACGCTAGAACATTACGCTGAAATATTTCTCCATAACCACCAAGGGAATTTACTCCCTCTTGTATACGTGCTCCTCCTGAATCATTAATTCCAATTATAGGAGCTCCAACCTTCATCGCCATATCCATAATACGGCAAATTTTTTCAGCATTTGTTTCGCTTAGCGAACCACCTAAAACCGTGAAATCCTGTGAATAAACAAATACCAGACGGCCATTAATAGTACCGTGACCAGTAACAACACCATCACCTGGAACTTTTTTATCGGCCATGCCAAAATCATTGCAACGATGTTCAACAAACATACCATATTCTTCAAATGAATCAGGATCTAAAAGTATGTCAAGGCGTTCTCTTGCTGTAAGTTTTCCGGTTGCGTGCTGAGTATCTATTCGCTTTTGTCCGCCACCTAGCCTTGCATTCTTACGCTTTTGTTCTAATTGAGCTACAATTTCTGTTTTCATATAATACGTCAATTTTCATTACACAAATCTGAGCATTGTTAAAAATTATAGTTAATTAAATTATTATAATTGATTAACTTTGCCCAAGGTCGGGAATCTACCAGATAAGAAAGATATGGGCAAGTAATTTGCCTTTATATAGTTCAGCTTTAATAAATCTTTCTCATTATTATGACATTGGCAGATAAAGATGCGAACAAACCAATACTCCATGCAAGAGCTGCTCCCACAGCGCCATATTCAGCTATTGTCAGAAAAGACACTGTTAAGCATGTAACCGCAAAAGCAATGGGGCCAATAAGAATAAGCCTGCTATTATTTTGAGTAGTTATAATTGACTGCAAAATTGAGACTATGCTATTGGCTATATGGCCTATTAGCATCACGCGAAACACTTCTGAAGCTTCTGTAAAGTCTTTGCCAAAAAGCAATGGAATTAGCCAGTCAGATAAAATATATGCCGGTATGCATATTATTCCCGTTATAAACAATGTTATTTTTAATATATGAGTGATAAATATTTTTTTTTCTGCAAGTGATTTAATAGCAACAAATTTTGGTACCAGATACATTGAAATCATAGAAGGTATAACTGCAATGGCATTTATTAAAGTCATAACTGCCATGTACCAACCGCCATTTTCTAAATTAGAAAAGCTACCTAATAATATTGGTAAAATTGCTATTGGAAATAATCCGCATAAATTGGCAAAATAATTTGCCCACATATATGAGCGTAAATGGCTCTTTATCCACTTAAAGTAAGAAAATTTAATAACAAAATAATCTCTAACAAACCAAAAGCCAAAAATAGCCTGCACTATATATGCGCCACTAATGGCTGTAACGACGCTCAATGGGGTTGCAAGGCCTGTAATTGCTAAAAATAATATTGCTAAAGTTGTAATAATTTTATTTACAAGAACTATAAAATTATATGATTTTGACCTTCCAACGCCTATTAACAACTCTCCTATACAAGCGCTAAAACCCCATGTAGGAATAATCAGTAAACCAATAAACAGAGCTAATAAATTATTTTGCCCTATTTCACCATTAATCCCCATTAAAAAGAATGAAGGAATAGCAATAAGGCTTAAGCCAAATGTAATCAAAATTGTAAGAAGTAATAGATCTGGCGTTGATTCTGGTTTTTCAGCTGCAAAACGCCTATTGGCATTTGACATTCCAAACTGAACAAGTCCTGAACCAAGTGCTCCAAATGCAACAACCCATGCAACAACTCCTCTTCCTTCTGCCCCCAAGGTTCTTGCCATCAATATGGCGCCAATAAAACTTATAAGTAAACTCAATCCGTGCGAAAAAACTGAACTACTTATATTTCTATAAAAAGCAAATGACTCATCTTCTTTAATTTTATTTATAAGATTAATTATCATCTGGCTTTTCCGTATGGCAAAATATTTATATATTGCCTTTTACCTTAAAATTAATGCATGACCAATAAAAATATAATTTCTATGAGGCTTGAATGTATATTTATATAAAATAATTATTTTACATTTTCATAATAGACAATTAAAAGTAGAAGTAGTAGATTTTTGCAACTCTTTAAATTGATAAATGAAATACTTTAGGGAAGATTTTTATGCCAGGTGAGGGTAATATTAATTGGGATACAATTGAAGGCGCAAAGTCTCTTATGGGAGATAAATTTACCATCATGATTGAATATTTCCTTGAAGATACCGCAACATATATAGATGCAATAAATAATGGCCTTAATTCAAATGATATAGAGCAGGTTAAGGTATCGGCTCACACTATAAAATCATCAGCATTGCAAATTGGAGCTGATAAAGTATCAGAAATAGCAAAAGACATGGAGGTAATATCCATTGCTATATTAGAAAATAGTGATAGTGATTTATCAAAATTAAATTCTTTATGTGAAAATCTTAAGGATGCTTTTAGTAAAGCAGAGCCTGAGTTAAAAAAATTATTGTAGTTTTATCTGCAAACTAAAAAATATTAACATCAATAATCTTGCTATTTATCCCAAATTTTCCTTGAATCAAAAGCATCGCGTACAGCTTCGCCTGCAAATATCAATAAAGACAACGTTATTGCCAATATGAAGAATGCTGTTATGCCAAGCCATGGAGCCTGAAGATTGGCTTTTCCTTGTGCAAGTAACTCTCCTAAAGAGGCTGAACCTGGAGGCAGCCCAAATCCTAAAAAGTCTAAAGAAGTAAGAGTGGTAATAGCCCCAACAAGAATAAACGGCATAAATGTGATAGTTGAAACCATAGCGTTTGGTAGCATATGGCGGAACATAATAACCGGCTGGCTGACACCTAAAGCTTTTGCAGCTTTTACATATTCGAGGTTTCTGGCTTTTAGAAATTCAGCCCTTACAACTCCCACAAGTGAGGTCCAGCCAAATAATATCATTATACCCAGCAGCCACCAGAAATTTGGTGTGACCAGACTTGATAATATTATCAACATAAATAAAACTGGAAGACCTGACCATATTTCTATCAACCTTTGAAATATAAGATCAGTTTTGCCGCCAAAATAACCCTGTATAGCACCAGCAATGATTCCAATAAAAGAGCCGGCAACTGTAAGAATAATCCCAAATAATACTGAAATTCTAAAGCCATATATTGTTCTTGCCAGAACGTCTCTGCCCTGATCGTCAGTTCCTAAAATATTATCCATGGTTGGAGAAGAAGGCGCAGGAGTTGGTAAATCATAATTTATTGTATTATAGCTATATTTAATGGGCGGCCATAACATCCATCCATTGCCATTTTCTTCAATTAGATTAACAACATATGGATCGCGATAATCAGCTTCAGTTCCAAAATCTCCACCAAATTGAGTTTCGGCATATTTTTTTATTACTGGTGTATAAATCTCTCCTTCGTACCAAACTAATATTGGTTTGTCATTTGCAATTATTTCAGCAAAAAGACTCAATATAAACATCACTATAAATACCTGAAAAGATATGTACCCACGCCGATTTTTCTTAAATGCTTCTATTCGCCGTTTTGATATAGGAGAAAGATTCAAAATTAACCCTCCCTACTTGCAAAATCAATTCTTGGATCAACTAAAGTATAAGTTATATCACCAATAATATTTAAAATAAGGCCAATAAATGTGTAAATAAATAATGTTCCAAATACGATTGGATAATCGCGCTGCATTACCGCTTCAAAACCTAATAATCCCAACCCATCGAGTGAAAAAATAACTTCAATAAGTAGCGAACTTGTAAATAATATGCCTATTAAGGCGCTTGGAAATCCAGCAATTACTATCAGAAGAGCGTTGCGGAAAACATGTCCGTATAAAACCTGTTTCTCCGACAAACCTTTAGCGTAAGCAGTTGTTACATATTGTTTTCTTATTTCTTCAATGAATGAGTTTTTGCATAAAAAGGTCAGGCTTGCAAAACCACCTATTACCATAGATATAACTGGTAATGCTATATGCCAAAAATAATCTGCTATCTTTGCTAAAGTTGATAACTCATCCCAGTTCGAGGAGGTTAATCCGCGTAATGGAAATATTTGCCAATAGCTGCCACCTGCAAATAATACTACAAGCAATATAGCAAATAAAAAGCTTGGTATTGCAACACCTATAATAATAGCCGCGCTTGACCATATATCAAATTTGGAACCATCTCTTACTGCTTTTTTTATACCAAGAGGAATTGATATTAAATATACCAGTAAGGTAGTCCATAATCCCAGCGATATGGAGACCGGCAATTTATCTAATATAAGTTCTACAACTGATTTATCTTTAAAGAATGAATTGCCAAAGTCAAGCTGAGCATAACTTTTAATCATTTCCCAAAAGCGAATATGAGCTGGTTTATCAAAACCATATATTTTTTCTATTTCTTTTATGATTTCAGGATCTAAACCTTGCGCGCCGCGATATTTACTTGCTACACCGCTGGCTATATTATTCTGCATCTGCTTGGCAGAAGAATGGTCTGATCCGCTGTTACTAATGCGAGCCGTTGAATCAACTCCGGTACCTGTGATTTTTGCAATAAGATTTTCAACAGGGCCGCCAGGAGCTGCCTGTATAATAATGAAGTTAATGGTTATTATTCCCAGTAATGTAGGAAATATAAGCAATAAGCGCTTGAGAATATATTGAATCATATCGCCGTTCATGCCTATCCTAACCCCATAAACTATATATTTTAAGCAGCTTCATCCAAAGGTGGAACCAAATCAACCCCAAAACATCTCTGGTAATATTCAGAAATAACAGGCCATTCCATTTCATCACATTTATTTAAGAATGTAACGCGGAAGGCAGTTTCTAAGTCACCAAAAATCTCATAATTTTCAGCCCAGGTTATAACAGTGCGTGGCGACATAACAATAGATACATCTCCGGCTTTGAAGCCCTCGCGCGTTAGCCCTGCCATGGTTACCATTAAACCTGCCAGTTCTTTATCAAGCTTAGGATTTTTTGCCAGAACTATCTCTATTTCTTTTTTTGATGGTAAATAATTTAAACATGCAACTATGTTCCAGCGATCCATCTGACCCTGATTAATTAATTGTACACCATGATACAGTCCTGTGGTATCGCCTAAACCTACGGTATTTGCAGTTGCAAACATTCTAAAATATGGATGAGGTGTTATTACCTCATTATTATCCATTAGGGTGAATTTTCCGCTTGCTTCTAATAATCTTTGTAAGATAAACATAACGTCAGGGCGAGCCGCATCATATTCATCAAAAATCAGAGCTATGGGCTGTTTTAAACTCCAGGGAATTATACCATCTTTAAATTGAGTAACCTGCTTGCCATCTTCTAAAATTATGGCATCCTTACCTATAAGGTCTATTCTGCCAATATGGCCATCAAGGTTAATTCTAACTGTTGGCCAATTGAGCCTTGCTGCAACCTGTTCTATATGGGTTGATTTGCCAGTTCCATGATAACCCTGAATCATTACCCTGCGATTATGAGCAAAGCCGGCTAAAATGCTAAGAGTAGTATCTTTATCAAAACAATAATTTTCATCGATATCAGGAACAAATTCTGACTTTTGTGAAAATGCAGGAACAGTTAAGTTGCTAGGAAAACCAAACACATCTTGGATATTTATAGTTTTATCAGGTTTGTTCATTAAATTCTCCGTAGCTCCTTTTATTGAAATTTTCTTTTATACCAGCAAGCGAAGGTGGAGTGTAGAAAACCTATATTAGCTGAAGACTGATTTAGTATAAATGAAAACGAATGATAATATAGTTCATATTATGCAGGTAGTTCAAGGTAAATAAGAATAAAAAGCAGTAAAAAATTACCCATATATTTTTTTCAGAAAATTATAGGCCTGATTAATAATTTTAAATTTATCACCATCATTATCAGAGCTGACATCTGGATGATAAGTTTTGGCAAGTTCCTTATATCTTTTTTTTATTTCTTCCCAGCTCACAACCCTGTTAAATCCTAAAGCTTTAAAAGCTTTTATTTCATTATCATCAATAGATGGCTTTTTTTGTTTTGCAGCTTCTTCCCTTGCAAAACCAAACATTTCAAAAACATTATCTCTTAGCTGGTCGGTGTCGTAAAAGTAACTTTCTACGCCCATTTTTCTGGTAGTTCTATGTCCATACACTACATCTTTGTGCATTTTTTCAATTTCATCCTGATGCATTCCACGAAAGAAATCCCATGATTTATTATATATTCTCACATGATCGAGACAAAAATTATAACGCCCGGAACTGCCATCATTTGATTTGGGAGCCGGATATTGACCTTCATCAGAACAGCCCTTCCAGCAGCAGCTGCCTTGCTCTGTAGATTCGTCTATATATTGTGTAATATTTTTAACTTTCATACCACATATTATGGCAATGTATCATAATCTTTGCAAGATTATTTTTCCATCAGATCCATGACCATTCCCTCGCGGGCAAAAAGATAATTTTTATTGATCTTCTGAAGTTTTTTCTGCCTTTTATCAAGCTCAGAATCTTTAGTTGCAGGGTCGTGATGAAATGCCACAAAATGTTTTACTCCAGCAGCGTTTGCAAGGCGGACTCCTTCTTGCCAGGTAGAGTGGCCCCATCCGACAAAAGGAGCAAAGCTGTCATCGTCAAAGGTTGAATCATAGATGAATATATCCGCACCTTTGATAAATTTTATCAATTCCTTATCAATTTTCCCTATTTTATGCTCAACATCAGTTACATAGCAGACAGATTTTCCTTCAAATTCAATTCTATATGCAGTTGCGCGATCCGGATGACTCAGCGGTTTTGTATGCACCTTTATACCAGCTAATTCAAATCCTTCATTTACCAATGTTGTTCCTGCTCTAAAATCATTAAACTCAACTCTTGATCGTACATCTTTTATAGTAAGAGGAAATAACGGCGAGCTCATTATGCTATCAATTGCTGCCATAATGCTGTTTTCTGGCAGTAAATGTCCTGCCCATAAAGCCACATTTGCATCACCGCCTGTATGCAAAGGCTTAAAAAAAGGCAAGCCCTGAATATGATCAAGATGACTATGGCTTAGCAATATATCTGTATGGTAAATTTCTGTTTGCAGCCCTAAAATATAAATTCCGGTTCCGGCATCTAAAATTATTTGTCTTCCATTGCAGCGAACCTCAATGCATGAAGTGTTACCTCCGTAATGCAATACATCCTGGCTTACAACTGGTATAGTGCCTCTTGTGCCCCAAAATTTTATATAAAATTCAGCCATATTCTAAACAGTTTCAACGTCTAAGTATTTTTTTTCAATCTGGTTTAAAGTATATTTATAACCAATTTTTATGATATCATGCATTTTAAGCCAGTCCAACAGTCCAAATTCTTCCAGAGGTATATTTAAATAGCTGTCTGCATATTTCATTGCCTGTTCCTGAGCGGTAATGCTTCCTATTGTTCCTGATCTTATTAAAATAGAAAAAATACTTGGGGCGTCGGAGTCCTGCCTCTTTATATATTTGCGCGAAAGTAAATCCATCATTGATATAGATTCCATATCAGGTAATTTTGTGGTTAAGGTTCTTGAAGATGCTACATCTACTGCAATTACATGGCCAACACCCTGCTCATCCATAACATCGCTTGGTAAATTATTTACAATTCCTCCATCAACATATATATCACCATCATGAATAACAGGAGGAGTTATGCCCGGTAGTGAAGTGCTTGCCCTTACTGCCTTCCAAACTTCGCCTCGATAGTGGGTATATTGTTTTGATCTGCTTAAATTGCATGAAACACAAAAATATGGCAGCCATAAATCTTCTATTTTTCTATCGCCAAAAAATGCAACTAAGTCTTTATTTACCCTTTCACCGGTTGTAAGAGCGCTGACCGGCATTGTCATGTCACCAAATATATTACGCTTTACAAAAACATTTGTGTGAACTTTTTCTATAGCATAATCACTTGCGCCAGCAGCAATTTCCGCAGCAATCAGCGATCCCATGCTTACGCCGCCAATTGCGTCAATTGGAATACCTTTTTCCCTGAGGGCTTTTATAACGCCAATATGAGCAAACCCTCTTGCTCCGCCTCCGCTTAAGACTAATCCAACAGCATTTCCTGTATACCATCTTACCAAACGGTCATAATCTTCCTGCCTGTCCTTAATAACATGATACCATCGATCAAAAAATTCTGTATCCAGCCATTTACCAGTATCTCTTGGTTCAATTACTATATCGCTATGTAATAAAACCAAATCCCATTTAGATAAATCTGATAAAGCCTTATATGATTTTAAGCGCTCATGTATGATTTCTATATCTTTTGTGCTATCGCTATTTGCAACAACGATTACCCTGTCTGCCTGTCTTATAGATTGCGAAGACCATTGGTCAGATACGAAATTTCCCTCATATATTACAAAGTCGTTATTTGCTTCCAGCTCATTTAAATATCTGCCTATTACAGCGTGCTTATCTTTTTCTTTATCTAATTTTGGCAATTGCTCTTTTATATGATATTCAGTCATATGACATGCTGAATAATTGGCTTTAGTAAAAGCAAATTTCAAATCCTGTACAAAACGTTTTAGAGGAACATCAGGGCTTGCCGGAATCACTGCTATTGTAGAAATCTTGTTTATATCATGTCCTGATTTGAGCATCGTTCTGTAGCGATCTATAATTAATCTTGAAATCTCCAGCATTACTTCAGGATATTTCTTGATTAAACGCTCAAATGACTTTCTTGATAGAAATAATAATTCTGAATCTCTTATCGCTGCAACGCAGCTTGATCTGTTTTCTGCTAATATAAGACCTAACTCACCGACAGTCTCGCCTTTTCCTATTTCTCCAAGTACGTTTCTATTGCCTTTTTCATCCATATGATATGCTTGTAATCTGCCACTGACAACGACATATAGCCCATCAGCTTCAGTTCCTTCTTCAAATAATATTTGACCTCCAACAAGATGAATTAATTTAGATTCTTTATTCAGAGCTTTTAGAACTCCTTTATTCAGAGATTTAAATAGAAATGATGAAGCCAAGGCGTCTAGCATAAATTTTTCTTTTCTTGCTGTAATATACGTTTACCTAACTGCACCATTTTGACACAAATTTATTAACAGTTGGTTAAATCAGGTGTGGCAGTAATAAAATGGGACAATTTTATGTTGTTTTCCAAATTAAAAAAGGCTAATTACTAGGCACCATTAACTGATGGCGGCTTGCATATATGAATATAAAAACACTAAAAGATATTGATCTAAAAGGAAAAATTGTTTTATATCGCGCTGATTTAAATGTTCCTATGAGTCATGGGCGTGTGGAAGATGCAACTCGTATAACCAGATTACTTCCAACTTTTAACTATTTAATAAAACAAAAAGCTAAAATAGTTGTTTTATCACATTTTGGCCGCCCAAAGGGAGAATTTGTCAGGGATTTATCTTTGGCTCCTCTTGCGGATGCATTAAGCCAGGCATTGGATGGCAAGCAGGTTAAATTTGCAATAGATTGCATAGGCGAGACTGCTAAGAATGCCGTTTCTCAGTTAGAAGAAGGTGATATATTACTGCTGGAGAATTTGCGCTTTCACGCCGGAGAAACTGCAAATAACGCGGCTTTTTCTGATGATTTGGCAAGTCTGGGCGACATATATGTTAACGATACTTTTTCATGCTCGCATCGCAAACATTCTTCTATTGTTGGGATTGCAAAGCGCCTGCCGAGTGCTGCTGGATTTTTGTTGCAGGAAGAAATAGAAAATCTGGAAAAAGTACTGAATAATCCAAAAAAGCCTATGGCCGCAATAGTTGGTGGATCTAAAGTTTCTACCAAGCTTGATTTATTAAATGCGGTAATTAAAAAAGTTGAATGTTTGATCATTGGCGGAGCTATGGCTAACACATTTCTTGCTGCGCAAGGTCATGATATTGGTAAATCATTGCATGAGCCGGATTTGATGGATACTGCAAAGCAGATAATTGCACAGGCTGAAAAATCAAAGTGCAAAATAATCCTGCCTCATGACGTGGTTGTATCTAAAGATTTGAAGGAAAAAGCTTTATGCAGGGTAATATCTTTAGATAAAATCAACAAAGATGAAATGATATTAGATATAGGGCCGGTGACAATTTCTGATATTGCCGAAGAATTATCTGGATTTAAAACTCTTATATGGAATGGTCCTATGGGAGCATTTGAATGCAGACCTTTTGATGTTGGAACTATAAGCCTTGCGCGCGCGGTGGCGGCTCTTACAACATCAAAGTC
Source organism: Rickettsiales bacterium (assembly GCA_028223895.1). Classification (GTDB taxonomy): domain Bacteria; phylum Pseudomonadota; class Alphaproteobacteria; order Rickettsiales; family UBA6187; genus JAOIVE01. The sequence continues at coordinate 23,045 of JAOIVE010000018.1, forward strand.
GCTTACAAGTGTTGCCGGAGGTGGTGATGTGGTGGCCGCTTTAGGCCTTGCCGGGCTTGCAGAATCATTTACATATGTTTCAACCGCAGGCGGTGCGTTTCTCCAGTGGCTTGAGGGTAATGAATTGCCAGGTATTTCAGCCTTGAGAGCCTAATTATACATTTTAAAAATGTGGTATTATTTATTTCACAAATTAAGCTTGATATATAGCTGATTTTCAGCTATAAACGCCCGTTAAATTACTTAGGGGTTTTGGAGATAAATAATGACCGATGAAATAAAGCTATCAAAGCAGGAAGGCTATAAGGAAGAAAGCCAATATCTACAGGGGGATATTTTACAAGAGCTTAATGATGAGAACGAGTTTGTTTCTGATAAGTCATATGAGCTTTTGAAATTTCACGGTTCTTATCAGGGATATGACAGAGATACCGCTACAGAGCGTAAAAAAGCAGGTTTAGATAAGCAGTGGGAATTCATGTTGCGTATGAAGGCTGCCGGAGGTCGTTTAACTGCAAAACAATATTTAGCTTTGGACAAAATCTGTGAAGATTATGCTAATGGAACTTTGCGCATTACAACGCGTGAGACTTTTCAGTTTCATTGCATAATAAAGGAAAATCTGGCAAAACATGTAAAGGCGATTAATGAATTGCTACTTACAACAATTGGTGGATGTGGTGATGTTGTGCGTAATGTAATGTGTCCGCCAGCTCCGATAAAAAATGCCAAATATCAACGTATGTTTGCCGATGCAAATCGTATTTCTGAGCATACTATGCCTAAAACAAAAGCTTATCAGGCTTTGTGGACTGATGGTGTTACGGTTGAGCAAAGATCTGATGATGTTGAGCCATTATACGGAAAAACATATCTTACTCGTAAATTCAAGATTGGCGTTGCTATAGCAGAAGATAACAGCATTGATGTTTTATCGCATGACTTAGGCATTGTGCCTATATTCGATGGCGATAATTTGCAAGGCTATAATATATATCTTGGTGGTGGATTGGGGATGAATCATAATCAGCCTAAAACATATTCGCGCCTTGCAAGTCCGATAGCGTTTATCGAAGAGTCTGACCTTATTTTAGCAGTTGAAGCTGCAGTTAAATTAAATCGTGACTATTGTGATCGTGAAAATAGAAAGCATGCACGTTTAAAATATCTGGTTGAAGAAAAAGGCGTTGAGTGGACTAAAAAAACTTTCGATGGCTTTATGGGTAAAGAAACTCAGCCTGCAAGAGAGATTGAAAAATTTGATGTTGTAGATCATATGGGATGGCATCCGCAAGGTGATGGAAAATATTATCTTGGAGTGCCGATAAGCAGTGGAAGAATTGCTGATTTTGAAGATGTTAAGGCTCGTACGGCATTACGTCAGATTATCTCTAAATATAATATGGATCTGGTTCTTACCTCTGATCAAAATATTATTTTATGCGATATTGAAGAAGATCAAAGAGAGGAAATTGAATCACAGCTAAAAGCTGCCGGATTATCTTTGCGTGAGGATTTAAGTGAAGTATCTCGTTATGCTCTTGCTTGCGTTGCCCTTCCTACATGCGGAAAGGCTTTGTCTGAGGCAGAAAGAGTTAAAATACCAATGATCGAAACCATTGAAAAAGTTATGGATAGGCATGGTGTTTTAAATGAAAAAATTTCTGTTCGCATCGCTGGTTGTCCAAATGGTTGTTCACGTGCGGCTATGGGTGATATTGGTATTATCGGCCGTACTCCTGGTCAATATGCATTATTCATAGGTGGAGATTTTGAGGGAACTCGTTTGAATAAAAAGATTCTTGATAAGCTTCCATATGAAAATATTGAAGAAGTTATGGATATAATGTTTGCGCAATATGCATCTGAGAAAAATTCTGGTGAGAAATTCGGTGATTTTGCAGATCGTATAGGTGTGGATAATGTTGTTGGCAAAATTGTTGATAACTTAGGTGATAAATATAAATGGGCAACAGCAGCATAGGGTAAAATCATGCTTCCAGTTACATTAGATCTTACAAATATGAATATAGCGGTTATAGGTAACGGGCCTGCAACTTTGCGTCGCCTGAATATTCTTGATGAGGCCGGAGCTGGCAAAAAAGTTGCAGTTTTTGGTTATGCTGTAATCGAAGATCTGCGTAAAGCTGCCGCTGGTCGTTTGATATGTCACTGGCCAAGTGCTGATGAGTTGAAAAAATGTCATATTGCATTTTTTGTCGATTGTCCTGAAAAAAGAGCTTTGCCGCTTGCTGAAAAGCTTAGAAAGGCAGGCAAGTTAGTTAATGTTGAAGATGTAGTTGAGGGCTGTAACTTTCATAATGCATCAATTATAAGGCGTGGAGATTTATTGATTTCAGTTGGAACTGGTGGAAAATGTCCGGCTCTTACTGCCAGGATAAGACAATTATTTGAGAAAATTTTTCCCGAAGAGTGGGCAGATAGATTAAATCAGCTCGGTCGTGCAAGATTGCAATGGAAAGAAGAAGGTGCCTCAATGCAGGAATGTTTTGAAAAGGCAAATAAATATATAGATGATCGCAAATGGTGGGTTAACTAGGATGAATTTTGATAAATATACAAAATTAGAAGGAAGGGATTTGCTGGAATCTGTTGTAAAAGACAATCCAGGCAAGGTAGCTCTTATGTCTGCTTTTAACCCTGAGGATGTTATATTATCATATTGGCTTTCAGAGTTTGCGCCATCAACTCCTATATTATTTCTTGATACTAAAAAACATTTTCCTGAAACATTGCGTTATAAGGACGCGATTGTTAAGCAGTTAGGTTTAAAAGATGTTCGTGTTTTTGAGCCTAAAGAAGAATTGATAAATAATATAGATAAAGATGGTGAGCTTTGGAAATATCAGGTTAATCGCTGCTGCTGGTTGCGCAAAGTGGAGCCAATTGAGCGTGGAATAAAAGAAGGCGGCTTTAATATTTTAATCACCGGGCGTCGCATTGAGCAAACTCCTGAGCGTACCGATATGAAATTTATCGAGGAAGATTCTGAAAAAGGGCAGATAAAAATAAATCCGCTAATGAATTGGACGCGCGATGAGCGTGACGATTATATGAAAGAGCATAATCTTGCCCATCATCCTTTATATGATTTGGGATATTTATCTATTGGCTGCGCGCCATGTACAACTCCAATATTTGCAGGAGAAAATGAACGTGCTGGCCGCTGGCGCCATACAAAAACAGGTGAAGATAAGGGTAAAACTGAATGTGGTTTGCATGTTAGTGAGGAGTAGTTAGGCTTTAGGGATTAGGGAGTAGGCTTTAGGGATTAGGCTTTAGGGAGTGGGCTTTAGGGATTAGGGAGTAGGCTTTAGGGATTAAAAACTGAGGAGCGCGAGAATGGCGACAACTTAAGTCCCTTCTCCCTTTGGGAGAAGGTTAGGATGAGGGCTTTTTACTATCACTCTTGTGGGAATGACAACTGACAGAGTATAGGAATGAAAGTTAAGGGAATGCAAGAGTAGTTAGGGAGTAGGTTAGGGATAGGCTTTAGGGATTAAAAACTGAGGAGCGCGAGAATGGCGCCAACTTAAGTCCCTTCTCCCTTTGGGAGAAGGTTAGGATGAGGGCTTTTTACTATCACTCTTGTGGGAATGACAACTGACAGAGTGAGTATAGGAATGAAAGTTAAGGGAATGCAAGAGTAGTTAGGGATTAGGCTTTAGGCTTTAGGGATTAAAAAGTAATGACAGGAATAAAAAATTATAAAGATTTGAATGTCTGGCAAAAGGCAAGAATTTTAGTAAAGGATATATACAATGTTAGTTGTAACTTTCCTAAAAATGAGCAGTTTGGTTTGACTTCACAGATAAAGCGATCTGTAGTCTCTGTGCCTTCTAACATTGCCGAGGGACATTCAAGAACTAGTACAAAAGACTATATTAACTATATTTCGATATCAATTGGATCGTTAGCGGAGGTTGAAACGCAACTGATATTGGCTGAAGATCTTGGTTTTGTATCAAATAATGAAACCAGGATAATATTCCAAAACATTAATGAATTACAAAGGATGCTACATGGATTACGCAAATCTCTAAAGCCTAATCCCAAGAG
>JAOIVE010000019.1 GCA_028223895.1 Rickettsiales bacterium
TGTTATGTAACATAATAAAACATCCCCCCTTTAAGAAAGAGGGGATGTTTTTAAAATAGATAAATTTAAAAACTAGCTATTGGCAACTGCTTTTATATCACCTTGAGCAATTTCAGAGCGAATAGTTTTTGCAGCAGAAACCATATATTCTAAAGCAGTTTTAACTTCTGCCCATCCACGAGTTTTTAAACCGCAATCAGGGTTAACCCAAACTTGCTCAGGAGAAAGAACTTCCAAAGCTTTGCGTAGTAATGTTTCCATCTCTGCTTGTTTAGGAACGCGCGGGCTGTGTATATCATAAACACCAGGGCCAATCTCGTTAGGATATTTAAATGCAACAAAAGCATCCAACAATTCCATAGCAGAACGAGAAGTCTCAATAGATATAACATCTGCATCCATAGCAGCAACAGCTTCAATAATATCATTAAATTCAGAGTAGCACATGTGAGTGTGGATCTGAGTTTCATCTTTTACGCCATTAGCTGTAATGTGGAATGATTCAACCGCCCAATCAAGATATTGCTTCCAGTCATCTTTGCGTAAAGGCAGACCTTCACGAAGAGCTGCTTCATCAATCTGAATGATTTTAATACCGGCTTTTTCAAGATCCAGAACTTCGTCGCGAATAGCAAATGCAATTTGTTTACAAGTTTCGCTGCGAGGTTGGTCATCACGAACAAAAGACCATTGTAAAATAGTAACAGGCCCAGTAAGCATTCCCTTCATAGGCTTATCAGTTTTTGACTGAGCATATTCAGACCAGCGAACAGTCATTGGTTCAGCACGAGAAACATCACCGAAAATTACTGGTGGTTTAACACAGCGAGAACCATAGCTTTGAACCCAGCCATTTTGAGTAAAGGCAAAGCCATTTAGCTTCTCACCGAAATACTCAACCATGTCATTACGCTCAAACTCACCATGTACAGGAACATCAATGCCGATTTCATCCTGCCATGCAACTGCTTCGTCAATACGAGATGCAATTTCTGCGTCATATTGCTCTCTGTTAATTGTACCATTCTTAAACTGACGACGAACGGCACGTAAGTCAGCAGTTTGAGGGAATGATCCAATTGTAGTAGTTGGAAGCAATGGCAGATTTAGAAGTGATTTCTGTGTTTGTATACGAGTTTTAAACTCACTATTGCGTTTTAAAACGTCGTCAGAAACATTTGCAGCTCTTGCTTTTACTTCATCATTATGAATAAGAGCCGAAGATTTGCGTGAATCTATTGCTTTTTGATTTTCTTCCAGCTCAGCGGCAACAGAATCTTTACCATCTCTTGCAGCATTAGCAATTACAGAAACTTCGCTAAGCTTTTGTTTAGCAAATGCCAACCAGTTTTTAAGCTCTGCATCAAGTTTAACTTCAAATTCCAAATCAGCAGGAGAATGAAGAAGCGAGCATGAAGGAGCAACTATAATGCGATCAGAACCAAGAGCAGCTTTTGCTTTTTCAATAGTTTCAAGGCTTTTATTAAGATCATTTTTCCAGATATTACGTCCATCAACAACACCAAGTGAAACTGATTTATCACCAGGGATTTTAGCTAAAACATCATCTAGTTGATTTGGTGCTCTTACTAAATCAAAATGAATGGCGTTAACCGGAAGATTAACAGTAACATCTAAATTTCCACGAAGATCGCCAAAATATGTAGCTAACGTTATATTTAAATTTGAAGCTTTAGAAAGAGCATCAAATGCTGCTTTATATGCATTTTGAGCATCAGAGTCTAAATCCAAAACTAATGCAGGCTCATCAATTTGAACATCAGACGCGCCAGCAGCTTCAAGTTGTTTTAACACTTCCTCGTAAACAGGAAGTAATTTTGGTAATAAACTCAAAGGATTCACATTCTCGTTGCGGGCTTTACCAATTAGCAGGAAAGTAACAGGGCCAACAAGTACAGGGCGAGTTTTAATACCAAGAGCTAATGCTTCTTTGAATTCGTCCACAGCTTTGCTTGATTTAAGTGCAAATTCCTGATTTTCTTCAAATTCAGGTACGATGTAATGGTAGTTCGTATCAAACCATTTAGTCATTTCCATTGCTACAACGTCCTGTCCGCCAGATTGACGACCACGAGCCATTGCAAAAAATGTATCAAGATCAATATTATTGCCAGAAAAGCCATAGCGAGAAGGAACTGCGCCAACCATGCAGATAGTGTCTAAAATCTGATCGTATAATGAAAAATCATTAGATGGAATAATTCCAACACCAGCATCTTGCTGAATTTTCCAATGACGCGCACGTAGTTCAGTTGCAGTATTTGTTAGATCTTCGGCAGAAATTTCTCCTTTCCAGAAAGATTCCTGAGCCTTTTTAAGTTCACGTTGGCTTCCTACGCGAGGAAATCCTAAATTTGCTGATACAACCATTATGGTTTCTCCTTAAGTTTAATTTATATATTTAGTTTATTGGATCCAAAATATTCTCTATAGAATTCTCTTTTATCTCTTTATAAAAACAATTAGCGCGGTTTGTATGACACGCCGGGCCAGTTTGGTCAACTAAAACTAGCAAAGTATCATTATCACAATCTATTCTCATACTAACTAATTTTTGTATATTTCCAGAAGTTTCACCTTTTTTCCACAATGATTTCCTCGATCTTGACCAGTAACAAACATGCCCGCCAGATAAAGTTTCAATTATAGATTCCTTATTCATCCAGGCCATCATTAAAACCTCAAGACTGTCATGCTGCTGGGCGATAGCAGGAATCAGTCCATTTTCATTAAATTTTATAGAATTGATTAATTCATCAATAATTTTTTGAGAAAATTGCACGATATTCAGATGCCCTAATTTACCGGAGCGACCTATATAACACACAAAAAGCTTCTTGTCATCGATTAAGCTCAATATTTTGTAATAAAAAGGTTATTTGTTAGGTTGTTGTCTAAAATCATTGACTTAAATGGTAAGGTATTATAATTATGCGCAGTTTTTATATTATAATTTGAACATTTTTTAAGAGAAAAATTATGTCTCAGGCTGGTAAAGCTATAAGTCAGGTTAACAATATTATGTCTAAAAAACCAACTCGTGAAGAAGCAAAAGCTGCTGTTCGTACATTAATTGCCTGGGCAGGAGATGATCCAGATAGAGAAGGGCTCATTGATACACCTAGCCGTGTTGTTGATGCTTATAACGAGTTTTTCTGCGGATATAATGATGATCCTAAAGATATTTTGTCTAAGACTTTTGAGGATGTTCAGGGTTATGACGATATTGTTTTGTTAAAAAATATGCGTCTTGAATCACATTGTGAGCATCATATGGTTCCTATTTTAGGTAAAGCTCATATCGCCTATTTGCCAAATAGCAGAGTTGTTGGGATTAGTAAAATTGCACGTTTATTGGATGTTTTTTCAAAGCGCTTGCAAACTCAAGAAACTATGACAGCTCAAGTTGCAGAAGTTATAAATGAAGTTTTAGAGCCAAAAGGTGTAGCTGTTCTTATCGATGCAAAGCATCAATGTATGACTACGCGTGGTGTTCATAAAACAGAAACTACAACAGTAACAAACCGTATGCTTGGTGTGTTTAAAGATGATCCTGCCATGCAGGAAAAATTCTTTAAGCTTATTGGTTCAAGTGCCATAGGTTAATTTGTATTTTTCTTTATAAAATATTGCTGATGTTTAGCATAGGTTGATTCTGCTTAAAGTATGATATGAAATTTTTATTTTAAATTACTAGCGATAATAAAATATAAAGATTATAGAAGGTCTTAAAGATATAGATCTTTGTGTGTAAATTTGGATAAAAATCATGCAAAATAACCAACTTTTTAAACATCATGACGAACTTCACTCGCATGGGCATATTGAAGATTTGCCTGAGTTTCTACAGAAAATTATGGAGTTTCAAAGCCATTTTAATCATTTAGTTTCACAATATATAAATCAGTTTAATCAAGACCCTTCTTTGGCAGTAATATCTACTATTTTGGTGTTTTCATTTATATATGGGGCTTTGCATGCTTTAACTCCTGGGCATGGTAAGGCAGTTGTATTAAGCTATTTTATGAGCAATGAATCAAAATTAAGTAAGGGTGTTTTGATTGGTTCTGTTATAGGAACTGTGCATATATTGTCTGCAATAGTTTATGTATCAATATTTGCTATGTTTTTCAAAATATCAGGATTTGCGGTAATGAAAAATACTGTATATCTTGAGCTTACAAGCTATTTGCTTATAACCTTTGTTGGTGCGTATATGATCTATCGCGTTTTTGCAAAAAAAGGGTGCTGTCATAATCATGAGCACGATAATCACAAAGATCCCAAACCGAAGAAAAAATTTAGTATAAAGCAGGATTTATTATTTTCCTACGCGATTGGGCTTCAGCCATGTATAGGCGCGGTTGTTGTATTATTATTTACATTAGGTGCAAAATTATATTGGGTTGGCCTCTTATCGGTGATATCAATGGGTGTTGGTGTTGCAATATCAGTCCTGATGTGGGGAGTTGCAGGTATTGCTACGCGCAAGATGTTAGATAAAGCAATAGCATGTCATTCTGCTAAGGCAAAAAAAGCACAAAATATTGTTATGTTTACAGGAGCTGTAATTGTTTTATTATCAGGAGCTATAATGAGTTTTGGAGCAGCGGTAAAAATGGGGTATTAATTTATGTATGATCTAATAATAAAAAACGGAACATGTGTTACACCTTCGGGAAAAGAGAAAGTTGATATTGCAATAAAAGATTCCAAAATAGTTGCAATTGGGAAGTTTGATGGTTCGGCAGATAAAGTGATAGATGCTCAGAATCTGCATGTTTTGCCAGGTATTATAGATTCGCAAGTGCATTTTCGCGAGCCGGGAAATGAGCATAAAGAAGATCTTGAGGCAGGAACTCGTGCTGCGGTTTTAGGTGGCGTTACTGCTATATTTGAAATGCCAAATACCAATCCTCCTACAACCAGTAAAGAAGCTTTGGAAGATAAAATCTCGCGTATGAAAAACAGATCATGGTGCGACTATGCTTTTTTTATTGGAGGCACGCCGGTTAAAGATACTAACTGGCATGAGCTTGAGCAATTGCCAGGATGTGCCGGTATAAAAATATTTATGGGTAGTTCGACCGGTAATTTACTTGTGGATCAGGATGAAGCTATTGAAGATATTTTGAAAAATAGTTGCCGCAGAGTTGCGGTGCATTGTGAAGATGAAGCAAGATTAAAAGAACGTTTTCATATTGCACAAGAGGGCGGTCATGCAAGATTTCACCACAAGTGGCGTGATGAAAAAACGGCGCTTTTTGCTACACAAAGATTGCTAAAGATAGCTCGTAAGACCGGGCATGTTGTTAATGTTTTACATGTTACAACTAAATATGAGATGGAGCTTCTTGCAGATTATAAAGATGTTGCAACTGTAGAAATATTACCTCAGCATTTAACTTTTACCGATGAAGATTATGAGAAGCAAGGCAGCTTTGTCCAGATGAATCCTCCGATTCGTACCAAGGATCATCAAGATGCTTTGTGGAAAGCTTTAAATGAAGGAATTGTTGATGTTATGGGTTCTGACCACGCGCCTCATACAAAAGAAGAAAAAGCAAAAACATATCCGCAAAGCCCTTCAGGAATGCCAGGCGTGCAAACTATAGTTCCTATAATGCTAAATTATGTTAATCAGGGGCGTTTAACTTTGGAAAGATTTGTTGATTTAATGGCTGGTGGTCCTGCCAGAATATATAATATAGCAGGAAAAGGGCGCATTGCAGTTGGCTATGATGCTGATTTTACTATCGTTGACATGAATGAAAAAAGAACAATAACAAATGATTGGATAGTCAGCAAATGCGGCTGGACTCCTTATAACGGTAAAGAGGTTCAGGGCTGGCCAACTCATACCATTATTCGTGGTAACGTTATTATGCAAAATGATGAGCTGGTAGGCGGTCAGACTGGAGAGACGGTAAAATTTCAGAATACTTTATGAAAAATATAATTAAAATTATAATTAAGTCATATCAGTGGGTTATTTCACCTATTCTGGGGTGTAACTGCCGTTATCTGCCGACATGTTCAGAATATACAATTGAGGCGATAGAAAAATATGGAGTTATCAGGGGGCTGTGGCTGGGAATAAAAAGAATATCTCGTTGTCATCCATTTGGTAGTTCTGGATATGATCCAATTCCACAAATAAAGTGTAAAAATGAATCCAATTAAAAATAAATTACCTATAATATTGGCATCAGGATCAGAAGTTCGAAAAATGCTTCTTGAAAAGGCATATATAGATTTTTCTGTTATTGTAGCTGATATAGATGAAGATAAAATCAGGGATGAAAATTCAGATCTTGAGTTGCCGCAAATGGCTTTGCTTTTGGCAAAAGAAAAAGGTAAAAAAGTTGCAAAAGAAAATAAAGATTCTTTGATAATAGCAGCAGATCAAATATGCCAGCTAGGTGATGAAGTTTTATGCAAGCCGGGAAATTATGAAAATGCCGTTAAGCAGCTTAAATCTTTAAGTGGTAAAAAACATTATCAGCATAGTGCGGTTTGTGTTTTAAAAGGTGAAGAGGTTATTTGGGAGCATATTGAAACTGTCGAGCTTACTTTACGCAATTTAACTGAAAGCGAAATTAATGCCTATGTCAATTATGACAAACCATATGCAAGTTGCGGAAGTTATAAGATAGAATATTTAGGAAAACATCTGTTTTCTGAGGTAAAGGGCGATCATGATGCAATAATGGGTTTGCCGATATTTGCATTGCTGAAATTTCTTCACGAAAATGAATTTATATATTTATCTTAGAGCTGATATACATATAAAATTGCTTTTATATGTACATCGCAGCCCAAAATATCTATAAATTACATAATTTTCTGGTAGCAGCTAAGAGAACCTCTGGTCTGTAAGGTTTTGTAATCCAGCCAGATGCACCAACTGATTTTCCAGTATTTTTAGCGCTATCTCCACCTTCTGTAGTCAGAACTAAAATTGGTATATTCTTACATGATGGCACTTCCTCGCGTAAATAGCGTATAAGTTCAATGCCATCCATATTAGGCATATTGATATCTGTTACTACAAAATCAAATTCATTATTTGAAGCAAGTTCAACCGCAATTACTCCATCAAGTGCGGTCTGTACATCAAAACCTTCCTGTTTTAATGTCATTGCCACCATGTTGCAGACTGTTTGAGAGTCGTCAACAACCAAAGCTTTTTTCCCCATATTAACCCCATAATATTGACTATAGTTAAGTTTTCCAAGCCATTTCCAAGGCTATTAAAATGTTCTTTTTCATTAATGTAAAGAATTAAGATGTCTTTATATTTTTATGCCAATAATTTTGGTAAATAATTTTTAATTTGTTCATTATATTTCCATGGATCTTCATGCTGGATATATTTTATAGGAATTATATCGATATTTCCTATAAATGGTTTTAATGATATATGGGTTTCTTCAAGAGAAACTGAGCTGTCTTTAGTTTCATTTAATATTAAAGATTTTACAGGAATATTTGCAGATTTTAGCGCCTCTAAGGTTGTTAATGTGTGGCTCATTGATCCAAGATAGGTTCCTGTGACGACGATTGCTGGTATATCAAGCATTTTTATCCAGTCTAAAACCGTATATTTTTCATTTATTGGCACCATTGCGCCGCCAACGCCTTCTATAAAATTTATTTTTCCTGTGCAGGAAGATTTACAATATTGCACTACTTCATCAATATTAATTTTACGATTTTCTTTTCTTGCTGCCATATCAGGAGATAGAGGTTCAACAAAGCGCCATGGGGAAATATGGTCAATATTTGCAATATTTTCTTCTAGTTTAAGGCTTTGGATTATTTGAATGGTATCTGTTTGTTGATTATGTTCTTCCCAGCCGCTTATTATTGGCTTTATGGATTTAACTTTATGGCCTTGTTTTGTTAGCTCGTGATTTATTGAGCATGTTATGAAGGTTTTTCCAATTTCTGTGCCTGATGATGTTATAAAATAAGTTTTATTCATTTTTCGGCCGTTATATATAATATTTCCCAACTTAGAGGCAATTTCTCACCATTTTGGGAATGAAGTTTGCGATATTGATTTTCTAATTTATTAAAATAATTCTTGCCAGGATATGACTTATTTCGATTTTTAACATAATTTCCGCCAATATTTTTTATGCTTCCAAGCAGTTCATATATGTCATCATAGTAGTAAGTTTCGGTATTTTTATTTATTGATATATTTTTAAACCCGTTTTTTTCGACTATATTTTTAACATATTCTTGTTTTACAAATTCATTGGTATGATAAAGCGAGTCAATTTTGGCAAAACTTGAGGTCAGTTCATATAAGGAGTTTTCTGCGGTTATTGCAATTGCCACTTTTCCCGATGGTTTTAATATTTTATGTATTAAGTTTATGGTTTTTTCTAAATCAGAACACCATTGCATCGTCATTGATGAAAAAAATAAATCTATTGAGTCATTCTTAAATGGCAAATATTCAAGATCGGCATTAATCGTATATGTTAAGCCATATTCTGCAGGAGAAGCATATAGATGGGCTATGTCACACATTTTTTTTGCTATATCGCACTGTATTATAGTTGAATATAAGCGATTCTTTCTTAATAATTCGTGGAAATATCCAGTTCCGCATCCACCGTCTAATATTATATGATTTTTATCTATATCAGATTTTATTAATTCAAAAAGATTTTCAGATATTTTTCGCTGTAAAAAAGCATTTTCATCATATGATTTTGTTGCTCGATTAAAACTATTTGCAATTAGCTTTTTTTTAGTCAAATTCATTATGAAATTCTCTTGTGTGGGTAGATATATTTTACGCTTATTTTTTTAAGGCGATTATAGTCAGGAATCAGTATATATCAATTCTTTAACATATTTAGGATCATGTAAATGTGGTGCGTGGCTGCATTGATCTAATATTACGCGCTGGCATTCTTTTATCAGGGGTATAAAAACACCGGTTTGAGCTATATCAACTATAGAATCTTCTCTGCCGTGAATTATCAGAGTTTCAGGAATATTATCAAAATTTATGAAATTACATGAAAAACTTTCCAGCTCGTTTAGCCAATATTTCCAGTTTAACTCTTCAGGATCATTCTTACGCAAAGTCTTTATAATTTCTTTTTGATTTTTATCATTGCGTGCAACTAATAAGCTAAACTGGTTTAGCGTTTTTATCGGGTCATCAGAAAAATCAGATTGAAATTTTGTGAAATATTCACTGGAAAGTCCGCCTTTTACACCTCTTCCTTCAACAAACTGAAATGGCGTTGAAATTAAAACAAGTTTCTTGGTTTTGATTATTTTTTTATCAATTGCGCGTAAGGATATTTGCCCGCCAAGACTCCAGCCTATTAAAATATCGCATTCAATATGACCGATTTTTTGAAAAAGATCGTCAATATTTTCAAGATGACCATATGCAATATGGTTTGCTTTTGGGGCTATTATATCAAGAGAATCATATTGCTGCCCCCAGCCACTAAATGTAACTATACTAGTCATGTAATTTCTTTAATAATTTTTGCTAGTTTGACAATATCTTGCCTTTTGTGCAAGGCCGAAAATGTTAATCTTAACCTTGATGTTCCTTTTGGAACAGTTGGAGGACGAATTGCAGATACAATAAATCCTTCGTCTTTAAGTGTTTCAGATGCCTTTATTGCCGATATTTCATCGCCTAATATAACGGCAACTATTGAACTTACGGCAGTTTCAATCCCTAATAATTCGGTAAAATATTTTGCGTTATCAAGAGCCTTTTTTGCAAGAGTGTTGTCTTTAGAAATAATATCAATGGCTGCAATATTTGCAGCAATAACTGAAGGGGGCAGGGCAGTTGTGTATATTAACGAGCGAGCAGTATTTTGCAGATATTTTATCACATTATTTGATGCGCAAACATATCCTCCATATCCGCCAACTGCTTTTGATAAAGTACCCATTGCAATATCAGGAATCTGATTTTGTTTGATTATCCCAAGACCATGAGCGTCGTCTGTCATCAGCCATGAATCATATTCTTTAGAGATTTTTTTTAACTCAGATATGGGCGCAATATCTCCATCCATACTAAAAACATTTTCCGTTATTATTAGGCAATTTTCATATTTGCTGCGCTGTTTTTGTAATAATTCTGTTAGCTTATCCATATCATTATGAGAAAATGGAATATATTTTGCCCCAGATAATTTGATTCCATCAATTATGCAAGCGTGAGAAAGGCGATCAAATAAAATCAAATCCCCTTTTTTTACCAATGCCGGAATGGTTCCAATATTTGCAAGATATCCGCTGCCAAAAATAATGGCATTTTGTGTTCCTTTTAACGATGCTATTTTTGACTCTAGCTGACTATATAAAGGATGATTGCCAGTTACCAATCTTGAAGCTCCTGCTCCTGCTCCATATTTAGCTATAGCATCTTCAGAGGCCTTTATAACTTTTGGGTGGTGGGTTAATCCCAGATAGTCATTGCAGCTAAAAGAAATGTATTTTTTATTATCTTTTATTATGTGAACGCCGTTTTCTCTATAGGAGTCATTTATCTGCCTTAGAAGATTATTATTAGATAACTCTTCGATTTTTTGTTTGGCAAAATTTTCTATATATGACATTTTTGCTTATCTATTTAGATTTTACTGATATAAGAATCAGGCTAAAAGTAATAAGGATATTTATATGGCATTGTCCCATTCATACAAGCAAGAAAATATAAACTCACCTATTCGCCATGATTGGCAGCAAGAGGAGGTTATAGATCTTTTTAATCTGCCTTTTAGCGATTTATTATATAAAGCATCCTCAATTCATAGAGAAAATTTTGATCCCAATGAAGTTCAGGTAAGCACATTGCTTAGTATAAAAACCGGCGGATGCCCTGAAAATTGTTCATATTGTCCACAATCTGCTCACTATGATACTGGTCTTGAAAAAGAAAGCATGCTCGATGTAAACAAAGTTGTTAGTGAGGCGCAAAAAGCAAAAGATGCAGGTGCTTCACGTTTTTGTATGGGAGCAGCCTGGAGGAATATAAATGATAGGGACGTTGGTAAAGTTTCTGAGCTTGTTAGTGCTGTAAAGAATCTTGGTTTAGAAACTTGTTTAACTCTTGGCATGGCTAAGAAAGATCAGCTGGAAAAACTTAAAGATGCTGGACTGGATTATTACAATCATAATATTGATACCTCAGAAGAGCATTATGCAAATATAATCTCCACAAGAACATATCAGGACAGATTAGACACACTTGAAAATATAAGTGATGCTGGTTTAAAAACATGTAGTGGTGGAATAGTGGGTTTGGGAGAAACTCTTAAAGATAGGGCAAATATGTTGATAACGCTGGCTAATTTATCAGAGCATCCACGCTCTGTGCCAATAAATTTATTAGTTGCAGTTAAGGGAACTCCTTTAGAAGATAGTAAGAAAGTGGATATTTTTGATTTTATAAGAACAATTGCTGTTGCAAGAATTTTAATGCCAAAATCATATGTGCGCCTTTCTGCAGGAAGAGAAGATATGAGTGATGAAGCTCAATCACTATGTTTTTTAGCTGGCGCAAATTCCATATTTTATGGGGAGAAGCTATTAACCACATCAAACCCTAAAGAAAATGAAGATAGAAAATTATTTGATAGATTGGGAATTAAATTTGCCTAATTTTATATGGCCAGAAATAAAGAAAAATTTAACTAATAGCTGATATTATTTGCGCATGACTAAGAAGCCAAAATGGTACACGCAAGGCAGGGAACATATATGGTATCCTTATACTCAGATGAAGAGTATGGACGACCCGTTGAGTGTTGTGTCTACTTCTGGCTGTAAAATAAAGCTAGTAGATGGAAGAGAAATCATAGACGGCATCTCCTCATGGTGGAGTGCGTGTCACGGCTATAGCCATCCTTATATAATCGATAAAATGCAAGAGCAGCTGAAAAAAATGCCGCATATAATGTTTGCAGGAATTGCCCATGAGCCTGCATATGAACTTGCAGCACGTTTATGCAAAATGACTGGCATGGATAGGGTGTTTTTTACAGATTCCGGATCTACATCTATTGAAACTGCAATGAAGATGGCCGTTCAATATTGGAAAAACAGGGGCGAAAAGCTTCGTAATAAATTTATATGTTTTAGAAATGGATATCACGGTGACACAATGGGATGCATGTCTTTATGTGACCCGGATAATGGTATGCATAAACCTTTAAATAACTATATGCCTATGCAGTTTGCTGTGGATATACCTGTGGATGAATATGGCTTTGAAGAGCTTGATTCTTTAATGGCAGATATAGGAAAAACAGTGGCGGGAGTTATTATAGAGCCATTAATTCAAGGTGCTGGGGGAATGAAATTTCATAGCCCCGATAGTCTGGCAGAAATTTATAGAATAGCAAAAAAACACGATTTAATATTCATTGCAGATGAAGTTATGACTGGTTTTGGGCGTACAGGAAATATGTTTGCCTGTCAGGAAGCAGCTATAAAACCCGATATTATGTGTCTTGGAAAAGCCATAACCGGAGGTACAATGACTTTGGCTGCAACTCTTGCAAGCTCTGAGGTTTTTGAGCAGTTTTTGGCAGATGAAATGAATATGGCATTAATGAGTGGGCCAACATTTATGGCAAATCCACTTGCATGTTCTGCGGCAAATGCATCTTTGGATTTATTTGAGAATGAGCCAAGATTGCAACAGGTGGAAGCTATTGAAAAACAACTTTATGAGGAGCTTGCTCCTTGTAAAAAATTACCAAATGTCATTGATGTCAGAGTTAAGGGTGCAGTTGGCGTTGTGCAAATAAAAACCGATTGGGAAGAAATTTTTGCTATGCGCAAAAAATTTATTAAGGAAAATGTTTGGTTGCGTCCTTTTGGCGACGTTGTATATATTATGCCTGCATTTACTATAAGTAAGAAAGAATTATCTGTTTTAACAAAAGCAGTTTTAAAAATATTAAGCTAGTAAGGGATTGTTTTATAATAAAAACATTCCAGATTTAAAAAAATTTTGTTATAAATATTGTTGTAATCTTTAGTAGAAGTTTGAGGACTATTTATCAATTATGGATATTTACGCTGTTTCAAGAAAAAATATGGTAGAAAATCAAATAAGGCCAAACAAGGTTAGCAAAAAGCCTGTGCTGGAAGCATTTGAGCAGGTTCCAAGGCATTTATTTGTTCCAAGGGAGTGGAAGGAAGTAGCATATACGGATCATGTGATTCCTGTTTCAGGCGATCATAATCTTTTACCTCCACATGTTTTTGCACGTATGATTGAGGCTGCATCGATAGATCATGATGATAATGTTTTAGATTTATTTAGTGGAACGGGGTATTCTACTTCCATAATATCTTTGCTGGCCAACAAGGTTGTTGCGATTGAAGATAGCAGTATAATGGCATCAATTGCTCATTTTATGCTTAATAAGCAAAATATAAAAAACTCACTTATTATAAGCACTCCTCCACTAGAAGGGCATGTAGATGGTGCGCCTTATGATTCTATATTGATTAATATCCCTGTCGATTCTGTACCGGCTAATTTATTTAAGCAGTTAAAAGATGGTGGCAGGCTTGTTGCTGTTATAAAAAATAGTGATCTTTTAGGAACTGTAACATTATATGAAGTTCAGGCAGATCACGTTTCGGAAAGGAGTTTGTTTGATGTCACTTTTTTCTGTAACTAGAAGGAAATTTATAGTTTTAGCTATATGTATAATTTATCCTAATTTGTCATATTCCGTCACTCTTGATGAGGCTTTGAGGCTGGCATATAGAAATCATCCATCAATATATTCTTCTCTTGCTAATTTAAGGTCTACTGATGAGCAGGCATCTAGAGCATTTTCTGGTTGGTTGCCAAAAGTTAGTTTTGGTTACGAAAGGGGGCCAAGGGAAACAAGATCCGGAGGTGTAGATACAGACAGGCAGGCAGATACAAAAGATCTTACTATAACCCAGCCTATATTTGATGGTGGTGAAACTCTGGCTGAAATGAGTCAGGCTGAAAAAAATATTATGGCCGCTCAAAGTGAATTTTTGCTCACCGAGCAGCAGGTTTTACGTGATGCAGCAATAGCATATATGGATATAGTTAAAGATCAGAGAGTCCTTGAGCTTAATAAAAATAATATAAGTGTTTTAGAGCAGCATCTTGAGGCAACAAAAGAGCGTCATTCTTTAGGAGAAGTAACAAAAACTGATGTGGCACAAGCAAAAGCAAATCTTGCCAAAGCAAATACAGAAAAAAAACTGGCTGAATCTGATCTTGCAGCTTCAAGGGCGACATATAAAAAGATAGTTGGTGAAGATCCTGTAAATATATCAATGCCAGACAATTATGCTAAGGTTGATCAGTTGTTGCCAGATTTAATTGATACAGGTCTTTCTGTGCATCCTTCTATAAAGCAGGCGGAAAATTTGTATGAATCTGCTAAGGATTCTATATCTATAAAAAAATCATCCTTGCTGCCCACACTTAATGTTACTGCATCTACAAGAAGACAAAAAGGAGTGGCGTTAACAAAGGCTCAGGATGCTGATACTAATTCAATATTATTTAATCTTACAGTTCCGCTATATCAATCTGGATCTGAATATTCTGATATTCGTCAGGCAAAGCAGGATGCAGAAAAATTACGCTACGATTTAGATCTTGTAAAAAAAACTGTGCGTGAGTCAATAACTCAGTCTTATCATGAATATAAGGTTGCAATATCCAGTGTTGAATCTGACAGAGTAACTGTTGAGGCTTTTGAAACTGTTTTGGATGGAGTTTCTCA
Organism: Rickettsiales bacterium; assembly: GCA_028223895.1. Classification (GTDB taxonomy): domain Bacteria; phylum Pseudomonadota; class Alphaproteobacteria; order Rickettsiales; family UBA6187; genus JAOIVE01. The sequence continues at coordinate 14,817 of JAOIVE010000019.1, forward strand.
AGAAGCAAAGATAGGTGCGCGTACAACTCTGGATGTTTTAGATGCTGAACAGGATCTTTTCGAAGCTAAATCAAGGCTTATAAGTTCTCAGCGCGATGTTATAGTTAACTCATATAAACTGCTTGCAGATGCTGGAATCCTTAGCGCAAAAACTATTGGAGTAGATGAAAATATATATGACCTTGATGAGTATCGTAAAAAGGTTAAATACCAAATAATAGGTTTCTAATTTTGCTATAGGGTGTTATAGTATCTGTGAATAATGTTTGAAGTATTAATTTATGGCCAAAGAAGTTAAAGAGGCAGATAAAAAGGAGACACCCGTTGCTGAAGAAAGTCCTTCTATGGAGGATATATTACAGTCAATCAGGGGTGTTATATCTGGTGAAGATGAAGAAGATGATGACGATATATTGGAGCTGACAGAGATGGTAGATGAGACTGAAGAATCGACAGCAGAAGCAGTAGTAGAAGAGAATGCAGATTCTGCGCCGGCTGAAGGTGAAGCTGCGCCAGATGAGGCGGCTGCTGATGCGCCAGTAGAAGAAGCGGTATCAGAAGAGCCAGCAGCAGAGCCAGAGCAGGAAGCTGCTGCAGAAGAAGGGCAGGAAGATTCTGCTTCTTTGTTAGATACTATTGATGATGCTTTAGGTGAAGATGGTTCAGGCGATGCTGAGGAGCAAGCTCCAGCAGAAGAAGCGGTTGCTGAAGAAGCAGCTCCTGAAGAAGCGGTTGCAGCCGAAGATGATGATACTCTAGAAGGTAGTGCTGCTGACAGCGCTCCTGAAACAGAAGGTGAAAAGAAGGCGAGGATGGATCGTCTTTTAACGGAAAAGACAGAAACAGAGTCATCTTCTTCGTTGAAGGATTTCATGAATAAGATTCCTAAGGTTCATTTAGATTCTCCTGGTTTAAGGTCTGGAAATAGTCTGGAGGATTTAGTCATAGAAGCTTTGCGTCCGATGCTTGCAGAGTGGTTAAATGAGAATTTAGCTACAATAGTTAAGCAATTGGTGGAAAGAGAGATTAGGCATCTTGTACCACAGGATGATGACTAGAATATTTTATTTTAATTTATAATTTGTATGAGAATTTGAATGATTTCGTATGATTTTTATACAAAGCTTAATGTTTTTAAAGATAAAATTTTTGCATCTTTATGGCATATGAAATCTTGTTTAATATTAATTTTATTTATAACTACTCCTTTTTTTGCCCATAGTCAGACATTGCCAGATTTGATAGGGGGTTTTGTTCCGCCTCTAGCTGCTGACGATAAAGATGAAAAAGAAGATCCAAATATATTTGATATATTTATAAACAGACACAAAGATTCTTCTGAAGAAAAAAAAACTAATGTCTATAGACCTCCTGTTAATAACACTTCTGCTTCTTCTAATAAAAATATTTCAAGAAAAAGCAATCAATCTAAGGCAAAAGATTCTGAAAATTATGGTTATTTAAAAGGCAAAGATGGAAAGCCATTGCCTAATAAACGTCCGGATTACAGCTATAGAAATCAAAGACTTCCAAGTAGCATATATAAAAAAGAATATTCTTTGGAAAACTCTCACCTGCCAAGGGCTGTATATAGGAATGAGTATGAAAAAATACTTTTTGACAGTGCTGCAACCGGCAACTTGGATGTAATAAGGGCGATGTCGGCTCGTCTTGGTAAGGTTGATATACGCGATGATGAAAGAAATACTCCCTTAATATATGCTGCTATGGCAGGAAATTATAATTCTATGGTTGTGCTTCTTGGTGCTGATGCCGATCCAAATGCTAATAATCGTTTTGGTGTATATCCTATTCATGTTGCAACTAAATTAAACAGGCCAGACATTATAGATTTATTGATATCAAAAGGCGCAGATGTAAATGTTGGTGACAGTAATAACACTACCGCTTTAATGACTGCTTCTCAAAATGGTTATGTTGACATTGTCAGATCTTTATTAAAAGATGGTGCTCGTATGGAGCTTAAGGATAGTGCTGGTAACACTGCTTTGCATATGGCTATATTGGCAAATAAAGTTAATATCGCATATTTGCTTGTTACTGCGGGTGCTTCTGTTGAAACTCGTAATTTTCATGGATATACGCCTTTAATGTTAGTTGCCCAAAAGGGTAGTGATGATTTGGTATCATTGCTTTTAAATGCAGGAGCTGATGTGAATAAAACTGATGTTAGAGGAAATTCTGCATTAAAAATTGCTAAAAGTTCAGGAAATGAGAAGGTAGCTATATTAATAGATAGTGAAAAAATAAGGCGGGATATTTATGCTGCAAAATTATTAAAAATGCGAAAAAATGATGATGTTATTGCTCCGACTCCCATTGAAAGGCCATCAATAAATAATGTCGCATCTTTCATGCCTGTGCCAAGGCGTAAGCCGTGGAATGCTAAATCAGGTGCGGTTCCTGTGCCTCATTTTTCTATTGAGCAGGAAAAATATATAAAAAAACGTAATGATCTTAAGTAGAGAAATATTGTCATTTCAAAATGATTGGCCTATAACGTCCTGACTATAAAATAAAATCAATGAGATTGTTGTGAGTGATAAATTTGATAAATCAAAGTTACCGAGCCGTTATATAACTGAGCTACATGGCTGTGAAGGCCGCCGTACAATGTTGGAAAACTTAAAAACAGAAGGCTATCCTGAAGGTTGCGGGCCGGGTTTGGATGATCCGCTTGTTTGCGTTGTAGATACAGGAAATGAATCAGCTCCTTGCAATATTGATTTACCAAAACAGGCAACATTTGCTAAAAAAGGTGTTCGTAATTCTGGAGGAACTCCGTTTGGAGTATCAACAATAACTGTTACTGACGGTATTGCTAACGGGCATCAGGGTATGAAGTCGTCACTTGCATCGCGCGAAGTTATTGCCGATTCAGTTGAGCTTTCAGTGCGTGGACATTGCTATGATGCTATAGTTGGTCTAGCAGGTTGCGATAAATCACTTCCGGGTTTGATGATGGCTATGGTTCGTCTTAATGTTCCTTCAGTATTTATGTATGGAGGATCAATTTTACCGGGCAAATTCAAAGGAAAAGACGTAACTATTGTTGATGTTTTTGAAGGTGTTGGTCAATTTGATGCAGGAAAGATGACTGCTGATGATTTGCGCAATTTGACTAAGGTTGCTTGTCCTTCTGCAGGTGCTTGTGGTGGACAATTTACGGCAAATACTATGGCTTGTGTGTCTGAGGCTATAGGTCTGGCATTGCCCGGATCTGCCGGCGCTCCTGCTCCATATGAAAGCCGTTATGAATATGCGGTTAAGTCTGGTGAAGCAGTTATGGATTGCTTGCGTAAAAATATCCGTCCTCGTGATATTGTAACAAGGAAAGCTCTGGAGAATGCGGCAACTATAGTAGCTGCAACTGGTGGATCAACTAATGCGGCTTTGCATCTTCCTGCTATAGCGCATGAATGCGGTATAGATTTTGATATTCATGATGTAGGTGAAATATTTAAGAAAACTCCTTATATAACAGATCTTAAGCCAGGTGGAAAATATGTGGCAAAAGATTTATATGAAGTTGGTGGTGTTCAGGTAGTAATAAATGAGCTTTATAAGGGTGGATATATTCATGGAGATTGTTTGACCGTTACTGGAAAAACTATTGCCGAGAATTTAGAAGGTATTGAATTTCCAGCCAATCAGGATGTAATTTATCCAATAGATAAGCCGCTTTCTCCAACTGGCGGAGTGGTTACTTTGAAAGGTAATTTAGCACCAGAAGGGGCAATAGTTAAAGTTGCGGGGATGAAAAATTTAAAACATACAGGCCCTGCATTGTGTTTTGATTGTGAAGAAGATGCTTTTGCAGCGGTAGAAAAACGCGCTTATAAAGAAGGTGATGTTTTTGTAATACGTTATGAAGGGCCAAAAGGAGGGCCGGGAATGCGCGAAATGCTGGCAACAACGGCTGCGCTTTATGGGCAGGGTGCAGGTGAGAAGATAGCTCTGATTACAGATGGGCGTTTCTCAGGCGGAACTCGTGGATTCTGTGTAGGTCATATTGGGCCGGAGGCAGCAGTTGGCGGGCCTATAGGTCTTATAAAAGATGGTGATATAATCACAATTGATGCTGCTAATCGTACTATAGATGTTGATTTAACCGATGAGGAGTTGGAAAAGCGTCGTAAAGAATGGAAGCCAAGAGAAAATGATTATCAGTCTGGCGCTTTATGGAAATATGCACAATTGGTTGAAACTGCGGCCAAAGGTGCTGTTACTCATCCGGGTGCAAAAAAAGAGAAGCATATATATGCCGATATTTAGGGCGATTTATATTTAAATTTCTCTACCGGGTTCTTTTTTAGCTATATCTGAAGGCGTGGAGCGAATCATTCCCGCGGCAAAAGTATATCTATCCGGGCAATCTGATTCTATTTCTCCTGTTTCCTGATTTTTAATATGACCATGTTCTATTGTTATGCTTTCTGGAATTTTATCCTCGTAAGTATAAGTGTTTTCTAGTTCCAGAGGTTTGATGACCAATTCTTTTACCATACTGCAATAGCTAGCTTCTTCTCCTTTTGCATGACTAGCTGTAGCTTCAATTATAGCGCCAAGCAAGTCATAGCCGGTATTGCTATATTTATATTCGCCAAATCTTCCTTTTGTTGTATCAGCTTTTAGATATACGGGATTGAGTGCTTCTGGCGCTTCCCATAATTTTTGGGGATCTGCTAAAATATCTTCAAAACATGCAGGGGTTCTACTGCCTAAGCCGTGAGTGTGTTGTAGCAAATGGCGCAAGGTGACATCTTCATATTGTTCTTGTTCTTTTAGATATTTAAAAAATTCAGAATTTTCCGGATATTTATTTCTTAAAATATCTTCTAAATCAGAAATCTTTGTATCAACTCCATGTGGAAATATTTCTTTATATTCATTAATCTCTATCATGCGCAAGATGGTGGCTGCGGTAAACATTTTGGTAATGCTTGCAACATTTACAACCGTTTCTTTACTCATGCCAAAACTCCCTCTGCTACCTAGTGTAACATAAAAGATGCGATTTTGCCAGTTTTAGGCTGCGATATTGGAATTTGTTATATGTTGGAATATTTCTTCAAGATCTGGCTCTTTGGTAGAAAGATTTTTTACGGTAATTTTTGCCTTAACCAGACTTTTTAATATCTCATCAAATGAAAGCTCATCTGCTTTATAAGATATTTCAATATCGCCATTTTTCGATAAAGAAACCTCTCCTTTTATATTTTGCAACGTTGATGGAATATCTTTAACCGCTGATTCAGGCGTTATAGTCACAAGTTTGCGATCTATGGTTTTCATGATATTTTTCTTGGAATCGTTAGCAATAATTTTACCATGATTTATTACTGCTATCTGATCGCAAAGCCTTTCTGCCTCTTCAAGATAGTGCGTTGTTAGGAGAATTGTTGTTCCATTCTCATTTAATTTAGTAACATATTTCCATAGTTGATTGCGCAGCTCAACGTCAACTCCGGCAGTTGGTTCGTCTAAAACCAGAACTTTTGGCGAGTGTACAAGCGCCTTTGCTATTAATAATCTGCGGCGCATACCACCTGATAATGTGCGGGCAGGGGCATTAGCCTTTTCTGTCAGGCCGACAGCCTCGATAATTTCTTCTGTTTTGCGATCTTTTTTTGCAACTCCATAATAGCCAGCAGTATTTTCAAGAGCTTCTCTCATAGAAAAAAATGGATCTAGAACCAATTCTTGTGGAACTACACCGATTGATTTTTTAGCATATGATGTTTGCGAATCTATATCATAGCCACAGATTGAAGCAGCGCCCGATGATTTATTTACAAGGCCGGCAATTATGTTTATAAGCGTTGATTTTCCTGCTCCATTTGGACCTAGTAATCCAAAAAAAGAGCCTTGAGGAATTTCTAAATCCACCTCATCTAAAGCAACTTTATTGCCATTCTTAGTTTTATAAACTTTAGAAAGCTTTTCTAACTTAACGGCAATATTATTTGCATTAGACATTTTACGAGATTTCCTTTTCGGCAAATAATTCCTGTAATTCTCCAGACTCAGCCATTTCACGAACAATATCGCATCCACCAATAAACTCACCCTTCACATAAAGCTGAGGAATTGTCGGCCAATCAGAAAATTCTTTTATTCCTTCACGTAAATCAGGATCAACAAGAACGTTAACATCCTTATATGTAACACCAAGTTCTTTTAGAACATGAGCAACAGCTGAAGAAAATCCACATTGTGGGAATTTTGCAGTACCCTTCATATATAGTACAACATCATTGTTAGTTATATCTTCTTGAATTTGTTTGAAAACCGGATTTTCACTCATATTATTCTCCTTAAATTATTTGGTGGAAGTTTTAAGCTGTAGAGCATGCAGTTCATTGCCCATCTTGCCACCAAGAGCTTCATATACCATCTTATGTTGCTGAATGCGACTTTTTCCCTTAAAGCTTGCGCAACATATTTCTACAGACCAATGATCGTTATCTCCAGCTAAGTCTATTATTTTAACATCAGCTTCTGGAAATGAATCGTTTATTAGATTTTCTAGATCGGAACGACATAGCGCCATTAGTTTATACCTGCCTTTTGTGTAAAATTACAGATGCAAATAACACGAGATATGTTATAAGGTAAAGAAAAAAGTTTGCAATACCTTATTGAAATAGTAAAGAATTGTTGTAATAGTGTATAATTGTTATGGATATTAGCAAAGTAAATAGAATTGTTATAAAAGTAGGTTCGTCTTTAATTGTTAAAAAAGATGGCTATCTGCTCAAAGAAAAGTGGCTGGCGAGCCTGATAAAAGACGTTTCTCAATTACATAAAGATAATAAAGAAGTGGTTATAGTTTCCTCTGGAGCTGTGTCTTTGGGAAAACGCCATATACGCACCAAAAACAGGCAATTAAAGCTTGAAGAAAAGCAGGCTGCTGCTGCTTGTGGCCAAATAGAATTATTACGCCATTATAAGGAATTATTGGGCAAACATGAAATAGAAGCTGCGCAAATTTTGCTTACCTTGTTTGATTTTGAGAGTCGCAGAAACTATCTGAATGTCAGAAATACTCTGGAAACTTTACTTGGTTTTGGCGTTGTTCCGGTAATTAATGAGAATGATACTGTTGCAACTCATGAATTAAGATTTGGCGATAATGATCGTCTGGCAGCGCGGGTGGCACAAATGATAGGTGCTGATCTTTTAATAATCCTTTCTGATGTTGATGGTTTATATACAGAAAATCCAAATATAAGCCCTTCTGCAAAGCATATTAAGCAGGTTGATGAAATAACCCCAGAGTTTGAAAATATGGCAGGAGGTGCATTATCTGGTATTGGATCCGGTGGAATGATAACAAAAATTGATGCCGCAAAAATTGCAGTTAATAGCGGATGTAATATGGTTATAGCCAGCGGAATAGGTGTTAATCCGGTAAAAAAATATTTTAATGGAGCAAAATCAACTTTATTTGTTGCAAAAGATACTCCGATGAATGCAAGGAAAAACTGGATATCAGGTAATTTGACCATATCTGGTGATATTATTATAGATGATGGGGCTTTGAACGCTCTAAATAAGGGTAAGAGCTTATTGCCGGCAGGAGTAGTTGATGTTTTGGGTGAGTTTGAGCGCGGCGATACGGTATTTATAAAAGATTGTCGCAATAAAATAGTTGGGCGTGGTTTAATTGCTCATAATTCTGCTGATGCAAAGCTAATTATGGGGCAAAGAAGTGAAGAAATAGAACATATTATTGGTTTTTCTGGTAGAGATGAGCTAATCCATAGAAATGATATGGTTTTGGAAAAGGGATAAAAATGCAGGCAAAAATTATGCAAGAAAGTTCGGTACGCGATCAAATGATAGAAATTGGTAAAAATGCAAAAGAGGCATCTGCGGAAATTGCCAATGCTGATAGCAATGCTAAAAATCTGGCTTTAAATGAAGCTGCTAATTCTTTGCGCAAAAATATTCCTGCTATTTTAGAGGCTAATGCAAAAGATATGGCAGCGGCAAGGGAAAAAGGTCTTGATGCAGCTATGCTTGATCGACTTGAGCTTAATGAATCGCGGATAGAGTCAATGGCATCCGGTATAGAGGCTATAGCTAGTTTTGCTGATCCTGTGGGTAAAACTTTGTCCAATTGGGATAGGCCAAATGGATTAAACATATCAAGAGTGAGTGTTCCTTTGGGAGTAATAGGCATAATTTATGAGTCTCGCCCTAATGTGACAGCAGATGCGGGCGCATTATGTCTAAAATCAGGCAATGCTTCTATATTAAGAGGCGGATCTGAGAGTCTGTTTTCTTCAAGCGCAATAGTAGATTGCTTGCATCAGGGTCTTGAAAAGGCTGGTCTGTCAAAAAATATTATTCAGCTGGTGCCAACTACTGATCGTGCGGCGGTGGGTGAAATGCTAAAAATGTCTGACTATATAGATGTGATAGTTCCGCGCGGTGGCAAGGGTTTATGCAAGCGTATTCAGGATGAAAGCAGGGTACCAACATTGCAGCATCTTGATGGAAATTGCCATACATATATTCATAAAAGTGCTGATATTCAAATGGCGATATCAGTGTTAAAAAATGCAAAATTACGCCGTCCGGGTATTTGCGGTGCAACGGAGTCTGTTGTTATAGATCAGGATATCGCAGATAATATTCTTCCAGAAATTGTTGATGTTTTATCAAATAATGGATGTCAGGTAAGGGGTGATGAGATTGCTGTTGCAATTGATAAGCGTATTATTGCAGCTTCAAAAGAAGATTGGGATACAGAATATCTTGATAAAATAATTTCGGTTAAGATAGTTGAAAATTTGTCTGATGCGATCGTTTTCGTCAATAAGCATAGTTCTGGTCATACTGATGCTATAATTGCCTCTGATAATTCTGCCGCTGATGAATTTATCAAGAAAATTGATAGTGCGATAGTTATGCATAATACTTCAACGCAATTTGCTGATGGTGGCGAGTTTGGTATGGGAGCCGAAATAGGTATATCTACAGGTCGCCTGCATGCGCGTGGTCCTGTTGGGGTGGAGCAATTAACCACCTATAAATATGTAGTTAAAGGTGATGGTCAGACCAGGCCATAATTACTATTTTTATATAAGATTTTGATATGAAAAAAATAGGACTTCTTGGCGGATCATTTAATCCAGCCCATGACGGACACTTATATATAAGTCAGAAGGCAATTGAACTTTTAGGTCTTGATGAGGTCTGGTGGCTGGTTTCTCCGCAAAATCCACTTAAATCGACTGAGCAAATGGCACCGTTCGCGCAAAGATATGAAGGCGCAAAGGATATACTTAAAAAATATGATAATATTATCGCTTCTGATTTTGAAATGGTAAATCAAACAAATAAAACATATGATAGTTTATCAGCTTTAATCAGTAAATTTTCTGAGAATAATTTTATTTGGCTTATGGGGGCTGATAATCTGGTGCAATTTCCTCAATGGTATAAATATGATGCAATAATGCATATGCTGCCAATTGCTATATTTGACAGAGGTGATTATGCAAAAAATCTGAATAACACAGAATTTTACAAAAAATATGAAAAATATTTGGTCGATAATTCTGTGATATTTACCAAAGATCTGCCAGCATGGATGTTTTTGAAGATTGATAAACATCCGGCCTCTTCAACTGATATTCGTGCTAGGTTGCGATAATTGAAAATATATCCAATATATTAAATAAATGCTTGGAAAAAGTAGTATAAAAATAGTATAATAAAATCATAGGATGTGTAAGTATTTTTTATTGCCATGTTCTTTATTAACTTAATAAAAGAGGTTTACTATAAGCGCGTATATTGATCGTGTTGTATCGGACCTAAAGCGCAGTATCGAATCTTCTTTGGAAGATGGTAAGGCAGATGATGTTGTTACTATTGATTTATGCGGCAAGGCTGATATAGCGGACTATATGATAATCGCTTCAGGAAACTCTACTCGTCATACTAGCTCACTTGCAGAGAAAATCGTTCAGAAAATTAAGTCTGATTACTCTTCGGATGTTTCCGTTGAGGGGATTGCTGCTGGTGATTGGGTATTGGTAGATGCAGGCGATATCATCGTTCATATTTTTAAACATGATATAAGAGGTTTGTATGATCTGGAAAAGATGTGGTCTGTTCCGGTGCCTGCTGCAGTTGCGAGTGAAAAACTGACTGCTGTAGTTTAAAAGGTTGTAATTTTTTACCGTTTCAAACTATAACTATGCGCTATATTGATTTTGCGTATGCTGTTGTTTAGTTTTTTTAACTGGTAGAAAGTTTGGCTTTATTATGCTGAAGATTAAAATTGTCGCAATTGGAAAAATGCGCAAGAATGATCCTCTTGGTGATGTTTATTGCGATTATATTAAGCGACTTCCGTGGGATATTTCTCTTGTAGAATTAGAGGAGAAGCGCTCTTTACCCGAAGAAAAATTAAAAGAAAAAGAATCTCAATTATTATGTTCTGCTATTTCTGCTGATTCAAAACTCATTCTTCTTGATGAGCATGGCAAGGATTGTAATAGCAAAAATTTTGCAAAAATTCTAAAAAACTGGTCTGATGATGGATGTAACAATATATCTATAGCAATTGGTGGAGCATATGGTTTGGGCGAGGAAATAAAAAATCGTGCTGATATAAGGTTGTCTTTTGGAAAAATGACATGGCCGCATATGATGGTAAGAGCAATGTTGTCAGAACAACTATATCGCGCTCACACTATAATTACCAATCATCCATATCATAAATAATATTGTAGTATTTTATAAATTAAATTTATACTAGGCCGTATGCACCTTTAAATTCCTTCTCCCTTGGGGAGAAGGTTAGGA
>JAOIVE010000002.1 GCA_028223895.1 Rickettsiales bacterium
TGTTAGTTTGAATAAAAAGAGTTATCAAATAGTTAACCTTGCTAACTTGCAGACTGCTATTGATAATAAAAAATTATCTGACAAGGCGACTGTTACTAAAGAAGTTCTTTTGAAAGCTGGTCTTATTAATAAAGCTTCTGGTTTGGTTAAGATATTAGCTAACGGTAATCTGAAAGCTTCTTTGAAAATAGAGGCCGATATAGCTTCTCAAAAAGCTATAGAGCTAGTTAAAAAGTCAGGCGGTGAAGTTATTCTTATATCTAAAAAGAAAGACGAAAAAGCTGCTTAGATAATTCTCTTAATTTAAGGTTATAAATATGGCATCTGCAGCCGAGAAACTTGCTGCTAGTGTAAATCTTGGAGTTTTAGGTAAAGCTAAAGATTTAAAAAAACGTTTGTTTTTTATGCTAGCTGCATTAGTTGTTTACAGGATAGGGACTTACATACCGCTTCCTGGTGTCAATCCTCATGCTCTTGAGGAGATAATGAGGCAGAATGCTGGCGGAATTCTAGGGATTTTCAATATGTTTTCTGGTGGTGCGCTTGGGCGTATGACCATTTTTGCCCTTAATATAATGCCTTATATTACTGCTTCAATTATTATGCAGTTGATGAGCGCTGTTTCTAAAAATATGGAGGCGCTCAAAAAAGAAGGCGAGTCAGGCAGAAGAAAAATAACCCAATATACTCGTTACTTAACTGTTGTTCTTGCGTCTTTTCAAGGCTATGGAATCGCGGTTGGCTTGCAGTCTATGCAAGCTGGAGTTGGCCCTGTTGTTGTTAATCCTGGTGTTTTCTTTTTGGCAACAACCGTTATTACTCTGGTTGGCGGTACTTTATTTTTAATGTGGCTTGGTGAGCAAATTACTGCCCGCGGTATTGGTAATGGTATATCTTTGATTATTTTTGCTGGTATCGTTGCGGAACTGCCGTCAGCTTTGGCGAGTACTTTTGACTTGGGCCGGACTGGTGCTCTATCTACCTGGTTTATCATAATGTTATTTGCTTTGGCTATTGGTGTTATTATGCTTATAGTTTTTGTGGAAAGAGCGCATCGTAGAATAGTTGTCCAGTATCCCAAGCGTCAAAAAGGTAATAAAGTATATGGTGGTGAGGCTTCTCATATTCCTTTAAAGCTAAATACTGCAGGAGTTATACCTCCGATATTTGCTAGCTCAATTTTATTATTTCCTGCAACTTTAGCTGGCTTTAATTCTGGAGGTGAGGGTGATTCTCCAATATTAGAGGCTATTGTGCGATATGTTTCTCATGGCCAGCCTTTATACATATTTTTGTATGTTGCCATTATAGTTTTCTTTTGTTTTTTCTATACTTCTATAATATTTAATCCTGAAGATACGGCTGATAATCTAAAGAAAAACGGTGGTTTTATTCCTGGAAGAAGGCCTGGAAAAAGTACGGCCGACTATTTTGACTATGTTTTGAGTAGGTTAACGGTTATAGGGGCTATATATTTATCAGCGATTTGTGTATTGCCGGAATTGTTAATATCGAATTATTCTGTGCCTTTTTACCTTGGTGGTACGAGTCTTTTGATTGTTGTTAATGTTTTACTTGATACAATTACTCAGATTCAAACGCACCTTTTTGCTTATCAGTATGAAGGTTTAATTAAAAAATCTAAACTAAAAGGGCGACGTTAATGAGGTTGATTCTTTTGGGTCCTCCTGGAGCAGGTAAGGGAACTCAGGCTTCTTATATAGAGAATAAATATTCAATAATTCAGCTCTCTACAGGAGACATGTTGCGTAGCGAAGTTGCCAATTTAACTGATTTGGGTAAGCAGGCTAAGAAAATTATGGATGCTGGTGAGTTGGTATCGGATGATATTATGATATCTATGATACGCAACAGAATAGTGGCTGAAGATTGTAAAAACGGTTTTATTCTTGATGGCTTCCCAAGGACTACAGCTCAGGCAGAGGCTCTTGATGTGATGTTAAGGGAAGAGTCCATGGGGCTTGATTGTGTGATCGAAATTAAAGTTGATGATGAAGCTTTAATAGAGCGTATAGTTGGAAGGTTTACTTGTGCAGCTTGCGGAGAAGGTTACAATAATAAGTTTAAGAAGCCTGCAAAAGAAGGTGTTTGTGATAAATGTGGATCAACAGAATTTAAGTCTAGAGATGATGATAATGAAAAAACAGTGCGTTCGAGGTTAGAGTCATATCATAGGCAGACAGCTCCATTAATACCTTATTATAAGGAAAAAGGGGTGTTAAAGACTGTTGATGGCATGCTTTTAATAGATGAAGTAACAAAAAATATAGATTATTTATTAAAAAGATTGACTTGATAGAAAATGTTTTTATCATTGCCGATCTTGTTTAATAGTGATGTTTGTTTTCAAGGAGTTAGATAGTGGCGAGAATTGCCGGGGTAAATATACCGACACAAAAAAGAATTGATATTGCTTTAACTTATATATATGGGATTGGTCGCAGTTCTGCGCGTAAGATTCTTGATAAGGTTAAGGTTGATGCTTCAAGGAGAGTTCATCAGTTGAGCGATCAGGATCTTATGCTTATCCGTGAGCTTATTGATGCTGAAATCACTGTTGAGGGTGATTTGCGCAGAGAAGTTTCTATGAATATAAAAACTATGATGGATTTGGGTTCTTACAGAGGCCTTAGACATCGTCGTAGACTTCCTGTTCGTGGTCAAAGAACTCATACTAATGCAAGAACAAGAAAAGGCAAGTCTAAGCCGATTACTGGTAAGAAGAAATAGATAGGGAAGATATGGCTGTTAAAGAGACCGTTATAAAAAAGAAGCGTAAAGATAGAAAGAATATTGCTGTGGGTGTTGTTCACGTATCAGCTACTTTTAATAATACAATAATTACGATTACAGATCTTCAGGGCAATGTTGTGTCCTGGTCGTCTTCTGGAGCTCATGGATTTAAAGGTTCTAGAAAATCTACTCCATATGCTGCTCAGGTTACAGCAGAACATGCTGGTAAACTGGCTAAAGAGCACGGCATGAAGACAGTTTCAGTTGAAGTTAAAGGTCCTGGGTCAGGCAGAGAGTCTGCTTTGCGTGCTTTGCAAGCGGTTGGCTTTACTGTTACATCTATAAAAGATGTAACTCCGGTTCCTCATAATGGATGTCGTCGTCGTAAGCGTCGTCGTGTGTAATAATTTTTTATATACTGCTAATTTTATGTATGTAATTAACCCTAATTTAAGGATAGCGTTGTGATTTCTAAAAACTGGGATAACTTAATTAAACCTTCGAAAGTTCAAGTTGAGCCTGGAAGTGCTAGTAATTCTAGGGCTAAGATTGTTGTTGAGCCTTTAGAAGGTGGATTTGGTTTGACTCTTGGTAATGCCTTGCGCAGAGTGTTATTGTCTTCTTTGCAAGGTGCTGCTGTGACTGCTGTTAAGATAGACGGCGTTGTTCATGAGTTTGATACTATTGAAGGTGTTCTTGAGGACATAACTGATGTAGTTCTTAATATTAAATCTATAGTTTTTGCGATGCCAACAAATGATCGCAGACGCTTATCTGTTAATGCAAAAGGTCCTTGTGTGGTTACCGCAGGCATGATTGAGTCTACAGGCGGCATCGAGGTTGTTAACAAAGATCAGGTTATTTGTCATCTTAATGAAGGTGGTGAGTTTAATGCAGAATTTACAGTTGAAAGTGGTAAAGGTTATGTTCCTGCAAGCCAGAACAGGCCTACAGATGCTCCAATAGGCTTGATACCTGTTGATTCTTTGTTTAGTCCGGTTAAGCTTGTATCTTATAAGGTTGAAAATAGTCGTGTTGGTCAGATTACTGACTATGATAAGCTTTATCTTGATGTGACTACCGATGGAACTATTGATCCTGAAATGGCAGTTTCTTTAGCAGCCAGAATATTGCAGGATCAATTGAAGCCATTTATTTCTTTTGAAGAAGTTGAAGAAGATAAAGAAGAAGAAGAAGAAGAGCTTCCATTTGATAAGAATTTACTTCGCAAGGTTGATGAGTTAGAGCTGTCTGTTCGTTCTCAAAATTGCCTGAAAAACGATAATATTGTTTATATTGGTGATTTGGTTCGTAAAACAGAAGGTGAGATGCTTAAAACTCCTAACTTTGGTCGTAAGTCGTTGAATGAGATTAAAGAAGTTCTTGCTAATATGGGGCTGAGATTTGGTATGGAAGTTGAAGCTTGGCCACCAGAAAATATAGAAGATCTTGCTAAGAGATATGAGGATCCATACTAGGATTTTTGATTATAATTTAAATTTTTTAGAGTTAATTACGGGTAGAAGAAAATGCGTCACGGTATAAAAGGACGGAAGTTAAATAGAACTAAAGCACATAGAAGAGCTTTATTTGCTAATGTAGCAGCTGCTTTGTTGAAGCATGAGCAAATTAAAACTACACTTCCAAAAGCTAAAGAGATACGTCCAATAGTTGAGAAGCTTATAACATTAGGTAAGCGTGGTGATTTGCATGCCAGGCGTCAAGCTTTAGCTTTTATTTATGATGAAGCGCAAGTTAATAAATTGTTTGATTCTTTGGCAAAACGCTATAAAGATAGAAATGGCGGATATACTCGTATTATTAAAGCTGGTTTCAGATATGGAGATGCGTCTCCTATGGCGATCATAGAGTTGGTTGACAGAGATGAGTCTGAAAAAGGTAAAGATTCAGGACCTGTTCTTGTTGATGAGTCGCAAGAGGAAGCTGCTTAGATAATTTTAAATTGTTTGGGGGAATTTTAATGCGATTATTTGCTGTTATAAAGTTTTTTATAATTTTTATATTAATATCATTTGGTGCTATGGCTGAAGTTGATTTAGAGAATACTTTAATATTAAAGCTTAAGGATGGTGACGTTCTTATAGAGATGAGACCTGACCTTGCTCCAAAGCATGTTGCTCGCATTAAAGAATTGGCCAGAGAAAAATTTTATGATGGTGTTCCTTTTCATAGGGTTATAGAAGGTTTTATGGCTCAGACTGGTGATCCTACTGGCACTGGTATGGGTGGTTCTGATAAGCCCGATCTTCCTGCAGAGTTTAACGATAGTGAATCTCATGTTCGCGGCTCTGTTTCTATGGCTCGTTCTCAAAATCCAAATAGTGCAAATAGTCAGTTTTTTATAGTATATGAAGAATCTTCGTTTCTTGATGGGAAATATACTATATGGGGAAAAGTTGCAAGGGGCATGGAGTTAATAGATAATATCAAGAAAGGTGATCCTGCTGAAAATGGTACTGTAGTTGATCCTGATAAAATAATTAGTGTTCGTGTGGCTGCAGATACTAAAAATTAGTTTTGTGAATATTTTTATCTTAAAACCGGGGCTTTCTGCACCCGGTTTTTTTATGTTAGAAGCGGTTTTATTTAATGTTAGTTAGTGACTTTCAGTTTGATTTACCTAATGATTTGATAGCTCAAGACCCGGCATCTAAAAGGGATGAAGCCAGGATGCTGCATATCTCTTCCTCAAATATTGAAGATAAGATGATAAAAGATTTATCAGATTTAGTTGTTCCTGGAGATTTATTTATTTTTAATGATACGAAAGTTATTCCAGCCAGAATGACAGGAAATACTACCAGCGGTGCAAAAGTTGAGATAACCCTCCATAAAAAGGAATCTTCAAATAGATGGAAGGCGTTTGCCAAGCCGGCTAAAAAATTGAAAGTTGGTGATAAGCTTATAATTTCAGATGATTTTTATGCTACTGTTAAGAGTAAGGATGAAGGCGATATTTTATTTGAATTTTCTGTTGCTGATGAGGATTTATGGAAAAATATTGATAAATACGGCTCTCTTCCTTTGCCGCCTTATATTGATAGAAAAAAAGGTTTGAAGGAAAATGACGAAGATCGCTACCAAACTATTTATGCTAAAAATCCAGGAGCGGTTGCAGCTCCAACTGCTGGCCTTCATTTTACAAATGAAATGATCGATGAGCTAAAGCAAAAAGGTGCAAATGTTGCTTATGTGACTTTGCATGTTGGCGCAGGAACATTTTTGCCGGTTAAGGTTAATGATACTAAAGACCATGTAATGCATTCTGAATATGGAATTATATCTGAATCTGTTGCAGATTTAATAAATCAAACTAAAAAAAATGGGAAAAGAGTAATTGCAGTTGGAACTACATCATTGCGTTTGCTGGAAAGTGCTGCAACTGATTTTGGGAAAATTGCTCCGTTTAATTGCGAAACTGATATTTTTATTACTCCTGGTTATAAGTTTAAAATAATTGATGCTTTGGTTACAAATTTTCATTTGCCCGGATCAACTTTATTTATGTTGGTTAGTGCTTTGGCCGGACTGGAGAAAATGAAAAAAGCTTATAATTATGCAATAGAGAAAAAATATCGCTTTTATTCATATGGCGATGCATCATTTATAGAAGGTTGAGTTTATGAATAAATTCTCATTTGAAATTAAGGCAGTTGACGGCAAATCAAGAATGGGGGTTGTAAAAACTGCTCATGGTGAGATACAAACTCCGGCTTTTATGCCCGTTGGAACTGCAGCTACTGTAAAAGCAATGTTTCCAGAGTCGGTCAAGCAGACAGGTGCTGATATAATTTTAGGCAATACATATCATTTGATGCTCAGACCCGGCGCTGAGAGAGTTAACCGCTTGGGCGGATTGCATAAATTTATGAATTGGGATGGTCCAATTTTGACAGATTCCGGTGGTTTTCAGGTTATGTCGCTATCGAAAATCCGTAAATTATCTGAAAAAGGTGTTGAATTCAGGTCTCATATAGATGGTAGCAGACAAATGTTAACGCCAGAAAGGTCTATGGAAATACAGCATCTTCTGGGTTCTGATATTACCATGATTTTCGATGAGTGTACTCAATATCCTGCAACAAATATTGAGGCTGCAAAATCTATGAGATTATCTTTGCGTTGGGCGCAGCGCTCTAAAAATTCATTCATTGAGCGTAAAGGATATGGGCTTTTTGGAATTGTTCAGGGCGGAATATATGAAGATCTTCGTGCAGAGTCGGCAGAAGGTTTAAAAGAAATAGGCTTTGATGGGTATGCGATCGGAGGCTTAGCAGTAGGTGAGGGGCAGGAATTAATGTTTTCTACGCTTGATTTTACAACGCCAAATCTTCCTGAAGATAAGCCAAGATATTTGATGGGAGTAGGAAAGCCAGATGATATTGTTGGTGCTGTTTTAAGAGGTGTCGATATGTTTGACTGTGTTTTGCCTACAAGGTCAGGGCGTAACGGTCAGGCATTTACTCGCAATGGCACGATAAATATTCGCAACTCTAAATATGCTGAAGACGATTCTCCACTGGATAATTTATGTTCTTGTCCGGCCTGTAGCTCATATAGCCGAGCTTATTTGCATCATCTTGTTAAGGCTAAAGAAATATTGGGATCTATGCTTATGAGCTGGCATAATATCCATTATTATCAGGACTTAATGAGAGATATTAGAAGTTCTATATTAAGTAATTCTTTAGAAGATTTTGCCGTTAAGTTTTTTTCTGTTTATAATGCAAAATAACTCCAAAAATTCTTTTTTACTTTGCATAAAAGATTATAATGTGCATACTCGTGGGCGTACAAACATACAATCCTATGTTTAATTATAGAAAGGATAAGCTCAATTGTTAAACGCATTGATTCTCTTTTTGATGTTGCTTGTTACATGGCTTCTTCTGTCTGGTTTTTTTACTCCTTTTTTTATTATTTTGGGAGTTGTAAGCTGCGCAATTACTGTTTTTGTAAGTATAAGGATGTATGCAGGCTTTCCTAAAATAAATGGTTTGTTGATTAAAATAATAAAGATGCCAATTTATCTTATATGGCTTATTAAAGAGATAGTAGTGTCTTCGATTTCTGTTTCTCTTAAGGTCTGGCAGGTTAAACCTGATATTTCTCCTAAGACTGCGTGGGTTTCAAACCGTCAGATTGATGATTTGGGAATGGCAGCTTTGGCTAATTCTATTACTTTAACTCCGGGTACTGTCGCTATATCTGTACGCAAAGGCCTTGTTCAGGTGCATGCTTTGGAGGAAAAATCTATTGATGAGCTTCGTCAGGGTGGTATGGATAGCAAGGTTGGCTGGTATATTAATGGGTGGAGAGATTAATGCTTGAAGGTGCTATTATTGCAGTTTTAATTAGCATGGGGATGATAATATTGAGGTCTATATTTGGCCCGACAATATTTGATAGAATTCTGGCTGTTAATAGCTTTGGAACGAATGTTGTTGTTTTAATTGCAATGATTGGGCATTTTATAGGAACGGCATTTTTTCTTGATGTTGCAATTACATATGCGTTGATAAATTTCATAACCACTATTGCTTTATTGCGTTATTTTAAATTTGCTGATGAGGTTTAATTTAATGGATCAGTTACTAGAGATTGCAAGTTGGTTTTTTATGATAGCAGGGGCATTTTTTGTTCTGACTGGATCTTTGGGGCTTCTTAGAATGCCTGATTTTTATACCAGATTACATCCGGCTGGGGTGACTGATTCATTTGGAGCGCCTTTGATATTGGTTGGTATTGCTCTGCAATCAAGCGATTCTGTATTTATTGGTAAGATAGTTCTTCTTATTATATTCCTTTTTCTCACAGGTCCAACATCTACTCATGCAGTTGCAAAGTCGGCTATGTTAAGTGGCGTTAGACCTATTGGTAAGGGGGATGATAAGTTATAATGACTCTGGAGTTGATACTAAATTTCGTAGTTCTTTTTCTTTTGCTTATAACTGCAATCGCAGTTGTTCGCACCAGAAATCTTCTTCCTGCAACTATATTGCTAAGTGCTTTTAGTTTGCTTATGGCGACGCAATATTTGATTCTTGGCGCTCCTGATGTTGCTATAACTGAGGCTGCTGTGGGTGCTGGAATTAGTACTATATTACTATTGCTGGCATTATTCATGGTTGGCGATAAGGAAGAAAAATCTAAAGAAAAAAGCATTATTCCGGCTATAGTAGTTTGTTTTGTGGCGGTTTCTTTGATCTATGTTGTTATTGACATGCCTGCTGTTGGTGATCCTAATTCTCCTGCAAGTTTATATCTTTCTCCATACTATATAGAAAAATCTGCGAGCGAAATTGGTATTCCTAATATAGTTACCTCTATTTTAGCAAGTTATCGTGGCTATGATACTTTTGGCGAGACAATTGTGATTTTTACTGCGGCAGTAGCAATATTAATGCTGCTTGGTAAGTCTGGTAATAAGGGGCGTAAATCATGAATGATCATGTGGTTCTAAGAGTAATCAGCAGAATTTTGATACCATTTATTTTTATGTATGGTCTTTATATTCAGCTTCATGGTGAATATAGCCCTGGGGGTGGTTTTCAGGCTGGTGTGATATGTGCTTCTGCGTTTATTTTATATGGAATTATAAATGGCCTTGAAGAAGTAATGAAAGTTGCACCTTTGCCTGCAATTAAATTTCTTAGTAGCTTCGGAGTTTTACTTTATGCCGCTGTTGGATTTTTTGCGATGTTTAAGGGTGGTAATTTTCTTAATTACTCGGCTATTTTGTCAGACCCGGTTGCTGGTCAAAAACTTGGAATAATAGTTATTGAACTTGGTGTTGGGATAACTGTATTTTCGGTTATTATGTTAATTTTTTATATATTTGGTGCAAGGTCTAGCTAGGTGGAAATTTTACAGTCATATAACTATTTAGTAAGTGTTTTGCTGATGATGATCGGTTTCTACGGTGTTATAACCCGAGGAAATCTGGTTAAAAAGCTTATGGGTTTGTCTATATTTCAGGTTTCTGTTCTGCTTCTTTATGTATCGGAAGGTAAGATTGATGGCGGTTCTGCTCCTATAATTATAGAAAGAGTAGTCAAGTATGTTAACCCTATACCACATGTTTTAATGCTTACAGCTATTGTGGTTGGTGTTGCTGTTATGGCTGTGGGTTTAGCTATTGTTGTTCGTATAAAAGAAGAATATGGCACTATAGAAGAAGATGAAATTGTCGCAATAGATGCAGAATTTAATCAACAAGAAAAGAAAAAATGATTGAAAATAATTTACCAGCTTTGCAGGTTGTTATAACATTGGTGGCGGCTCCTATTTGCGCTATGTTACCTCGTGCAAATATTGCATGGCTTTTCACTTCTATTGCAACTGCTTTGGCCTTTGCCGTCTCTATTATGTTGACTATATCGGTTTATGGTGGGGAGGTTATTTCCTATGAGATGGGTAATTGGAAGGCTCCTTTTGGAATAGTTTATCAGGTTGATATGCTTTCGGCCTTGATGTTAGTTTTAATTTCCGGCATGGGTTTTATTGTTGCTTTGTATGGATACTCAAGTGTTAAAGCTGAAATAGAAAAAGAAAAGCGTCCTTTATTTTACTCTACATATCTTTTGTGCTTATCGGGTCTTTTGGGAATAGTTATAACTAATGATGCATTTAATGTTTATGTATTTTTAGAAATTTCATCTCTTGCCACATATGCTCTTATTGCTATGGGTAAGGACAGGCGCGCTTTACTGTCATCTTTTGAATATTTAATTTTGGGAACTATTGGTGCTACCTTTATTCTTATAGGGATTGGCCTGATATATTCGATGCTGGGAACTTTAAATATAAATGATATGGCTTCAAAAATATCTTTAGCAGAAGATTCTCTTCCAATAAAAGCTGCGCTGGTATTTTTTGTAATTGGTGTTGCTTTAAAGATCGCAATGTTTCCTTTGCATTTATGGTTGGTTAACTCCTATACAAATGCGCCGTCTATGGCGAGTTCTTTTCTGTCGGCAACTGCTACTAAGGTTGGCATATATGTTTTGATACGTGTGATATACTCAATATTCGGAGCTGAGTATGTTTTTGCAGCTTTCCCATTGGGTAAAATACTTGTGACATTTGGTGTTCTTGCAATATTAGCAGGATCTATGGTTGCTATGTTTCAGGATAATGTTAAGCGCATGCTTGCATATTCTTCAGTTGCCCAAATTGGGTATATAATTTTAGCTATAGGTTTGAAGTCAGAGTTGGCCTTGGCTGCTGCTTTAATTCATATTTGCGCGCATGCAATTTCAAAAGGTGCTTTATTCATGTCGGTAGGTTGCGTTTCGTTGCAAAAAGAAGGATCAAGATTTAGCGACTTTAAGGGCGTAGGAAAAGAAATGCCTATGACTATGATGGTATTTGTCATTGCCGGTTTAAGCCTTGTTGGAGTTCCTTTCACTGCCGGATTTATTAGCAAGTGGTATTTATTGCAGGCATCTTTAGGCGTAGATTTATGGCTGGTGTTTATATTGCTTATTTTTAGCTCTCTTTTGGCTTTAATATATATTTGGAGAGTAGTTGAATATGCTTTCTTTATGGAGCCTGATAAAGGAAGCGTAGTTGCTAAAGAATCAGGGTTTTCTCTTTTGATTCCTATGTGGGCTTTGATAGTTGCGATAGTATTTTTTGGAGTATATTCATCACCAATTACTAAGATTGCTATGAGTATTGCTCAATCTTTAATTGGCATAAACATATCAAATCAAGGATAAGGGACGAAAAGGACTATGGAAGAAAATATAGTTCAGTTAGGTTGGGTTTTTGCATTTCCTTTGGTTGCATTTCTTGTTGCATCAATCATAAGGAACGCCAATCTTCGTGATGCATCTATAATATTAATTGCAGTTGGTATGTTTGCCTATGTGGTTAATATATTACTGGCATTTAACAGTGGTAGCTTATCCGAATTTATTTTGTGGGATATGCTGGGCGGCATACAGATAGCATTTTCTGTTGAACCTCTGGGGATGATCTTTGCGCTTGTTTTGTCATTTTTATGGGGCGTCACTAGTCTTTATTCTATAGGATATATGCGCGGTAATAAGGAAAAAAGTCAGGGGCGTTTTTCTGCATTTTTTGCGTTATCTATATTTGCAGCTCTTGGTATAGCTTTTGCAAAAAACATGTTCACATTATTTATATTTTATGAATTGCTGACTTTATGTACATATCCGCTTGTAACTCATCATGGTAACGATGAAGCAAAGCGAGGAGGGCGGGTATATCTTGGTATATTAATATTTACTTCTGTTGTACTTTTATTACCGGCGATAATAATTACATATAATGTTTCTGGAACGTTAGACTTTGCAGAAGGTGGTATTTTAGCAGATAAAATTACACCAATAATGACGGGTATATTGCTGGCGTTATATATGTTTGGAATAGGCAAGGCTGCTCTTATGCCTATTCATCGCTGGCTGCCTGCTGCTATGGTTGCCCCAACTCCGGTTAGTGCGCTTCTTCATGCGGTGGCGGTTGTTAAAGCGGGTGTATTTACAATTTTAAAGGTGATAATTTATATATTTGGTTATGATAATTTATATAAATTAATTCAGCAGGAATTCTGGAGCGCGGGGTGGCTGATTTATATATCAGGTTTTACCATAATTGCTGCCTCTGTAATTGCATTAAATCAGGATAATTTAAAAAGGCGTCTGGCATATTCGACTGTTAGCCAGCTATCTTATGTTATTATGGCCGCTGCTATATTGGTGCCAAAATCGATAGTTGCCGCAGCATTTCATATAGCTGCACATGCATTTGGTAAAATTACATTATTCTTTGCTGCTGGTGCTATATATACTGCTTCAAAGAAAAAGAAGGTTAGTCAGTTATCGGGAATAGGAAAGCGCATGCCAATTACTATGACTGCATTTGCTATTGCATCTTTTTCGATGATAGGAATACCGCCAACAGTTGGTTTTTTATCTAAATGGTATATGTTAGGCGGCGCATTGGAGCAGGAGCAGTTTTTTGTTTTGATAGTCATTGCGGCAAGTACGATTTTAAATGCTGGTTATTTTCTTCCGATTGTTTACAAGGCATTTTTTGAGAATGAAAAGCAAAGTAGCGGTGTTGCTAACTATAAAAATCATGGTGAGGCGCCGATTGCTATATTGATAGCAATTTCTATAACCGCTTTTGCAGTGTTAGCGTTATTCTTTGTTCCGGGATATTTCCTTGATTTGGCAGGTGATTTAGCAAAATAATATTGGCAGAGTTTTATGGGTAAAAAAACTAAAAATAGTAATTCAAAGATCAGGCCGATAATTCTGGCCTGGGTTTTATTTATTGTTATTTTGCTTTTAAGTCTTGTAGCTGAGCATGCTACTCATCCGCATGTTGTTTTTGGAATTGAAGATATTCCGTATTTTAATGCAATATTTGGCTTTTTATCGTGTGTGGCAATAGTTTTAGTATCGAAAATATTAGGTGTATTCTTGAAAAAACCGGAAAATTATTATGGAGGTGATGATGCCTGATTTGTTTTCTTCTGTTCCTCCAGGGTTGATATTGATAATAGGTAGTCTTTTTTTGCCTTTATTTAAGGGTAATTTACGCCATATTTTAGTTATAATTCTCCCTATCTTAACTTTAGCGCAAGTTTGGAATGTTCAGTTTGATCCTGAGGATTTATACAGTGTTCCGGTAGCAGGGTTTAATTTATATCCTTTATATATGCATTCATATACACTGGTTTTTGCAACGGTGTTTTCAATAGCTGCTTTTGCCGGTGGCCTTTATGCTTTAAAGCAGGCTAAAGTTACGGAACTTGTGGCGGCATATATTTATGCGGGAAGCGCTATCGGAGTTACTTTTTCAGGTGATTTTCTGAGTTTGTTTTTCTTTTGGGAGCTTATGGCTATTGGCTCTACGATCGTTATATTTGTATCTAGCAGTAAAGAATCAAATAAGGCTGGCTTGCGCTATGCAATGATGCATTTCTTTGGCGGTGTCCTGCTTATGGGCGGCATTGTAGTTCATATTATAATAAGTGGCGGTGATGTTATGATTAGGCATCTTGATGCTGATTTAACATTCTTGCTGCCATTAAGTCACCTTGATATGAACGGAATATCTCTTTGGCTAATGCTTATTGGAGTTTTGATTAATGCTGCTGCTCCGCCATTTTCTGCATGGCTTGCGGATGCCTATCCGGAGGGCTCTCCTTCAGGCTCAGTGTTTTTATCTGCTTTTACTACTAAAACGGCAGTTTTTGTTTTATTAACAGTTTTTGCCGGAGCTAAGTTGCTTATAATAGTTGGCTTATTCATGGTTTTCTATGGCATTATAATGGCGATATTAGAAAATGATATGCGTCGTATATTGTCTTATAGTATTGTCAATCAGGTTGGTTTTATGGTGACGGGCATAGGTATTGGAACAACCCTTGCTCTAAATGGTGTGGCAATGCATGCTTTTTGTCATATTATTTATAAGGCGCTATTATTTATGTCGGCAGGTTCAGTTTTATATATGACTGGCAAAAGCCGTTGTACTGAGCTTGGTGGTTTATATAGAACTATGAAATTAACGGCGATTTGTGGAATCATTGGTGCGCTTGCGATTTCGGCTTTTCCTTTAACTTCTGGCTTTGTTAGTAAGTCGTTAATTGCCTCTGCTGCGCAAAATGAAAAATTAGGTTTAGTTTGGTTGTTGTTATTAATGGCTTCTGCTGGTGTGTTTTTACATGCCGGAGTTAAGTTTCCGTGGTTTGTATTTTTTCAAAAAGATTCAGGAATGCGTCCGAAAGATCCCCCTTGGAACATGAAGCTGGCGATGATTTTATTTTCAGCTTTATGTATAATCCCGGCGATTCCTGGTGTTGCTGAGCAAACAATTTATAAGCTTCTTCCAAATGAAGTAACTTATCAATCTTATACTCCTGAACATGTTGTTGGGCAGTTACAGCTGTTGCTATTCTCTGGCTTTGCATTTTTCCTGATGTTACCTTTATTGAAACGCACAAAAACAATAAGCCTTGATTTTGACTGGTTTTATAGAGGTTTAGCCTATTATTTTTATGCTATGTTTAAAGTTCTTTCAAAAAGACCTGTGCAATATTTGAGGATTTTAGGAAGAAAGGCGTTAAGGAAATCTTACTTTATAATTTGCCATGTTAATGGCCCGGGTGGTGTTTTGGCAAGAAGTTGGTCTGTTGGGGTAACTATTTTATGGGCATTGGTGTTATTTGGAATATATATGAGCCTATATTATATAAAGTTCTAAGTTCTGTTGGTTAATTTTAATAAATTAATAGCAAACTTGCTTTTTCTCATTAATTGCCTATATTGCAGGCGAAAAACTAATAAAGAGCGCGTGCTATGATTCCTCGTTATTCTAGAGAAGAGATGGTTTCTATATGGGAGCCAAAGAATAAATTTCGTATTTGGTTTGAGATAGAAGCTTATGCTTGCGATGCGCAGGCAAATTTAGGTGTTGTACCAAAAGAAGATGCGGAAAATATCTGGAAAAATGCGCCAAAAGAGTGGACTGATGAGGATATAGAAAAAATTGATGCTATTGAAAGAGTAACTAAGCACGATGTGATAGCATTCTTAACTCATCTGGCAAGTTATATTGGCGATAGTAGCCGCTTTGTTCATCAGGGAATGACAAGTTCAGATGTTCTGGATACTTGCCTTTCAGTGCAGTTAAAGCAGGCGGCAGATTTGTTGCTTGAAGATATGGATAAGCTACTTGTAGCGTTGGAAAGGCGTGCTAAAGAAACTAAAGATATGGTTTGTATAGGTCGCAGCCATGGCATTCATGCTGAGCCTGTAACTATGGGGCTAAAATTTGCAAGATTTTATGCTGAAATGAAACGCAATAAAAAGCGTTTGGAAGATGCTCGTGCTGAAATATCTGTATGTGCGATATCTGGCGCGGTTGGAACTTTTGCTAATATTGATCCATCAGTTCAGGATTATGTAGCGCAGAAGTTGGGTTTATCTTCAGAAACTGTTTCGACGCAAGTTATCCCGCGCGACAGACATGCTATGTTTTTTGCTGTTTTGGGTGTTATAGCAAGTTCAATCGAGAATGTTGCTGTAGAAATTCGTCATATGCAGCGTACGGAAGTTTTGGAGGCAGAGGAGTTTTTCTCTAAGGGGCAAAAAGGAAGTTCTGCTATGCCTCATAAGCGTAATCCTGTTTTGACTGAGAATTTGACAGGTTTGGCAAGGCTTGTTCGCAGTGCTGTAACTCCTGCTTTAGAAAATGTTGCGCTTTGGCATGAGCGTGATATTTCACATTCTTCTGTTGAACGTATGATTGGCCCTGATGCTACTGTAACTTTAGATTTTGCATTGGCTCGCTTGACCAATGTTATAGATAATCTGGTTTTATACCCAGAGAATATGAAAAGAAATATGGATTCTATGCGTGGTTTGGTTTTCTCGCAAAGAGTATTGCTAGAGCTTACACAAAAAGGTGTGAGCCGTGAGGATTCTTATAAGCTGGTACAAAGAAATGCAATGAAGGTTTGGGAAGAGGGTAAGGATTTCTTAACAGAGCTAAAAAGTGATATAGATGTTACTAAATATTTATCTTCTGAAGAATTAACATCGCTCTTTGATCTTAATTTTCATACAAAAAATGTGGATAATATATTTAATAAGGTTTTCGCATAGTTAGCCTTGACAGGTTGGGGTATTTTAAGGTATATCCTGCTCATTAAATTCACCCTGTGGCGGGGTAGCTCAGCTGGTTAGAGCGGAGGAATCATAATCCTTAGGTCCGGGGTTCAAGTCCCTGTCCCGCTACCATTTCTTGTAATGGCTATATTGATATATCTAGATAAATGGCACAAAGGGTATGCATGCTGAGATTGCCAGAGCGCAAGCTATTAAAATAATAATTCTCATAATTTATCCTTAATTTTTTGAAAAAATAAACCCATTCTTTTTAGAATAATGGATTTATTTTTTATTTATATCAAGACTGAAGTCAACTAAGACTCCCATTTGTATATATTTATTTATATTTGTAACCAAATCAAAATTTTCATTTATATCAGTTGCTGAATCAAATGCTTGATATAAGTTATTGTTATTAGATAATTTATCTAAGAAGTTATATTCGCAATCTTTTAATATTATAACATTTACCTGCATATCAGGGCGGGTGAGCATAAGTTTGATATTATCATCTTTTTTAAAATTATTATCTAATTCTCCACTCATATCTTTTCTTGAAACATGCCATTTATGAAAAACTTTATAATCGCAAGAAAAAAACCTGGTAGATGGATTTAGTGTAAATTTGAGTTCAGAGTAGTCATCGGGTAATATTTTTGAGAATTTATCTACATCAAATGAAGGTGATTTATCGCAAAATATACTTTCTTGATAGAGACATTCAAGCCTTGCTAAGTTTGCAATATATTCTAAATCTCCCACCGGTTCAAAATTATCTAAAAAATCAGGAAAGTCACTCCCATATTCATACATATTAGGCTTTCTAGGAGGGTTTTTTTTAATATATTCTCTGCATGTAAAGTCAAAAAATTCTTTTCCGAGAGTTTTTTCTACCGCCGGAAAAGTCATTTTCATGGGAGATAATATATTACCAATGCAGCTATCTTGATATATTCCAATTAAACTTTTAGCGCTAATATATTTGCTATTAAAATAATCTTTTGTAGATAATTTTTCATCTAATATATCATTTATAAAATTTTGCTGAATTTTTTTTAGGCTTGTCATTTTTTACGCCGCCTTATTTTTATTTATAATATTTATTATTTTTTCAGCTTTATTTTTTTCTTCTAGTAAAATATCTAAGTCTGGTATGTCATTATCCCACTCAATCAATGTGGGGGTGTTAGCAAATTTTTTGGCAGCCTTTTTATATAAATCCCAAACTGGCTCATATACAGGACGGCTGTGGGTGTCAATTAACACATCCTGTCCTTCGACTTTTTTTGCTTCAAAGCCGGCAAGGTGCATTTCCTTGACTATATTTACAGGAATTTGTTCAAGGTAATTTTCTGCATCAAAATCATGATTATAAGAGCTGACAAAAATATTATTTATATCCAGTAATATTCCACAGCCAGTTTTTTTAGCCAGGCTAGATAAAAACTCCCACTCATTTATATTAGAGTTTTTATATGAAATATAGGCAGAAGGATTTTCGATCAATATTTGCCGATTTAAAAAATTCTGAACATAGTTGATATTTTCTGCAAATATATCAAAGGCTTCCTGTGTGTAAGGTATGGGCAGCAAATCAGGTAAATAGATTTTTTCTTCTGACGTACTCCACGATAAATGATCTGAAACTAAAGATGGTTCAAAATAATCGATCGTAGCCTTAATTTTCTTTAAATGCTCTTTGCGAATTGAACAATTGGTTGATGCTGATCCTAAAGACATACCTATAGAATGGGCTGATATAGGGTAATCTCTTCTGATTTTTTCAAGATGTTTAGAAGGAGGGCTTCCTAAAGCAAAATAGTTTTCTGTGTGAATTTCAAGCCATGGGACATTTGGCTTATCTTCTATGAAATTTTTAAAATGCTGATGACGCAGCCCAAGGCCAACACCTGAGATATTATTTTTACAAAAAATGGCTTCGTCAATCATGAAAATCTCTTTTTTATAAGTAAGTTAGGTATAACTTATAAATCTATCAATTAACAAGTTTTATATAATTTATTTTCTTCAAAGATACTTAATTTATAATGTTTAGCTATTGTTGAAATGCTTAAAGATAAGTGATAGTTAATATATGTTCAAAAAAATTTGTTATTGGTCAGTGAAAAACTTATTTGAAGATAATATAGTTGAAAATGATAATTTGGCTCGCCCTTTAGCCGATTGTGTGCGTCCATCTTCTTTGGATGAAATATTTGGTCAGGATCATTTATTGGCAAAAGATGGTTCATTATCCAGATTGTTAGATAAGGGCTATTTGCCTAGCATAATATTATGGGGAACTCCAGGCTGCGGAAAAACAACTTTAGCAAGGCTTTTAGCTGATAAATGCGGATATAAATTTGATAGTGTATCTGCTGTTGCAAATGGTGCTGCTGATTTGCGTAAAATATTTCAGAAAGCTCAGGACTATAAAAAAATAGGTGAGCAGACCTTATTAATGGTAGATGAGATTCACCGTTTTAATCGTGCGCAGCAAGACTTATTTCTGCCATATGTTGAAGATGGAACAATAATATTAGTTGGGGCGACAACGGAAAACCCATCATTTGAATTAAATGCGGCATTATTATCAAGATGTAAAGTTCTTGTTTTAAATGCTTTGGATGTTGATTCTTTAAAAAAATTAATAAGCCGTGCAGAAGAATTTAAGGGTAGGGAGCTGCCTTTGGATGAAGATGCGCGACAAATTTTGTGTGAAATGGCCGATGGCGATGGCCGTTATCTTCTGGGTATGTGTGAAGAATTATTTTATATAAAGAATGATAAATTAATTTCTCCTGAAGAACTGCCTGGCATTATTCAAAAGCGCTTTCCTATATATGATAAGAATCATGATGGGCATTATAATTTAATCAGCGCGTTACATAAATCATTGCGAGGGTCAGACCCTGATGCTGCGTTATATTGGTTTGCAAGAATGGCAGATGCCGGTGAAGATATGTTATATATAGCAAGGCGTCTTGTGCGGTTCGCTGTTGAAGATATAGGGCTTGCTGATCCACAAAGCCTGGTTCAGGCAAATGCAGCTAAAGATGCTTATCAGTTTTTAGGATCGCCTGAAGGTGATTTGGCAATATCTCAGGCTGTAGTTTATTTGGCAACTGCTCCAAAATCTAATGCTGTATATAAGGCGCATAATGAAGTTATGCGTGATGCAAAACGTTATAGTTCAATTATGCCACCAAAACATATTTTAAATGCTCCAACTAAATTAATGAAAGAGCAGGGATATAAAGATGGTTATATATATGATCATGATACGCCAGAATGTTTTTCCGGTCAGGATTATTTTCCAGAAGATATGGGGAGGCGTGAATATTATCTGCCAGTAGAGCGCGGTTATGAGCGCGAGATAAAAAAGCGTGTGGATTATTGGAACAAATTGAGGCAAAAAAAATCATGTTAACTTTTCTTTTGGTTGGTTTAGGCGGAGCAATAGGTGCTATGGGGCGATATTTTACTGTAAGTAAAATAAGTAATATTGCAGGACATGGTTTTCCTTATGGAACTTTATGTGTAAATGTTTTTGGGTCACTTTTTATGGGTATGCTGATCGCTTATCTTGTAAAAACACTACCTCACTCAAATGAGCTAAGAGCATTTTTGGCAGTGGGAATACTTGGCGGCTTTACAACATTTTCTGCTTTTTCGCTTGATGCTATATCTTTGTTTGAAAAAGGTCTTATATTACAGTCGGCTATATATGTTATATCATCTGTAGCATTATCTATTTTTGCGGTATTTTTAGGTCTTTATATGGTTAGGTTTATTTCTATATGACAAAAGTTGAAATGGTAAAAGTATCAGATGATGATGGTGATATCAGGGTTGATCGCTGGTTTAAGCGTAACTATCCGAATATATCTCATTCTGCTATAGAAAAAGCCTTAAGAAAAGGCCAGATAAGAGTTGATGGCAAGAAAACTAAATCAAATGAACGTGTACAAGCAGGGCAGGAAATAAGAGTTCCTCCATTTGATAGTAAGGTTAAGGCACATAATGAGTCAGAAAAGAAAATATTAAATTTATCTAAAAAGCAATTAGATGAATTTAATTCATGGGTGATATTTGAAGATAGTGACATTTTGGTTATAAATAAGCCTTCAGGTTTGTCCGTGCAAGGCGGAACAGGAGTAGGGAAGTCGGTAGATACTTTTTTATCTAACCTGTCAAAAGATGGTATTCAGTTGCGATTAGTTCATCGCCTTGATAAAGATACGAGCGGGGTTTTAATAATTGCTAAAAATGCTAAAACAGCAACTTGGTTGACAGAATATTTTCGTACAAAAAAAATAAAGAAATATTATTTAGCTGTAACCAAGGGTATTCCTAAGCCTTTAAGGGGAGCGATTAATCAGCCTATTAAAAAAGACGATCAAGGCGCTCGCGAAAAAATGATATGTGCTGTAGATGGAAAAAAATCTTTAACAAATTATATTACTATAGATAAGTCAAAAGATGTGGCTTTATTGCAACTTGAGCCTGAAACTGGCAGGAAGCATCAGATAAGGGTGCATTTATTATCAATAGGTTGTCCTATTTTAGGAGATGGAAAATATGGCGGGCGTGACGCTTTTATTGATAATTTAAGTAATAAGCTGCATTTGCACGCGCAAAAAATTGAATTTAAAAATCCGCATGGAAAAAAACTTTCTTTTACAGCTGGTTTGCCATATCATATTAAGGAGACCATAGGGAGGTTTGGCTTTAAAATATAATCTAATTTTAATTGGATTTTGTAAGAGATATGTGGCATTGTGTGCCTTCGGTTTTTGTTTAACAGTTTTTGGGTATTTATGTTTTCATATAGATTTTTACCTATATTATTTTTGTTAATATCGCTAATTGCAAATGATGCTCAGGCTAACCCAAAATATGCATCACTTGTTATTGATGCTGATACTGGTGTTGTTTTGCATCAGGAAAATGCTGGAAATTACCGATATCCTGCCTCTTTAACAAAGATGATGACTTTTTATTTAACTTTTCAGGCTCTGGAAAAAAACAAGCTAAGGATGAATCAGCGTTTAAGGATTTCATCAAGAGCTGCTGCTCAGCCGGCAAGTAAAATGGGCTTGAAAAGAGGAGGCAGGATTACTGTAAGAGATGCTCTGATAAGTACAATTGTTAAATCGGCGAATGATTCTGCGGTTGTTCTGGCTGAAGCTATTGCAGGAAGCGAATGGCAATTTGCACTGATGATGAACAGAATGGCTCGCAGGTTGGGAATGAATCATACTCATTTCCGTAACGCAACAGGATTACATGATCGCAAGCAAAGAACCACTGCTTATGATATGGCGCGCCTTGCGGTTGCTCTGCGTCGTGATTATCAGAAATATTACTATTTATTTGATAGAACTAAATTTTTCTATAAGGGAAAAACATATTATAGCCATAATAATGTTGCTAAAAACTATAGAGGTGCTGATGGTTTAAAGACAGGGTATGTAAGAGCTTCTGGATTTAATTTGGTTACAAGCGCCAGAAGAAATGGAAGAAATATAGTTGGTGTTGTTATGGGTGGAAGATCAACTAAGCGCCGTGACAGACATATGGTTCAGCTATTAGATAGGGCATTTTATAAATTAGCCAGAGCTGAGCCGGTTAGAAGAAAGGTTTATGCAGGTTTTGTTCCTGTTCCCAAATTAAAGCCTAAAAAATATGATGAGGTTGCATCTTTAGCAGATGATAGTGCTGAAAAAGCTTTTAGAGAGCCTGATATTTCAAAAGTTCAAGAATCAGGCAGGGTTATTTCTTCTGCGCCAGAGGATGCTTTGTTTATGTCAAAAGAGGATGTGATGGGCTTGGAATTGATTTCTAAAGAGCCTCCATCTTCTGTAGCAAAGGAAAAAGATGAGGAATACCAAACGCGCTGGAAGCGGGATAAAAAGGGAGAAAAAGTTCCTATGCCTTTTTTAAAGCCTGAAGTTTCTATTAGAAAGCCTTTCGGCAGAGTTGCCATAGGTTAGTTAAAATTATTTTAAAGTTAAAAAAAAGTCGCCTATCATCTTAATAACAAAGCCCGAGATGTTTAATCGTCGGGCATTTGTCGTTAATTTAAGTTTTAATACGCTATATTTAGGTTAACTTCCTCTTAGTTCTTCTGCTAGTAGGAATGCTAGCTCAATACTTTGTGAAGCATTTAATCTTGGATCGCAATGAGTGTGATAACGATCTTTTAAGTTAACTTCAGATATCGCCTGCGCTCCACCCACGCATTCAGTCACATTCTGGCCTGTCATTTCTATATGGATTCCGCCAGCATAGGTACCTTCAGATTTATGAATGTCAAATACACTCTTAACTTCTGCAAGTATCTTGTTAAATGGACGAGTCTTGTATCCATTTGGTGATTTTATGGTATTTCCGTGCATAGGATCACTTGACCATATGACATTGCGCCCTTCTGATTTTACTTTGCGAAGCAATGGAGGTAAAATTTTTCCAACATTGTCAGCGCCCATCCTTGAAATTAAGGTTAGTTTTCCTGCTTCATTTTCTGGATTTAGAACATCAATGATGCGAATCAGATCATCTGGATTCATAGTTGGGCCAACTTTCATACCCACAGGGTTTATAATTCCGCGCATGAATTCTACATGAGCTTCGTCAATTGCACGAGTTCTGTCGCCAATCCATAGCATATGGGCGGAGCCACAGAAATATTCATTAGTATGGCGGTTTTTGCGAGTTAATGCCTGCTCATAATTTAATAGCAAGCCTTCATGTGAAGTATAAAAATCAGCCTGATTTATCTGGTCAACATTTTCAGGATTCAGGCCAAAAGCTTCCATGAAAGCCAGGCTTTCTTCAATGCGACCTGCAAGATCCTGAAATAGCTTTTTCTGTGGAGATTCAGTAATAAACTCATTATTCCACTGCGTTACATTTTGTAAAGATGCATATCCGCCATTAGTCAGCGCTCTTAAATAGTTAAGAGTTGAAGCCGATTGGTTATATGCTTTTATTAATCGTTTTGGGTCAGGAACACGAGATTCATCATCGAAATCGATTCCATTAACCATATCTCCGCGATAGCTTGCTCTTTCTTGTCCATCGATAACTTCAGTATCTGCAGAACGAGGTTTGGCAAATTGCCCGGCAATTCTTCCAACTTTAACAACAGGTTTGCCAGCGCCATACATTAATGCAACAGTCATTTGTAGCATAACACGCAGATATTTGCGTAAATTCGCATCGCTATGCTCAGCAAAGCTTTCTGCGCAATCTCCGCCTTGCAATAAAAATGCTTTGCCATTTGCAACATCAGCCAGCTTTTTCTTTAGGGAATTTATCTCATGATAATGAACCAGCGGAACTTTACCAGCCAGCTCTTCTTCAACTTTCTGTAAAGCTTCTTTGTCAGGATAGTTTGGCTGTTGCTTAATTGGAAGCTTCTTCCAGGAGTCAATTTGCCATTCTTTATCTTGTTTTTTAGTTTTTGCTTTACTACTCATTATTCCTCGCTAATCTACTTATTCCTTTTATAGGCGGTGAGAATCTACTACTTTTATTTTAGTTTTGGAAGGTTTTTAATGATAAAAAAGACAAATAAGATTGTATTTCAGGGTGTTCACGGTGCTCATTCGGACTTGGCTTGCCGAAAAGCATTCCCTTATATGGAGACAATAGCGGTTAATTCTTTTGATAAAGCAATGAAAATGGTTGAGGATGCAGAGGCAGATTTATGCAT
The DNA here is from genome assembly GCA_028223895.1 of Rickettsiales bacterium. GTDB lineage: Bacteria > Pseudomonadota > Alphaproteobacteria > Rickettsiales > UBA6187 > JAOIVE01. Next base: position 24,148 of record JAOIVE010000002.1, read on the forward strand.
GATTCCTATTGAAAATTCTCAAGCCGGCAGGGTTGCTGAAATACATAATCTTTTGCCAGAGACTAATTTGCATATAGTTGGAGAATATTTTCAGCGTATTGAGCATCATTTAATGGCGCCAAAAGGTGCAGATATAAAAAAAATTAATAAAGTTTTTTCTCACCCGCAAGCTCTTATGCAATGTCGTAAAAATATTAATCAATTAGGTTATGAAACTGAGGCTTTTTATAATACGGCAGGAGCAGCTGAACATGTTGCAAAGTTAAATGATCCAAGTAATGCCGCTTTGGCATCAGAACTTGCGGCAGAATTATATGGCCTTGAGATACTTAAAAAAGATATGCAAGATGCCGATGATAATATAACAGTTTTTGTTGCAATGTCAGCAGAGCCTGCCGATGTGGATTATAATCCAAAATCTAAGGAAAAAATAATTACCAGTATTTTATTTACGGCAAGAAACATTCCCGCAGCTCTTTATAAATCTTTAGGTGGTTTTGCAACAAATCATGTTAACCTATTGAAAATAGAAAGTTATATTCCTGCAGGGTCGTCGAAGACTGCGCAGTTTTTTATAAATTTTGAAGGGCATCCGCAAAAGAAATCTGTTCAGTTGGCGCTTGAAGAGTTGGGATTTTTCAGTAAGAAAATTAAAGTATTAGGTGTTTTTCCAGCATCAGAAGACAGGTGAATATTAAAGTGATTTAATTATATTGCTATATGATTCCCGGCATTTTTTTAGCTCGGAAATTAGCTTTGTCCTGTCATTTTCTATTATAGTTTTCTGGATGGTTTTTACCTCTTGCATGATTAATTGCCGGAATGTTTCAACCTGATTCCAATCTATGTTGGAATAGTCGTATAATAATGTTGATGTGGAGTCTTTATATCCACTGCCTGCAAATAGATTTATATATTCAGGTTTGCTGCCAAGATATGCCATTGCAACGCTCGATGCTATGCAAATTAATGTGGCTTTGGAAGGTGATGATATAGTTTGAGGTAAAAATTCATTCCCCTCCATTGTTCTTCGTGGTTTTGTGCTATAACCTATTAGCTCATTTGTTGATATATCAAGAAGATTTGTTATTTGCTCATTCAGGTTGTTTTTATTGTATAATAAAATGTCAGCCCACATATCAGGCGAAGATCCTGCTATTCTGAGTGATCTTTTTATAAGCTCTTTCTCCTGATCGCCAATTTCTTTAGGGACAAGCTTTTTCTCATATATTATTTTTGCTGCACAATATGTGAAAAACTGTGGCAGGTGAGAATAGGTCATATATAGATGGTCATGGGTTTGCGCGCCAATAAAATATGTGGTGCAGGATTTTCCAGCCTTTTCCCATAAATTAACTATTTTTTTTACAGATTTGTTTTTTTCATCTGCCTCATCAACGGTTATAAAGACTTTTTTATCGTCGAAAAGTTCGGCATATCCAGCTTCAACTCCAGTTTTTTCAGATCCTGCTATTGGATGGGCTGGAACAAAATTTTCAAATTGCTGGTGAGTTAAATTTTCCTTAGCGTCATTTATTGTACATTGTTTTACTGATCCGACATCGCTGATAATTGTGCCTTTTTTTAAATGTGGACTAATTTCTTTGAAGATTTGTCTGTAGGTGCTAAGTGGAGTACATATTATAACTATGTCTGACTTATTAACTGCTTCTTGTAAATCAGTGGTACCTTTGTCAATAATACCCAATTCCAATGCTTTTGTAATAGCCTGATCCTGGTGGTTATAGCCAATAACTTTCCTGGCAATTTTTTGCCTTTTTATCGCGCGTGCCAAAGAGCTTCCTATTAAGCCAAGTCCGATTATTGATATATTGCCAAATGGTCTGCCAAACAAAATAAAACCTCAAAATTATATGAGCATTACATGCTAACATATCTTAAAAAAGATTAGGAGAAAAAAAACGTGAGTAAAAATTACTAAGATGTTACAATAGGTTATGTTTAGGGGGAGATATGAAAAAATATAATGATTTTTCCAAAGGTTTTTCGCTATTAGAGTTATCTATCGTTTTGGTTGTTATCGGGCTTTTATTTGGTGGTATATTGGCAGGTAAGTCACTTGCAAGAAATGCTGCTATTAAGTCCATGATATCTGAGGTGAATAACTTAAAGTCAGCAATTGGCCAGTTTAAATTGATTTATAAGGGGCTGCCTGGTGATATTACAAATGCTACGGGTGTTAATGGCTATTGGTCATCTGGAACGATGAATGGCGATGGTGATGGCCAAATAGATATAGAAACCAGTAATGAGCCTTTTGCAGCTTTAGATCAGCTGAATCTTGCTAATTTATTATCTTCTGTATATGCAGGAACCTGGGGCAGTGGTTTTGTTCTTGGCGCAGCTTCTGGCGATAATGTGATTAGCTCAAAATTGCCGCAGGCTGGAATATATGCAAGATGTTGCAGCACAACCGATTATTCAAGAAGTTTAGATTTTAAAAATCATGTAAATGTTTTTGCTGTATATACTGGTGATGCTACAAGAAGGATGGGTGTTGTAAGTCCGGTTGAGGCATATTCTATTGATGTAAAAATGGATGATGGAAATCCGGATTTGGGTTTTGTAGGAGGAAGTGGTTCATGGACAGGCGCTGCATATGCGGCAACTGATTGCTATACAAATACCGGTTCAAGTGCTACATATGATACAGCAGTTGCAAATAAGAAAAATCTTTTAGGGTGTCAGATGCATTTTGCCTATGATTGGTAGACTATTAATAGCTTTTCTGCTATTTGTCTTTCGATTATTTAGAAAAGAGAGCTATGTTTACTGGTATAATCACAGATATAGGTACAATTATTTCCGTTGATGGCGATGGAGATATTTCCTTAAAAATTAAAACTAAATATGATGTTGATAATATAGATATTGGGGCATCTATAGCATGTTCTGGTGTTTGTCTTACGGTTGTGGATAAGTCTGAGGATAATTTTGTGGTTAATGTTTCAGCAGAAACTTTGTCATGCACTAATGTTGGTCAGTGGGAAAAAGGTAGTAAGATAAATTTGGAGCGTGCATTATCGGTGGGTGATGAGCTTGGCGGCCATATAGTTTCCGGGCATGTTGATGCTTTGGCAGAAGTTATATTAATAGAAGAAATAGGTGATTCTCATAAAATTGGCTTTAAAGTTCCGGATAATTTAAAGCAATATATAGCAGCAAAGGGTTCTATTACTTTAGATGGGGTTTCTTTAACAGTTAATGCTGTGGATGATAATGTTTTTTATGTGAATATTATTCCGCATACATTTAAGGAAACAACTTTCAGCCTTTTGGCTATTGGTTCAAAAGTAAATCTGGAAATTGATGTTTTAGCGCGCTATGTTGCTCGCATGAGAGAAGTTGCAGGAAATTAATGACTTATAAAAAATATTTATCAAAGATCGAAGATATTATTGATGATGCATTTCATGGCAGGATGTTTATTCTTGTTGATGATGAAAGTCGTGAAAATGAAGGCGATTTGGTAATTCCTGCAGAAATGGCCGACGCAAAGGCCATAAATTTCATGGCAAAATATGGTCGAGGGTTGATTTGTCTGCCTCTTACATCAGATCGTATACGCCAGTTGGGTCTTCCGCCAATGGCGCAACATAATAGCTGTCGTCATCAAACTGCTTTTACTGTGTCTATTGAAGCAAGGGAAGGCGTGACTACCGGAATATCAGCAGCGGACAGGGCAACAACCATTGCTGTTGCAATAAATGAGCAGAAATCTGCTCAAAATATAGTTTCTCCCGGTCATGTATTTCCTTTGGAGGCAAGAGATGGTGGTGTTTTGGTAAGGGCAGGGCATACGGAAGCTGCAGTTGATATATCGCGTATGGCAGGATTAAAGCCAGCGGGAGTTATTTGTGAAATCATGAATGATGATGGAACGATGGCACGCTTGCCTGATTTGGTTAAGTTTGCTAAGGAGCATGATTTAAAAATAGCAACAATTGCCGATTTAATTGCATATCGCCGTAAACATGAGAAATTAGTTGAGAGAACTCTGACAACCAAGCTTTCGAGCCGTTATGGTGGAGAGTTTGATATGCATGTATATATAAATAAAATTGAATATGCCGAGCATGTTGCCCTGGTTAAGGGTGATATAGGTGGAAAATCTCCAACTATGGTAAGAATGCATGTATTGGATGTTATGTCTGATGTTTTAGGCGATAATAATAAATATCAAGACAGCGTTTTGCAGCGTTCTATGCAGATGATTTCAGAAAATGGCAGTGGAGTTGTGGTATTGCTGCGTGAGCCTAACCGCCATAGTCTTTCTGAAATAGTTAAATTACATCTTGGCGATAATTCAGGATCTTCCAATAGGTTGCGTGATTACGGAATCGGCGCGCAAATACTACTTGATTTAGGCGTTAGGGACATGAATTTACTGACAAACTCTCCTCGTCCTGTCGTTGGTCTTGATGGCTATGGACTATCTATAAAAAGCACAATTTCCGTTAAATAGTTAATTTTTTAACCTTTTGTAATAAAATGGTAATAATTATAGTACATAATTATCCTTGGATTATATAGAATTTATTTTTAAGGAAGTATTATGAGTGGTGGTAAAGAGTTTGGTTCTGAAGATGTGCGTGAAGAGGGAGCTGGTGTCGGCGGTGGTGTTAATTCTGAAGCTAGGCAGATAGCAGTAGAAATTCCTGATGAACAAGACCAACCAGATGTAGATCTTGAACAAGTTGTAGCTCAGGAACGGGAAACTGGTGGCCATGTTGCGATTGAAGTTGATCATTCTGCTGCAACCTTAGAAGAGTTATTAAAAAGGCCAAAAGGTGACCATGGTGCATTTATTAATAAACTAAGATCTTACTCAAAAGATGATGGTGAAGAGCTTGTTGCGGCTGCAAAGAAGATTTTAGAAGCATCAAAAAGCTTTGCTGTAGCGTCATATGGTTATGCTAGTAAGAAAATTTCAGAATACAAATCGGGTGTTAAGCCTGTAGGTGATCTGAGTGAGCCTTTAATTGATGATGATTATGATTATGATGAAGTTGAGTTGGAAGAAATTGTTTCTAGTTATCCAGAGTATAGTGAAGAAACAAAGGTAAAAACTGAAGATTATGTTGTTGGAGTAATAAACCCTGATAAGCAGCAAGAATTGCTTGAATTATTAAAAGAAGCAAAAGAGATTAATAAGGAAGGTGGCGGCAGAGGTAAGCGCATAGCGCGAGAAGTGCTTAAAAGCTTTGGGCCTTCATTTTATTTTGGGCGTGCAGGTGTGTTTGCAGGTTTTTCGTCTGCTGGTGTTATAGGTAGTATGATGGGTGGTATTGCTGCGACGACAGCGGGTTTAGAGGCTTACGAATATTGTAAATATAAATTTACTGTAGAAGAAAATGAAGAAAATTTCAAAAGAATGAAAGGTCTTATCAATAAAGGATATTTAACTCGTGATACATTAGAGTTCCTTACGCAGGCTGAAATATATAAGAAGCCATTATATCCATATTCTTTTGACGCTAAAACAAGAGTAGATATGGTTAAAAATGCATTGTCAGTATTTTTTACGGCAGTAGGTGGCCCTTCTGCTTTTCTAAAAGCAGGAGCGCTTGCTAACATTGGAAGGTTTTTTAAAGACAAGGAAATAGGCAAGCGTGTAGATGAAATGACATTGGATATGGGATCTATATTGGGAGAATATTGTACAGATCTTGTTTTATCTGAATCTGGTGTGGATGAAGATGAAATTGAAAATAAAAAAGTTCCAATAGAAAGATTAGGGTTATTTTCACAAATCATGCAGCTTATGCGTACTGCGGAAATCGTTCAGGCTCTTAAAAAAGGGGATGAAGAAGAAAAAGATGTTAAGCCTTCAGGTGATGAGTTAGATGTTGAAGAAGACGCTAAACTTTCAGATGCTAAACTTAAGCTCAGACCTGGTTTCTCCGGACATCTTGATCAAAAAGATAATCCTAAGAATGCGCTTTCATCTATTTTAGATGATACTTTAGCTAAGGTAGGTGACGAAGGGTCTTATTTTGCAAAAGTCATTAATTCATCTACTAGATCTTTACGCACGTGGGGTAATATTTCACTTGTGTTATCACAATTATTAAAAACGACAATTTCTTATGCAGAGGAGAGCACTCTTTTAAAAGTTTCTCCTTTGCTTGCGTCTATAGGAGCAACTTTAGTTGGAGCTTTAGTTAATTATAACAAAGATGAGAAGCAATATAGTAAAGAAATAACTGCGGTGATGGAAAAAGTACACAAAGAAGGAGGTGGTGCTGTAACTCTTAAAGATTTATCTACTTTATCTAGATTGGATGAATATATAGACCTCGAAGAATCAGGTGTTCAGGCCGCAGGTGACTTTACTCTTGCTGCTGCTATTTATAGTTTGGATAATTTTCTCTCTAGCAGTCCTTCAAAGCTTGGTTTTCTAGGAGAATTGGGTGCCACAGTAGCATCTGTTCCTTCTTATTCAGAAAAATCACATTTTGATGAAGCACTTTCCAGATTAAATACTCAATTGGCAACAGTTGCCGCCACTGATGATAGTGTTTTTGATAGCTTAGCTGAAGAAAAGGAAACAATAGAAAAAGATTTTGTTCAGCAGTTAAGGAATAATCCGCAAGTTGTTGAGAAGATCAAAAAAAGCATGCAAAATTCAAAATATCGTACCAGCTCTTCTATGGTTGCAGGAATTGTTGGTGAGATAGTTAGCAATGGAATTTTAGGAGAGGATTCTGCGTTGCCGCCTATAATAGGTGGTGCGTCAACGGCAGGTGTATTTGCTCTGTTTGTGGTAGGAAAAGTCTTAAAAAATTCACTTTATAAAGAGGACTCAGATTCAGAGCTTCACTTTGATAATGAAGTAGATCGAGTTCTTTCTTCTAAAGATTCTATTAAGGAGTTTTTAAAGGAAATTGATATTGCTAAACTACATAAGCAAGAAGTTATAAATCCTAACCTTAGCAGAAGTGAAAAGGCGGCTGATCCATTAACGCTTAAGGGTCTAGCCTTGCTTGCTGGGTTTGTTGCGGTCGGGTTTACCGGAACTTCAGTTGCATTGGAGGCTTCTGGTGTTTCTGATAATTCTTTTGATCCAAGTTATTCAATTTCAATGATTAACGCCTTACCATTTTATCATGGAAGTTTGCCTCTAATGCAAGATAGGGTTGATCCTTCGCTTAGAAGAATGGAGCATCTTGCAAATTCAGTTGTTCGTGGGTTAGAAAAATCTAAATTATCTGAAGCTGACATCACTCCGGCTCCAAGTGAAGCGAGTCTTTCTGATGTTGATGTTTCTAGTGATATTGGCGAAGAAGGTGAAGAACTAGGTGCTGGTGTTGGTTTCGCTGCTGTTGAAGAAGAAAAGCGAGCGGGAAGGTCGGATTCTAGCCAAATAATGCCGTAATATTAATGAAATATTAATAAATTAACTATTGACCTTTTGTACCAAAAATTGTACCATAATGATACAGTACATACTGTAAAATATATAAGGATGTATCATTATGAAAAATAAAATATTTTTGGCACTTTCTTTGGCCGTATTGGTAGCTGTAATAGCTGAACCTTCATTAGCTAAAGATGGTTGCGGATTTTTAGGCTGCGGTTGGTAGTCCTATAAATTTGAAAAATAAAAGAGCCTGGCTATTTATTTAGCCGGGCTTTTTTACATCTGTAACAATCTAAATATTATTCTGATATTTACTAAGCATTTTCCTGTGGAAAACTAAAATTATAAGGTTGTCGTCAGGCTATATTAATTATAGTCTGTTTGATACTGCCTTGTTTTTTAAGTTACATGTGAGTTACATAATGCAAGATCTTGTGAAGATTGAAGAGGTTAGTAGGTCATTTGGGGATATTCTGGCCGTAAATAATATATCTTTATCGGTTAAAAAAGGTGAAGTTCTGGGTTTTTTAGGGCCAAATGGAGCTGGTAAATCTACAACTATGCGCATGATTACAGGTTATATCTCACCAACCAGTGGAAAAATATCGGTTTGTGATCGTGACATTTGTGAAGATCGTATAAATGCCCAAAAACATATAGGCTATCTTCCTGAGGGCGGCCCTCTATATGAAGATATGACGCCTGCTTCGTTTTTATCTTTTGTGGCAGATGTGCGTAAACTGGATAATCAGTTAAAAAAGGCACGTATTGAGTATGTTGTAGAAAACCTGCATCTGTCAAAAGTCTGGTATCAGAATATTGATACTTTATCTAAGGGTTATAAAAGGCGGGTTGCTTTGGCGCAGGCAATTTTGCACGACCCTGATGTGTTAATACTTGATGAGCCAACTGATGGGCTGGATCCAAACCAGAAATATGAAGTTCAGAATCTTATTTCTTCAATGTCTGCAAATAAATCAATAATAATATCAACTCATATTTTAGATGAGGTTGAGGCATTATGCTCAAGGGCAATTATTATTGATAATGGTAAAATTGTAGCTTCTGGGACTCCTAAGCAGCTGGTTGGAAAATCAAAAAATCTGACTGAATCATTTAGAAAAATAACAAGTAAAAAAGTGGCATGATTAAAGATATAAAAGTTATATTTAACAGGGAGTTAAGGGGGTATTTTGATACTCCGGTTGCATATGTGTTTGTTGCAATATTTATTTTGCTATCAGGCATTTTTACATTTTATCTGGGAGGGTTTTATGAGTCAGGGCAGGCGGATTTAGCTCCGTTTTTCATGTGGCATTTATGGCTTTATCTATTTTTAGTGCCGGCAATTTCAATGAGATTATGGGCAGAGGAAAGACGTTCGGGCACTATAGAATTTTTAAATACTTTACCAATTTCGACTTTGGACTGTGTTATTGGTAAATTTTTTGCCGCCTGGGCGTTTTGCGCGATTGCATTATTTTTAACATTGCCGATCTGGATAACAGTTAATTATTTGGGTGATCCTGACAATGGCGTGATTATTGCCGGATATATCGGCAGTCTTCTTTCAGCCGGTGGCTTTCTGGCGGTTGGCTCTTGTATGTCGGCAACTACACGCAATCAGGTGGTAGCATTTGTTATTAGTATTACAGTTTGCTTCTTATTTATAGTTAGTGGTTTTCCTATGGTTCTTGACTTTTTTACAGGCTCCGGGATGCCGCAATTAATCATAGATATGGTAAGTTATTTTAGTTTTTCCGTACATTTTGACGATATATCAAAAGGTATTATATCGATCAGTTCAATTATATATTTTGCATCTTTCATGGCGTTCTGGCTTTTTGTAACAGCCGTAATAATAGATAGTAAAAAGGCGTAATATCAATATGTTAAAAGAATATTTTAAATCAAAACATTCAAGCTATATAATTTTGGCAGCGTTCATATTATTTTTTTCTATAAATATAATAGGGCGTTATGGTCTTGATAAATATGACTTTGACTTTACAGAAGAGGGGATATTTACTCTTTCAGATGGAACAAAAAATATATTAGCTAAAGTTGAAGAACCAATTAAATTCAGATTGTTTTTTTCAAATAAGCTGGCAAATGGAATTCCTAACTTAAAGAGCTATGCTTTGAGGGTCAGGGGTATTTTAGAAAAATATGCCAGCTATTCTAATGATAATATAACGCTAGAAGTTATAGATCCTGAGCCATTCTCAGATGAGGAAGATCTGGCTGTTTCCTATGGTTTGAATGGGGTGAAAATTGATCAGATTGGAACTAAATTATATTTTGGATTAGTTGCAACAAATTCAGTTGATGATGTTCAATCTATACCTTTTTTTCATTTTAACAGAGAAAAATTTATTGAATATGATTTAAGCAGGTTGGTCTATGAGCTTGCAAATCCTAAAAATATAAAAATAGGAATATTATCAACAATTCCAATGCAGGGCAGCCCTATGATGGGAATTCCTGGTATGGGGGGTAAGGATTGGGGGATTTTAAGTCAGTTAAGAAAAATGTTTTTGGTAGAAAATATAGCCCAAAATACAGAAGAAATTTCTAAAGATATAGATGTTTTAATGCTGGTTCAGCCGCAAAATTTATCTGAAGAAACACTATATGCAATTGATCAATATGTTTTGAGCGGTGGCAAGGCAATGATTTTTGCTGACCCTAATGTTGAATTAACATCTATTGAGCCTGATAAAAGGGGTTTCTCTAAAAATATCAATAGGTTATTTTCTTCCTGGGGTGTGGCTATAAGTCCAGAGACAGTTGTTGGTGATCGCTTATTGGTGCGTGATGTTAAATTTGACTCTGTTGCTAAAGGAGTGGTTGGCAATATAACTAATATTGCACTTACTCAAGATAATATAGACAGAGAAGATATTACAACAAGCATGCTCAAAACCATAATAATGTCTTCTGCAGGAGCCATAAGGGAAACTAAAAATCACGAAACTAAAATAACTCCGCTTTTATATAGCAGTAATGAGGCGATGGAGGTGTCTGTAGATAAGGTTGTTGGCGCTTCTGACTCTAACTTGCTTTTAAGAGAATTTGCTGCGCAAAATGAGTCATATGTTATGGCTGCAAGGATTACTGGGCCGGCATCTACCGCTTTTCCTCATCATAATGTGAAGGCAAATCATATTTCTAAATCGAAAACACCTATAAATGTTGTTTTGATAACTGATGTGGATATGTTGCGCGATGATTTGTGGGTTGAATATCAACGTTTCTCTGATTTTACTATTGCAAGGCCGATTTCTGATAATGGTGCTTTTGTGGTTAATTTGGCAGATCATTTATCAGGTAGTAGTGATTTGATAGGGCTGCGCGGAAGAGCTGTAACAACAAGACCATTTGATGTTGTTGACGATTTAAAGCGTAAAGCAGAAAAGAAATTTTTAGCAAAAGAAGATGAGCTGAAAATAAAGCTGGCGCGCACTGAAAGGCGTTTGGCGCAAATACAAAAAGATGCTCAGAATTCTTCCGGAGGAATTTCTGTATATAAAGCCAAGCAGCAAGATGCCATAAAGCAATTTACCGATCAGATGACAGATATTCGCAAAGAGTTACGAGGAGTGCGTGGAGAATTGCGCAAAGATATAGAGTCTCTTGGAGATTGGCTAAAATTTATAAATATTATATTAGTTCCTCTTTTAATTTTAATTGGCGCTATGTCTTTTGGTATTTATCGTCAAAAAAAGAGAAAACAGCAATCATTATAGGGATTTAAATGAATCAGAAATACCAGCTTCGTTTATTTATAATAGCTATAATTTTTGGATTATTATCGCTTGTAATAGTTAGCAACTATAACTATTTGGCAAAAGAAGAAGATTCAGGAAAAATTTTTAACGAGCGCCTTGCAAAAAATATAAAAGATGCAAGCGGCATTAAAATAAGTCATAAGGGTAAGGGCTTCAGCATCAAGATTGAAAATGGAGTTTGGGTTTTACCCGCTAAATATAACTATCCTGTTAAGGCCGACAAAGTTCATAACTTGATATTAAGGGCTTCGCAATTAGTAATTCTTGAGAAAAAAACTGCTGATCCATCAAGATTTGAAGATCTTGATTTGGGAGATTCTAATAGCGACAAGTCAGAATCTATAACTGTTCATATCACAGCTGAAGATGGAAAAATAACTCTAGCTGATTTTATTGTTGGTAAATTAAGAAAAGGAGCTGGTGGTAATAAAATAGATTCATCATTTTATGCAAGACATTCTGGCAAAAATCAAACATGGCTTGTAAAAGGTAATTTGGATGTTGATTTAGATGCCGATGCTCTTCTTGACACTAAATTTATAAGGATTGCAAATCACAGAGTTAAAAGTGCTGATATAAATATAGTCAGCGGTAGAAAGGCGGTCAAAATATCACGCCAGGAAGCATCGGAAAATGACTTTAAGCTTAATAATATAGGCAAAAACGAGATAAATTCGCAAACTGCTATAAATAATATAGCCTATATTCCTGCGCGTTTAAGCTTTAAAGATATTATTCCTGAGGAGGATTTTAAGGCAAAAAAAATCTCTGTTGCAACATATAAGACATTTGATGGTTTGCGGCTGGAAATTTCTAATTATAAGAAAAAAGATAAATATTGGGTGAAGATAAAAGCCTATGCTGATAAAGAATCTTCTAATGAAGTTAAGGAAGAGGTTGTAAAAATAAATAAACTTGTTAATAAATGGGTATATCAAATTGATGATAATATTGGTAAGGAGTTAGCTCCTGAGAGAAAATATTTAATAAAATAAGAAGTAGTTTGTTATGGCAGGTAAAGGCGGCGTACCACAAAATATTTGGGATAATATAGATTTGAAAGTTCCTGGCGGCAGAAGGAAGATACTTCTTCACACTTGTTGCGCTCCTTGTTCAGGTTTTCTGGTCGAACTTATGCTCAAGAAGGATCTTGATATAACGGTTTTATTTTATAATCCCAATATCCATCCTAAAAAAGAATATGAAATTCGTAAGCAGGAAAATATACGTTTTGCTGAAAAATTTGGCCTTCCATTTGTTGATGGCGATTATGACGTTGATAATTGGTTTGATAATACTGAAGGTATGGGAAATGATCCTGAAAGAGGTCGCCGCTGCGGTGTGTGCTTTGATATGCGTTTTTTATATACCGCAAAATATGCAGAAGCTAATGGCTTTGAAATATTTACAACATCTCTTGCTATTTCACGTCATAAGGACAAAAATCAGGTTGATGCGTCCGGGCATTTAGCTGCATCTATGGTTAAAGGTGTTGAATATTGGGATTATAATTGGCGTAAAAAAGGTGGTAGTAACCGCAATCAGGAAATTTCAAAAGAGCAGGGTTTCTACAGGCAACAATATTGTGGTTGCGTATATTCTTTAAGAGATGCAAATAACTGGCGTAAAGAAAAAGGGCTGGAACCTTTAGCTATCGGTACAAATGCGCAAATTATAGCTGAAAGCAAGACTGTATAACGAAATACAGCAATTTTGATTTATATTTGCTTTGCCGTGTGTTACAATAAAGTTATATAGATTTTTATTGGGGTTTTTATGGCAGAAGGTTGTCTTATAGTTGAGGATAATGATCTGATTCGCGAGATATTGGAAGAATATATCGAGCGTTTGGATTTGCCATACAGATCGGTTCGCAATGGCATAGAAGCTATGGATGCTTGTAATGATTATATACCAAGCTGTATCATTCTTGATTGGCATATGCCAAATATGGATGGTGTTGAGTTTCTCACAAGATTAAGAAAAATGGAAGGCGGAAACCGTCCGCATATCATATTTTGTTCGTGTGATGATTTAAGTGGTCATAGGTCAATGTTAAAAGAGTTCGGTATTAGCGCCTATATTATAAAACCCGTTAAATTTAACGATATTGAAGATGTTATGAAAAGGTTGAATGTTTTATAATTATGATGCTTATGTAAAAAACTCTTGTACCAAAAAACATTTAGTCTAGAGTGCATCTTATTTTTTAATGTTATTTTTATATTGCTGTGTGTTTAGAAGGATAAAAATATGAAATTGGAAAAAGCATCAAAGATGCTATCTGCTTTGGCTCAAGAGACTAGAATTCAAATTTATAAGTTATTGGTGCAAGAAAGTGATGATGGTCTTTCTGCCGGTTCTATAGCAGAAATATTGCAGATTCCTTCGGCGACATTATCTTTTCATTTATCTCAATTAACAAATGCCGGATTGTTAAAAGCTCGTAAAGACGGGCGCACAATATATTATGCGGCAAAATATAAGGCAGTTAAAAAACTAATGAAGTTCTTAAATGAAAACTCATTTAAGAAAAGGGAAGTTGCAGCTGCTATGAATTCTCAGCTATCTTCATCATATTCTCAAGATGAAGAAAATGACGAAGATCTTTAAGTATTTTTTCTAAGAAACTCTGGCTCTTACCCATACAGGTGCATGGTCTGAAGGTTTTTCAAGGCCGCGTATTTCCTGATTTACTCCTGACGTTGTAACCATATCAGCAGCTTCTGGTGATAATAATATGTGGTCGATACGCATACCTTTATTTTGCTGCCAACTGCCTCCTCGGTAATCCCACCAGCTATATTGCTGAGTATGTGGGTTTGACAGGCGAAAAGCATCTATCATGCCTAGACCGGTAAGTTTGCGAAATTTTTCACGTTCTTGTCGATGGCAGCAAATAGTTCCTTCTAGCGATTTTGGTGCATAAACATCAAGCTCTGGATATGGAGCAACATTATAATCGCCTCCAATCAAAAAAGGCTCTTCATATGAAAGACATTTTTTCGCATATTCATAAAGACGATCAAAAAAGCGCATTTTATATTGAAATTTTTCAGAGTCAGGGCTCTGTCCGTTTGGAACATAAACATTTGCAACCCTTATTGCTTTTTGTCCGGCGCAAATAACGGCCTCTATAAAACGTGCCTGTTCATCCTCTGGCTCTCCTGCAAGTTCAGTATTTACATCTTCTATTGGATATTTTGATAAAATTGCTACGCCATTATAGGTTTTTTGCCCGTGAACAGCAATATTGTAACCGCAATCTTCCACTTCCATAGAAGGAAAGGCTTCGGTTATGCATTTTATTTCTTGCAGAAGTAAAATATCCGGCGCTTCATCGCTGCGAAGGTAATCAAGAAGATGTTGTATGCGTGATTTTACAGAATTAACATTCCATGTGGCTATGGTAATCATTTTATCTCCTTTAACTTTTCTTCTTTTTTGGGATCTATCCACCAGCTATCTATGAAACCAAGGGAGTAGGGGGCGACAACTTCTGGTCGGCCAAATTTATTCCAGTAAATAACTCTATGGCTGCGTGAATACCATTGCGGTATAACATAAAAATTCCATAATAAGATTCTGTCTAATGCCCTTGTTGCTGTAATTAGTTCATCTTTGTTTTTTGCATTTATAATTTTATTAACCATAAAATCAACAGCAGGATTTTTTATACCAATCAAATTGCGACTGCCTTTTTTATCTGCCCTTGATGAATGCCAGTAGTCAAGCTGTTCATTGCCTGGAGACGGGCCTTGCGTGAACCAGTTTACAATGATATCAAAATCAAACTCCTCGCGGCGCTTTATATATTGAGAAGAGTCAACTGACCTTATAGTTCCTTCAATGCCTAGCTTTTTTAAATTACGTATAAATGGCGCAATAACTCTTTCAAATGCCGGAGAGGCAATAAGAAATTCTATTTTTACCTGCTCACCAGTTTCTGGATTAATCCTTTTCATATTAACAAGAGGCCATCCTGCTTCATCAAGAAGTTGCTGGGCTTTTATAAGATTTGGACGAGAATTTCCATCTCCTTCTGTGGTTGGAGGTGTGTATATTTTATTAAACAGCCTATCGGGCAATTTATCCTTAAACTGATTTAATAATTTTAATTCCGCAGCAGATGGAAGCCCTGTGGCGCCAAACTCAGAATTGCCAAAGAAGCTGCTATTGCGAGCATATGCGCTAAAAAATAACTGCTTATTTGCCCATTCAAAATCATAAGCATAGCTTAAAGCTTCGCGTATTTTAGGATTCTTAAAATTAGAGCGCCTCGTATTAAAAGCAAAGCATTGCATTCCAGTTGGAGTGCCGTCAACCAGCTCTTCCTTTATCATGCGTCCATCTTTTATCTGCTCGATATTGTAGGCATTTGCCCATGTTTTTGAGATATTTTCGCGGCGGAAGTCATATTCTCCTGCTTTTAGAGCTTCAACTGCGACGGTTGCATCTCTGTAATAATCAATATTTATTTGGTCAAAATTATAACGACCCTTATTTACAGGGAGGTCTTTTGCCCAATAATCCTCATATCTTTGATAAGAAATTGAACGCCCGGCCTCAACTTTTAAAACTTTATAAGGACCGCTGGTGATGGGCGGGTTTAATGTTGTTTTAGTGAAATCATTATTTTGATAATATGCTTTAGATATAATCGGTAACTGCCCAATAATTAAGGGTAATTCTCTGTTTCCGCTATTTTTAAATGTAAATTTAACACGCTGATCGTTAATCTCTTCAGCTTTGGATATTTCAGCATAATATGACTTGTAATATGGATGACCTTTTTCTTTTATCGTATTAAACGAGAAGACAACATCAGAGGATGTAATTGCAGATCCATCATGCCATTTAGCCTCTTTACGTAAGTTGAATATTACGCTTCCTCTATCTTCTGCAACCTCAATTGACTCTGCAATTAGCCCATATTCTGAAAATGTCTCGTCAGCCGAATTAGTTAAAAGAGTATCATATGTAAGTTCCAACCCTTCAGCGGCCACCCCTTTTAATATATAGGGGTTTAAATTATCGAAAGTGCCAATTGCAGCAATTGTTACTTCTCCTCCTTTTGGAGCATCGGGATTTACATAATCAAAATGAGCAAAATCTTTATCATATTTTAAGTCACCAAACATTGAAATTCCATGCATGGGAGCAGCATTTGAAGCTGATGTAAGGAAAAATATCAGATATAAAAAACTTGTAAGGCGACTTATTTTCATAGTCTCCTAGTCCTCTTCCCACGGGCTTGGGCTTATTTCAATATCTCTTTTTTCCTTAGATGATTCCTTTTTATATTCATCCTTTTTTATATTTTTTAATGCAGAAGCTTTATTATAAATTGTCATAGCCTGCGCTACCATAGAGCCTATATCATTGCTATTTGCAGGAAGTAAAATTGTAGTACCTTCTTTGGCTAACTGCTTAAATGCTTCAACATATTGCTCTGCTATTTTAAATGAAACAGCTTCGTTTCCGCCTTCTGTGGTAATAGATTTTGAAATCTTACTAATTCCCTCTGCAGTTGCTGTTGCAACAGATAAAATAGCTTCAGCTTCACCTTTTGCTAAATTAACCTGTTCGGTCATATTGGCTTCTGATGCTAAAACTATGGCTTTTTTATCGCCTTGAGCGCGATTAATCTCAGCATCACGTTTACCTTCAGATTCTAATATCTCAGCGCGTTTTTGTCTTTCTGCGGCAACTTCAAGCTCCATTGCTTCGAGAACTGAAGCCGGAGGAGTTATATCCTTTATTTCATAGCGCATGCACTGAATACCCCATGCGTTGGCCGCTTCATTTATAGCTCTTACTATGTTCACATTTAAGGCTTCTCTTTCTTCAAAAGTTTTATCAAGAGTTATCTTACCTATCTCTGAACGCATAGTTGTTTGGGCAAGTTGAGATATAGCATAATATGGATCGCTAACACCATAAGATGCATTAATAGGATCAACTATCTTTAAATATAAAACACCATCAATACTAAGAGTAACGTTATCTTTGGTAATAGCTGTCTGTTGCTGGACGTCAATGGCATCTTCTTTTAAAGAATGTTTGTAAGAAACCCTTTGTACATATGGTATTATAATATTTAATCCAGGGCTTAACACGCTGGTGAATTTTCCTAAAGTTTCTATAACCCATGCCTGTTGTTGAGGAACAATTTTTATTCCTTTAAAAACTGTCAGAACGCAAATAAATGCTATTACTGCACCAAAAATCGTAGAATCATTCATTTGCAGCTCCTTAATGCTGAAGTTATTTGTTTTTTGAACTCACAATTAAAGTATTGCCATCAACTTTTATTATTTTCACCTCTTGTCCAACTTCAACTTCTTCTTTTTGAACTTTGGGCTCTAGCCTTGCATTCATTATAGTTCCAGACCATTTAACCTGACCTTCTTTGTCGCATGTTAGGGCAGAATCTACAACAATAGCTGTGCCTCCTTCAACATCTTTATAGTTAATGTCAGAAGAAGAGTTTAAAAGTTTCTTCAGAGGCTTCCATAAAAACGATGCCCAAACGGAAGTTAATATAAGAAAAAATAAAATCTGCTGCCAATAGTTACTACTATCAGATATTTGCATTATTATTAGTCCGCCTACACTTACAGCTCCTAATCCTGCAAATAAAAAACCTATACCTGGGGTAAAGAATACTTCGATAATAATAAAAATCGCCCCTAAGGTGAGCCATATTATTGATATATGTTCAGTTAGGAGCGATTGCATCTGTTAAATTCCTCGAGCTTTTATTATGGCAACTCTATCGGATTGTCACTATTTTGACGTAAAAATGCTATCAGATTAGCTACGTCTTCGGGTTTTCTAAGGCCTGCGAAGCTCATTTTAGTTCCTGGAGCAAACTCTTTAGGCTTTTTCAGGAATGCAAATAGAGAGTCATAATCCCACTTTCCACCTTTTTCACTTAAAGCTGATGAATATTGATATCCATCTTTCTTAGCTTTTTCAGCGCCAACTATGTCATACAAGTTTGGGCCAACTCTGTTTTTATCGCCTTTATCAATAGTGTGGCAAGTTGCGCATTTTTTGAATATTTTCTTACCGGTTTCAGCATTTGCTAAAGACATTAATTTAGATATATCTATAACTTCGGGAGCAGAATTTGCCTCTCCACCTGGTTTTTCAGATGATTGAACGCTGGCCATTTCCTCTTCAGAATGTTCAAACTTTTCTGTTTTATATAATATATCAGCTGCTTTTCCTGCAACAGTTGCCAATAATCCCGCAACTAAGATTGATGCTGCTATCTTATTAAATTCTAAGTCTTTCATAATAACTCTCGATAAAATAATTTTGGTTATACCTTATAGTACTAATTATATGTTAGACGCAATATAATTTTCATGATTTTTTGCATAATAGAAATATGAGTTATTTACAGTTATTGTTAAAAAAGATTATAATAGACAGCGTTTTATAAAAAGTTTTTTGAAAGGTTCTTTAGAATGTCGCACGTCTTTCCTCGCAATAACAAGGCTTCTTATCCTGTAGCAGTTAAAGGAGATGGCCCTTATATAATAGATAGTAATGGAAAAAAATATTTTGATGGATGCTGTGGGGCGGCGGTTTCTTGTTTGGGGCATAATAATAAATCTGTTGTAGATGCCATAACTAGTCAGATAAATAAAATAGCGTATGCGCATACAGGTTTCTTCACAAATGAACCGGCAGAAGAATTAGCTGATTGGCTTATTCAAAGAGCCCCTGAGGGTCTTGATCGTGTATATTTTGTTTCTGGTGGATCAGAGGCGGTTGAAGCTGCTATAAAATTATCAAGACAATATTTTCTTGAAAAAGGTAAAAGCAATAAGCGCTATGTTATTGCTCGCTGGCAGAGTTATCATGGAAATACTATAGGCGCTTTATCTGCTGGTGGCAATTTGTGGAGAAGAGAAAAATTTAAACCTTTATTGGTGGAAATGAGTCATATTTCAGCCTGCTATGAATATAGAGGAAAAAAAGATGGTGAAAGCTCATTTGAATATGGTCAAAGGGTTGCTAATGAGTTAGAAGACAGAATTCTTGAGCTTGGCGCGGATAATGTAATGTCATTTATTGCAGAACCAGTAGTTGGCGCAACAATGGGGTGTGTTCCTGCGGTTGAGGGTTATTTTAAAAGGATAAGGGAAATTTGTGATAAATATGAAGTTTTGCTTATTTTAGATGAGGTTATGTGTGGAATGGGTCGTACCGGAACTTTGTTCGCGTGTGAGCAAGATGGTATTACTGCAGATATAATGACAATAGCAAAAGGTCTTGGTGGAGGATATCAGGCCATTGGAGCTACTTTGGTTTCTAAAGAGATTTATGAAACTATAACTCAAGGCAGCGGTTTCTTTCAGCATGGGCACACTTATATAGGTCATGCGACAGCTTGTGCTGCATCTTTGGCAGTTCAAAAGGAAATTGAGAAAGAGGGTCTTCTTCAAAATGTTGTTGAAAAAGGCGATTTGCTTAGATCTGCTTTGCAGGATCGCTTTTCAAATCATAAAAATGTTGGCGATATAAGAGGTAGGGGGTTGTTTTTAGGTGTAGAATTTGTTAAAAATAAAGATACTAAAGAGCCATTTTCTGCTGATGAAAAAATAAATGCTAAACTTAAAGCTGCTGCTATGGAAGAAGGCTTAATGTGTTATGCTATGGGAGGCACTATAGATGGTAAATCTGGCGACCATGTCATGTTTGCTCCTCCTTTTATAATTACTGAAAGCAATATTAATGAACTAGTTAATAAATTTGATATTGCTTTTGCTAAAATATTTGGTTCTAGGCGTGGTAGTGAGGAGGCTGCTTAGTTTTCTGTAGATTGCAACAGGTTGTTATATAAGAATATTTTTATTTTAATTATATCTATGGTTTAAAATATTACAAAATATTCTTGTAGGTATATTAAATCTGTGTTACCAACTTTCTTCTGCGATTTGCAGTAGTTAGATTATTGACGAATATTAAAGACTAAAAGAGGTAAGTTTTCATGAGTTCATTAAAGATATTTTCCGTCATTGCTATGGTGGCTTCGGTATTTTTTGCTTATAATTCAAATCAGGCTGAGGCTTCTGATAAATTTGTTACTATAGGTACTGGCGGTGTTACGGGTGTTTACTACCCAACAGGTGGCGCTATTTGTCGCTTAGTAAATCGTGGGCGTAAAGATCATGGTATTCGTTGCTCTGTTGAGTCTACGGGTGGTTCTGTATATAACCTTAATGCATTGCGTGAAGGCGGTATGGATCTGGCTGTTGCTCAGTCTGACTGGCAGTATCATGCATATAACGGATCAACAATTTTTGCAGCACAAGGGCCTTTTAAGGATTTGCGCTCAGTTTTCTCTCTTCATACTGAGGCTTTCACTTTAGTTGTAAGGGATGATTCTGGAATTAACAAGCTTACTGATTTGGTTAATAAGCGTGTTAATATAGGAAATCCAGGTTCTGGTAACCGTGCTACTATGGAAGTTGTGATGTCTGCGATGGGATGGACAAAAAAATCTTTTAAAATTGCCTCTGAGTTAAAAGGTTCTGAGCAGCCTCAAGCTCTTTGTGATAATAAAATAGACGCTATGGTTTATAATGCTGGTCATCCAAATGGAGCTGTTCAGGAAGTTGCTACTTCTTGTGAGGTTAAAATAATTCCAGTTTCTGGAGAAGCTATAGATAAGTTGGTTGATAGCAATCCTTATTATGCTTACACTACTATACCTGGCGGTATGTATGCTGGTAATCCTGAAGATGTTAAGACTTTTGGTGTTAAGGCAACTTTCGTTTCTACCAGTAAAGTAGATGAAAATGTTATTTATCAGGTTGTTAAAGCTGTTTTTGATAATTTTGATAACTTTAAGACTTTGCATCCTGTATTTGTAAATCTTGATCCAAAGCGTTTGGTTAGAGAAGGAAATGCAGCTCCATTGCATAGGGGTGCTGCTCGTTATTTCAAAGAGCGTGGTCTTCTTGAGGAATAAAGAGTTTTATAGTTAATTTCTTAAAAAAGGGAGCTTTTTAAGTTCCCTTTTTTTGTATCCAAAGTAAGCCTTCATGTCAGGTGGATGTCTTTGCTGTTGTAATTTTGCGCAAGCGTTGTTTGGTTAATGTTACATATGTGTGTAAATACCTGAAGTTTGTTTTTGTATTATATAAATATTACTTTTCGTTTGCTTTTTTTTTGATATAGTCTCTGGACTTTTTGTTAATTACAAGAGAGGTTGTATGAGCGCTAATGTTAAAAATGGTAAGGCAGCTTCAGCAGAAGAATTAGAAGATCTTGTTATAGAAAGTGATAGTGGCGCAAGGAAGCCTGGCGGTAATGTTGGTAAGTTACTTTTATTCTCGGCATTATTCTGGTCGATTTTTCAAATTTGGGTTTCTTCACCTTTGCCATATACTAGTATAGCTAGTTTTCTTCATATCCCTATATTTAACAGTACTGAGTCAAGATTTATACATTTGGCGTTTGCTTTGTTTATTGCTTTTTTAGCTTACCCTGCGACAAAAAACTCACCTCGCGACTATGTTCCCTTGCAAGACTGGTTGTTTGCTCTTATTGGAACCGCTTGCGTTTTATATTTATATTTTTTCAGGGATGACTTGGCTGTTCGTACAGGTTTGCCGAATAACTTTGATATATTAATTTCTGCTGTAGGAATATTATTGTTGTTAGAGGCTGCAAGGCGTGCCTTAGGTCCTCCGCTTGTTATAATTGCTTCTATATTTTTGTTTTATACTTTTGCCGGCAGTATGTCTTTTATGCCTGATGTAATTGCTCATAAGGGGCAGTCAGTGGCAAAAGTTGCTTCGCATCAATGGTTAACAACAGAAGGCGTTTTTGGTATAGCTATTGGCGTATCTACAGATTTTGTCTTCTTGTTCGTTTTATTCGGCGCTTTGCTTGAAAGGGCAGGTGCGGGTAACTATTTTATTAAATTAGCATTTTCTATGTTAGGTCATTTTAGAGGTGGACCAGCTAAGGCAGCTGTTTTATCTTCTGCGATGACTGGTTTGATATCTGGTTCTTCAATTGCAAATGTTGTTACAACTGGCACATTTACAATTCCTTTGATGAGAAGGGTTGGTTTTAGCCGTGAAAAGGCGGGAGCTGTGGAGGTTGCATCTTCAGTTAATGGTCAGATAATGCCTCCGGTTATGGGAGCGGCAGCATTTTTAATGGTTGAGTATGTTGGAATTAGTTATGTAGAGGTAGTAAAAGCTGCTTTTATTCCGGCTGTTATTTCTTATATAGCCTTGTTATATTTAGTGCATTTGGAAGCTCTTAAAGCTGACATGAGGGCTATTCCAAAATCTGTTAATGGTACTTTGGTTCAATCTTTGATTTCCGTAGGCCTTACGGTTTCCAGTATTATTATACTTGCAGGTGTAGTGTATTTTGGAGTTGGCTGGGTAAAGGATCTTTTCCCTAAATATGCCTCTTATATTTTGGCTTTATTAGTTACTCTGGTATATGTTTTGTTACTTTGGTATGCTTCAAAAGTTCCGGATCTTGAGATGGATGATCCAAATGCACGTATAGTTAAACTTCCTGAGACTGGACCAACTGCCAAGACTGGATTTCATTATATCTTACCAATAGTTGTTTTGGTTTGGTGTTTGATGGTGGAGCGTTTATCTCCTGGTTTATCAGCTTTCTGGGCCACTATATTTATGGCCTTTATAGTCATAACTCAAAAGCCAATAAAGATGTTATTTAGAAAAGCTGGGAATATTAAAGAGGGATTTGTTGATGGATCTTATGACTTACTAGACGGTCTTGTAACTGGCGCACGCAACATGGTTGGTATTGGTATAGCTACTGCTGCTGCCGGTATAATAGTTGGATCTGTTTCATTGACTGGTGTTGGTCAGGTTATGACTGAATTGGTTGAGATAATATCTGGCGGTTCTTTTGTATTAGTTTTGATATTTACTGCTATGATATGCCTTGTTTTGGGAATGGGTCTTCCAACTACAGCAAATTATATCGTTGTGGCTAGTTTAATGGCTTCTGTTATAAGAGACTTGGCTGCGCAAAATGGAATGGATATTCCGTTGATTGCAATACATCTTTTTGTATTTTACTTTGGTATAATGGCTGATGTGACTCCTCCTGTGGGATTGGCTTCTTTTGCGGCGGCGGCTGTTTCTGGTGGGGACCCCATAAGAACTGGTGTGCAGGCCTTTTTATATAGTATCAGAACGGTTATTTTGCCTTTCATATTTATATATAATACGGAGCTGCTGCTTTATGGTGTTGATAGCTGGATTGTAGGAATGTGGGTATTTATTAAGGCAACTGTAGCGATATTAATATTTGCAGCTGCAACTCAGGGATGGTTGATTATTCGCAGCAAGTTGCATGAGTCTTTAATATTGCTTGTAGTGGCATTTGCTTTGTTTAGGCCAGGTTTCTTTGTCGATTTATTCACTCCTCCTTATGTAACTGTTGGAGCTACTGAAACTGAGAAAGTAGTTGGTAAGATGAAAGAGGGCGAAGTTCTTAAATTAAGTGTTCTTGGTGAGAATCGTTATGGTGATCCTAAATCATTTGTAGTACACATGCCAATTACTAAGGGTGGAAGTGGTTCTGAGCGTTTGGAGCGTTTCGGTATAGTGCTTTCTAAAGAAAGTGGAAAAATGGTTGTTAGCGATGTTTTGTTCAATAGTGAAGCTGAAAAATCAGGACTTGATTTTGATTTTGTTATTACATCAATTGATGTTCCGCAGCCTCAATTTGACAAAAATTGGATATATGTGATTGCTTTAATAGGGTTTTTTGGTGTAGTAATTGCTCAGCGCTCAAGAAAGTCTATGTTTGTATCTGTACAGCAAGCAGCATAATAATGGTTTTATATTAAATAGGATTTTTTATATGTATAAGGATATTTTGTTTCCAGTTGATATAACAGAGAATGGCTCTTGGAAAGAATCTTTGCCGGTTGCCTTGGAATATATAGAGGCTTTTGGTGCAAAGTTGCATGTTATGACGGTTATCTCTGATGGAAGTATGAGTCTTGTGCAGCAGTATTTGCCTCGTGGTTCTGTAGAAACTATGGTTGAACAAACAAGTAAAGGGTTGCATGAATTTGTTAAAAAGCATGTTCCTTCTTCTGTTCAGGTTCAGCATATAGTTGCAAAAGGTTCTGTTTATGAGTGTATAATAAAAACAGCCAATAAGGTTGATGCTGATCTTATAATAATGTCAGCGCACAGGCCGGAGCTGAAAGATTATCTGCTGGGGCCTAATGCGGCTAAAGTTGTTCGTCATTCTAACCGCTCTGTTTTGGTTGTACGCGGCGCGGGCAAAAACTAATATAAGAATATAAAATCCAATAAGGGGGATAAGGCGTGGCATCAAACTTAGAAGCAGTACTTCAGGAAACTTCGGAGCTTCTTTATGAAAAGATGGATGATTTACTTCCTGCTGTTGATGCCTCAGGCGAGCACAGGCTTTTAGAGGCTATGAGATATGCAGCTCTTGCTCCGGGTAAGCGCTTGCGCCCGTTTATGACGGTTGCAACTGCTAACCTTTTTGGGGTTAGTAAGTCTTCTGCATTGCAGACTGCTGCTGCTATAGAATTTGTTCATACATATTCTCTTATTCATGATGATTTACCAGCAATGGATGATGATAATGTGAGGCGCGGTCAGCCCAGTACTCATGTGAAATATGACGAAGGTACGGCGATTTTAGCTGGAGATGGTCTTTTATCTTATGCTTTTGAGGTTTTGGCTGACAGGAGTACTCATAGTAGCAATGCTGTTCGTTGTGAACTTATAAAAGCAATAGCAAAAGCAGCTGGCCCTCGCGGTATGGTTGGCGGTCAAATGATGGATTTAGATTCTGAGCATGAAAATCTGAGTATAAATCAAATTATAAGATTACAAAGGATGAAAACAGGCGACCTTTTTGCAGTTTCATGTGAAGCCGGAGCGATATTGGGAAATGCATCTGGCAATTTAAGAAGTCTTCTTAGAGGATATGCGCATGATATAGGGTTGGTTTTTCAAATAACTGATGATTTGTTGGATGCAAAGTCCGATGGTGACAGATCTGATAAGGCTGCTGGTAAGGCGACTTTCATAAGTTCTTTGGGAATTAGTAAAGCTAAAGAGCAAATAAAAATATTATCTGAGCAAGCTGTAAGGCATTTACATGTTTTTGGTAAAAAAGCTGATCTTTTAAGGGAGTTGGCTGATTATATTGTTTCGCGGAAGCAGTAAAAATGGAGCTTTCTGAAGCATATAGTTATCTTTTTTTTGATAGTTTCATGTCTGCTATTATTTTACCTCTGCAGACAGAAATAGTTTTTCCAGCCATGAAGATTTTTGGAAATTATAATATGATATTTGCAGCTTTTCTTGCTGTAATAGCTGTTACTATTGGTTCTTTAGCTAATTATGGTATTGGCGAATTAATTAATATTGCCAGCAATAAATATCGTGAGGGTAAATTAGAGGAATCTACTGTAAAAATTTCTCAGTTTCTAAATGGGCGAGGGAAGTTTTTACTTTTATTTTCCTGGGTCCCTTTGATTGGCGCGATTTTATTAATGATTGCGGGATTTTGTAAGGTAAAAATAAAAACAGTATTTTTATTTATATTTGTAACTAATATATTTTATTACCTGGCAAGAGTGTATTACTAAAAAATAGTTTCTGATTAACCGCACTGAGCACGATGCAGTAACATGTGATCTGCAAGGACGCAAGCAACCATAGCTTCACCAACTGGTACAGCCCTTATTCCAACGCATGGGTCGTGACGGCCTTTTGTTATGATATCGGTTTCGTTGCCAAATTTATCTATAGTTTTTCTGGGAGTTAATATAGAGCTGGTTGGTTTAACGGAAAATCTGGAGATTATAGTTTCTCCTGTTGATATACCGCCTAATATTCCTCCTGCATGATTTGACAAAAATTTAGGATTTCCATTTTCATCATTGCGCATTTCATCGGCGTTTTCTTCTCCTCTTAGGGAAGCAGCATCAAATCCTTCACCAATTTCAACGGACTTAACCGCATTTATAGACATTAATCCATTTGCAATATCAGAGCTTAATTTATTATAAATCGGTGCTCCCCAACCTGCGGGAACGCCATCAGCCTGAATCTCAATTATGGCGCCTATGGAAGAGCCTGATTTGCGTATTTTATCTAAATATGATTCCCAGTTTTTTGCTTCTTTTTTGTCAGGACAAAAGAATGGATTGTTTTCAATTTCATCCCAGTCCCATTCATTGCGATCAATGGACTCAGTTCCTATTTGAATTAAAGCGCCTCTTATGGAAATAGAGTCTCCAAGTATTTTGCGAGCTACAGCGCCGGCAGCAACTCGCATTGCAGTTTCTCTGGCACTGGATCTTCCTCCGCCTCTATAGTCGCGAATCCCATATTTCTTTTCATATGTATAGTCAGCATGCCCTGGGCGAAATTTGTCTTTAATATCGCCATAATCACGGGAGCGCATATCCTGATTATAGATTATAAGGCTAATAGGTGTTCCCGTCGTTTTGCCTTCAAAAACTCCTGATAAAATTTCAACTTTATCAGGTTCTTTTCTTTGAGTTGTATGTCTGGATTGGCCAGGCTTCCTCTTGTCAAGATATGGCTGTATATCCGACTCTGACAAAGATATACAAGGGGGAACTCCATCGATCACACAACCTATGGCCGGACCATGACTTTCACCCCATGTAGTAAAACGAAAAATTTTTCCAAAGCTATTAAAGCTCATAAAAGTCTCCAAAAAGGACTTATGCAGCCTCTTGGTCGCCTTTTTTCTCACCAGCAACATTCTCATTGCTAGCAAGATCGCTTGCACTAATAGGCTCAATAGATAAGCGATACCCAAGACCTTTTAATATAACTGCTAATGAACGTAATTTTGGATTTCCGTCATTTGCAAATGTACGATAAAGATTTTGACGATTTATACCAACTTTTTTAGACAAGCGAGACATCCCACCTTGAGCTTTTGTCAGAAGACTAAGTTGATTTAAAAAAGTCTCAGCATCAGAATCTTTAGCTAATTGAGCAATAGACTCTTTAAGTTTTTTTGTAGCTTCATCCTGGTTGCGAAATAGCTCAATTTCTTGAAATTTGTTGATATCAGTCATAATTAGTCAGTCCTTATATTATTAAATTATTACCTATTTTTTAAGAAGCTGCAGCAATATCAGGCGCGTCAACAGCTTTCATACCCACAACATGATAGCCGGAATCAACATGAAGAACCTCTCCTGTTGTTCCGCTTCCAAGGTCGCTAAGCAAGTATACACCAGCGCCCCCAACATCTTCGATAGTGGTATTTCTGCGCAATGGAGAGTTGTACTCATTCCATTTTAATATATATCGGAAGTCTCCAATACCAGAAGCAGCCAGAGTCTTTACCGGGCCTGCAGAGATTGCGTTAACTCTGATATTGCTTTCCCCAAGGTCTTCAGCAAGATAGCGAACACTAGCTTCTAAAGCGGCTTTTGCAACGCCCATTACATTATAATGTGGAACTACTCTTTCAGATCCAGCATATGTAAGGGTTATCATGCTGCCGCCATTTTTCATCAAAGGTGCAGCCCTTTTAGCTATGGCAGTAAATGAATAGCAGGAAATATTCATAGTCATGGCGAAATTTTCCATACTAGTATCTATATATCTTCCTGTAAGTTCAGTTTTATCTGAATAAGCTATGGCGTGAACAATAAAGTCAATTTCTCCCCATTCTTTTTCTATAACATCAAATGTGGAATCTATGCTCGCCTGATTTGTAACATCGCATGGTAATATTATTGAAGAACCAACAGATTCAGCCAAAGGCGTAACCCTCTTTTTTAGGGCATCACCCTGATATGTGAATGCCAGCTCTGCACCTTGGTCAGCAACTGCTTTAGTTATTCCCCAAGCTAGAGATTTGTTATTAGCTACTCCCATTATAAGGCCGCGCTTGCCTTTCATAAAAGTACCTTTTTGTGTATAAGCAGAGCTCTCACCCATATATAATTATCCCTTAGGTTATTGATTTATTGTGTTATTTGCCATGTTCCATCTGGCATGCGGCAGGCATTACCATATGCTTGCTCTGTTTTTCCGTCAACATTTATTGTCTGAGTATATTCACGGCAATGAGAGCCAGAACTTGTTTGATATGTGCGTGTAGGAGTCACGCTACCAGAATGACCAGTATCAGGATTTTTCCAACTCATAGAAGTTCCCGTACGATTATTTTCAAGCGCCTGTTGAGAAGTTCTCTGGTGATAAGCCATATCCGCTTTATCTAATGATGATCCTATAGAGCGCCCAACTGCAGCCCCTGCAAGTGTGCCAAGTGCAGTTCCAACTAGTTGGCCTTTGCCTTTTCCAAACTGAGAACCAACCACAGCACCGCCAATAGCACCAAGAAATGTGCCCATATCTTCTTTTCTAAGCGCACCATCTTCTCTGGTTTGGCATGATGAAATTAAAAAAATAGTTGATGTCATTATAATAAATTTCTTCAAAAACATCTCAAAAACCTATAAAAATATTTAACCACAGTTAAGACATGGTACACCAAGTCCTAACAAAAAAGCAATATGACAAAATGGTATAACAAAAAAAAAATCTAATTCCAGCATAAAATCATGAAAAAGGAAGAAAATATTGTCTGATTTAAAACTAGAAAGCACTTTGATGAGGCGTGTAACGTTGCTATCTGTGACTATTGCTATAATTATTGTAACTGTAAAAATAATAGCATGGTTTTTCACTGACTCGCTTAGCCTGCTTTCTTCTTTGGTTGATTCTGTTTTTGATATACTCGCTTCTTGCGTTGGATTCTTTGCTGTTAGGGTGGCTTTGGAGCCTGCTGATGAAGACCATAGATTCGGACATGGTAAGGCCGAAGATATAGCAGCTTTTTCTCAAAGTGCTTTTATAGCCGGATCTGGAATATTCATTCTGGGGGAGTCAATCAGGAGGATATTTATTCCTCATAAAATTGATAATACAGATATTGGCATATTAGTAATGCTTATATCGACGTTTTTAACCTTGATATTAATAACTTATCAGCAATATGTAATAAAAAAAACTAACTCATCGGTTATAAAGGCTGATAACTTACATTATAAGGGTGATCTTCTGGTTAATTTATTAGTTATTTTTTCATTCTTTTCAGTAAAATTTTTTGATATGCATATTGCCGATCCTTTGTTGGCATTTGTCATAGCGTTATATATTTTTAAATGTGCATGGAAGATTGCCATTGAAGCTCTTGATAACCTTATGGACAAAGAGATGGAAGATGTTGAAAAAAAGAAAATTATAGATATTATTTTAGACCATGCGGGTGTTCTTGGTATGCATGATTTGAAAACCAGGCGTTCAGGAAGGCATCCATTTATACAGTTTCATCTTGAGATCAAAGGAGAGGTGAGCCTAAAAAAAGCGCATGAAATTAGTGAAAAAGTAGAAAAAAGTTTATTAAAATCTTTTCCAAAGGCCGAGATTTTAATTCATCAGGATCCAAAGGCGGATAAGCCATTATCTCTTAATTACAGACAAGTGGTTCCTGTTAAGAGGAGATAAAATTTAACATCTTAAGTTATAAGAGGTCGGTTATGACAAATATTTTATGGGAAGCAAATAATTTTACAAATCAAACAGATTCTGAAGATGGTGAAATATCTAATGAAGATATTGAGTCAATAAAAGAGAATGCGCATTCAGGTGATGCTGAATCTCAGTATTTTTTAGGTCTTATGCTTGATATGGGAAAGGGGCTGGATCGTGATCCTCAGCAGGCTGTAATATGGTATACAAAAGCAGCAGAGCAAGATCATCCAAGCGCTCAGTATTTTCTTGGAAAAATGTATGATAGTCAGGAAAGTGGAATTCCAAAAGACAAAGAAAAAGCCATTTATTGGTATGAGCGTGCAAGTGCAAATCATAATTTTTATGCAAAAGCAAAGCTTAAGGCTCTGATTGAAGGGTAGGTTCTGCAAAATAGCTTATTAGTTTAAGTTTTCTTGCATGGATTAAAAAACAATTTTATTGAAAAATGTCTGCAAAATGTCTAAAACTCTCTGTTCTATAAGATTTTAGAGAGAGATATGAAGCCCTTACCGCAAAAATATGATACGCATGAAGTTGAAAGCAAATGGCAAAAATTCTGGGAAGAGAATAAAATCTATGCTTGGGATGAGTCTGAAGTAAGAGAAAATACATTTGTTATAGATACGCCGCCGCCGACAGTATCTGGTTTGTTGCATATGGGGCATGTATTTTCATATACGCAAGCAGATTTTATCGCTCGTTATCAGCGCATGTCGGGAAAAACTGTTTTTTATCCTATGGGCTTTGATGATAACGGCCTGCCAACAGAGCGTCTGGTAGAAAAAACAAAAAAAGTTCGCGCATCTAATATGAGTCGTGAAGATTTTATTGAGCTGTGTAATGGAGTTTCTGAAGAGGCGCGTAAGGAATATAGAGATCTTTTTCAGTCCATAGCTTTGAGTGTTGACTGGCAGCAGGAATATCACACAGTAAGTGCGGAAAGTCGTAAAATATCGCAAATGTCTTTTCTAGACTTATATAATAAGGGCAGGGCTTATCGTAAATTGCAGCCAATGTTGTGGGATCCGGTAGATCAAACAGCCATAGCACAAGCTGAGATTGAAGATAAGGAGATGCCAAGTCAGAAGAATTACTTGCATTTTGGTTTAGTTGATAATGACTCTGATTCCCTCTCCCGTTTACGGGGGAGGGCTAGGGAGGGGGGTTGGAGAAATTCTGACGAACTCATCAAAAATGCTAGAGAATTAAGACAGAGTCAAACTGATGTTGAAAAATTACTTTGGTCTATATTGCGTAGGAAGCAAATAAAGGGTTTTAAATTTAGACGACAACATCCAATTGAAAAATATATATCAGATTTTGCGTGTATTGAGGCCAAGCTAATAATAGAGTTGGATGGTGGGCAGCATGCGGAGCAACAGGAATACGATAAAGCCAGAACTGAATTTTTTCAAAAGGAAGGGTATCAGGTTTTGCGTTTCTGGAATAATGATTTGCTTAATAATTTAGACGGAGTTTTGGAAACGATTTGGAATGCTTTGCCTGGTGATAGTGACCCCCTCCCTAACCCTCCCCCGCAAACGGGAGAGGGGAATTCTATCAAAATTATGACTACAAGGCCTGAATTGTTAGGCGCTTGCGTTGCTGTAATATGTCATACTGATGATGCTGATAAATATAAAGGAAAGATGGCAGTAACTCCGGTTTTTGGGGTTAAAGTTCCTATTATTGCAGATGATAAGGTTGATAAAGAAAAGGGTACTGGTCTTGTTATGTGCTGTACCTTTGGTGATGAAACGGATATTGAATGGTGGCGTGAGCATGACTTAAATACGCGCCTGATATTAAATAAATATGGAAAAATTGAAGTTAATATTTCTCAGTCTTCAATAATATTTAATGATGAGAAAAGCGCTATTAACTCTGAAAATACTATTGATATTGCAAAAACAATTTCTGCATTTGAACAAATTCAAAATTTAAAGTCTCGCACGACTGCGCGCGCAAAAATGCTTGAATTATTAGCAGAAGATGGGGCTATATTTAAAGATCCTGAAACTGGTGTTCATGCTGAGCCATGTGCTGAGCGTTCCGGGTCTCCATTGGAAATACTTCCTACAAATCAATGGTTTGTAAAAATACTTGATCAAAAAGAAGAGCTTAAAGAAAAAGCTAAAGAATGTAACTGGTATCCAGATTATATGCGCATAAGGGTGGATCAGTGGATTGACGGTTTAAACTGGGATTGGTGTATTTCTCGTCAGAGATATTATGGTGTGCCATTTCCGGTTTGGTTCTCAAAAAGAGCTGGCGAGGAGGGGAGGATTATTGTTGCTGATATAGACCAGCTTCCTGTAAATCCTCTTGTTGATTTGCCAAAAGGTTATAAGGCTGATGAGGTAATAGCAGAAGCTGATGTTATGGATACCTGGGCAACAAGTTCTGTATCGCCGCAATTGAGCTCTA
Organism: Rickettsiales bacterium; assembly: GCA_028223895.1. Taxonomy (GTDB): domain Bacteria; phylum Pseudomonadota; class Alphaproteobacteria; order Rickettsiales; family UBA6187; genus JAOIVE01. The sequence continues at coordinate 56,358 of JAOIVE010000002.1, forward strand.
AAGGAATTTCTTATTCCTCCTCCCGCTTGCGGGGGGAGGTTAGGAGGGGGGATTATTCTAATTCTTCCTCTGATGAAAATGCCCCCTCCCTAGCCCTCCCCCGTGAACGGGAGAGGGAACAAGAAGAGGAAGGATATATGATTGACGAAAATCGTCATGCAAAATTATTTCCGGCCGATTTGCGCCCTCAGGCACATGAAATTATTCGTACATGGGCGTTTTATACAATAGTAAAAGCGCATTTACATGAAGATAAAATTCCGTGGAAAAATTTAATGATTTCCGGCTGGTGTCTGGCCTCAGATAAGACAAAAATGAGTAAATCTAAGGGAAATGTGATAACTCCTGTTGATTTGGTTGAGTCAAAAGGTTCTGATGTTGTGCGTTTCTGGGCTTCAACGTCGCGTTTGGGAGCTGATTCTGCGTATTCTGAAGATGTTCTTAAAATTGGAAAAAAACTGGTAAATAAATTATGGAATGCAACCAAGTTTGCTGCCATACATTTGGATAAAATTGAAGAAAAGCCTGGCACTGCAATAGAAGATATTGAGTCTGGAATAATATCTGAAGAGTTGGATCTGTGGATATTAACAAAGTTAAATAAGACTATTAAGAAAGCAACGCAAGAGTTTGATAAATATGAATATTGCAATGCTCGTGCTGCTGTTGAGGATTTCTTCTGGAATGACTTATGTGATAATTATCTGGAGCTTGTTAAAGTCAGAGTTTATGGCGAGGCTGAGGGTACTAGTAAGGCTGGTCAGAAGAGTGCGGTCTACACAATATATCATTGTTTAGATGGAATTTTACGTTTATTTGCGCCGATTGTTCCTCATGTGACTGATGAGCTTTATACTCATATTTTTGAAGAGGAGTCAGAAGCTTTGGGTGGGTCGATAAATTGTCGTGGAACCTGGCCTATAGCTGATAATTATCCGCAAAATATAGAAGCTGAGCAAGCTGGAATAGCATGTGTAAATATATTAAATGTTATTCGTAAAATGAAGGCAGAGCGCAATGTTTCAATAAAATGGCCACTTAATTTTATTGCAATAGAAGGTGATAATAAATTATCTGACTCGGTGCTTAATGAGCTTAAAAATGTAACAAATGCATTAGAGGTTGTTTTTGCAAATAAAAAAGGGCAATCTGAATTTGAGCAAATAGATAAAACTGATGATGGTAAATTTACTGTAAAGGTTGAATTTGCCAGCCAAAGCGAAGATAAAAAATTGGAAGCTGCCGTATAAATATAGCTGTATAAATATAAAGGAGCCGAGATGCGTCTTGTTGTGCTTTGTTTACTAACTTTGATGCTTTTTTCATGCGTTGCTGATGAGGAAGTGGAAAAGAAAGTTAAGCATAATGGCGTTATAATAACCGGCTGGAATAAAGTAAAAACTCCTACTCTTAAAAATCCACAAGTTTATGGATCTTACAGTGCTGGATGTTTTGATGGCGCAGAAGCTTTGCCTTCTTCGGGATATGGATATCAGCTGGTGCGTAAAGGCAGAAATCGTTTTTATGCTCATGAATCAATGATTAATTATTTAGAAAAATTTGCCAAAAAGGTTAAAGATGATAATAATGCCACATTGCTTATTAGCGATTTATCTCAGGCTCGTGGCGGCCCTCCTGATATTAATAAATCTAAGCATTTAAGTCATCAGACAGGTCTTGATGTTGATATATGGTTCAGATTTTTAGAAGATGATGAAAAATTAGAAAAAAGCGAAGGTTCTCCATCTGTTGTTAACTGGAATAAAACAAAAATAGATCCTGTCTGGTGGAAAAAAGAGCATCGGGATATATTAAAATATGCAGCATCATTTCCTGAAGTTGAGAGGATTTTTGTCAATGCTGCAATTAAAAAAAGATTATGTAAATATCATGCGAATGAGGAGTGGATGGCAAAGATTCGCCCATGGTGGGGGCATTCAAGTCATTTTCATGTGCGTATAGCCTGCCCCGATGATAGTAGTCATTGTAAGGATCAGGCTCCTGTACCAAAAGGCGATGGCTGTGATGAAAGCCTTGATTGGTGGTTTTCTCAAGAGGCAAAAAATAAGTTAAAAGAAAGCGCGACTAAAAAACCTAGATATCCTGTTTTGCCTTATCAATGCAGGAATGTTTATGACTGGGAATCTGAATCTTTGGCAAAAAAATAAGTTTCTGTAATATTTGTTATTGTTGCAAATAAGCTATCTTGCTATTGTCTCTTGAGATTTTTATTTTTTCTTAAGGGAGTTTTTGATTATGACATTTTATGGTGGTTTATCTTCTGAGCATTTACTGCAATTTATAGAGCGTATAGAGCGCTTGGAAGAAGAGAAGAAAAATATAGCAGAGGATATAAAGGAAGTATATGCCGAAGCAAAGTCTACAGGATTTGATGCAAAAGCAATGCGCCAGATTATTAAATTAAGAAAAATGGATTCAAGTGAACTTGAAGAGCAGGAATATGTATTGGATACCTATAAAAGAGCTTTAGGAATGTTGCCACAACTTGATGAGGATACTAACGATAATACTCCTCAGGAAAAGGCTGTTGAAGTTGCCTAAGGTCAGAATTAAATTATAATTTCTTGATATTTATGCATAAAAAAAGGGATAGCTTTTTTCAGTTATCCCTTTTTTGTTTAGCCTTTGTAATTTCCTAAGCGGCTTCTTTTGCCAGCCTCGTCAATTTGTCTTTTATTTTCAGTTTTTCTTTCTTAATTCTATAAATATCAGATTGTGGCCGGTGATGCGAGTAGGCATCATTCAGCTCTTGTTCAAGTTTTAAGTGTTTTGCATTTAAAAATTTAACGTGATTATCTAAAGACATAATTCGATCCCCCGTAGATACGATTTAAGTTAATTAAGATAAAGTTAATTGTACCACTTACTTGCTTCAGGTCAAAACAAAAATTATTAAAATTTTGATAAAAAATAATGTAATTATGTCAACATTCTGATATTAAAGGTTTTTTAAAAAGATTGGGATTTTATGTCTTTCGCTAATAAAATTATAGTCGCAATTAGTGGTGCCTCTGGCGCAATATATGCAATTTCATTGTTAAAAGCCTTAAAAAAATTGAAAGTCGAAACTCATTTAGTGGTTAGTAAGGCTGGCGGTTTGACTATATCTGAGGAGACTGATTACACCATAAAAGAAGTCAAATCTTTGGCAGATTATAATTATAATGTTGATGATATAGGAGCTGCAATATCAAGTGGTTCCTTTAAAACAATGGGCATGGTTGTGGTTCCTTGTTCTGTAAAAACTATGTCGGAAATAGCTTGTGGTGTTACTTCAAACTTAGTTAGCCGTGCCGCCGATGTTCAGCTAAAAGAAAGAAGAAAACTTGTTCTTATGGTAAGAGAAACTCCTTTTCATTTAGGACATTTGCGTAATATGGTGCAACTAACTGAAATGGGGGCAATAATTTCTCCTCCTTTGCCGGCTTTTTATCCTCGTCCTGAAAATATAGATGATCTGATAAATCATAGTGTGGGAAGATTATTAGATCTGTTTGATTTAGACTCTGACCTTGTTAAGAGGTGGAAAGGCTTAGGAGGGTGTTAATCCTGAACATCTTTTTGTATTTTTAGTTGTTTTTGTTGACATGAAATACAATTTTGTTAATAAACATGTCGGTTTTATTTTAAACTAACTAATTTTTATGTTATATTAAGGACTAGCCCTCTGGTTTTTTGGTTAGGGGATTGTTTTGTTTAAGTAAAAAGGATTATTTAACATATAGTTGTTCTGTGCGGGAATATACACATATATTGGTAAATTTGTAACCTTGTGCTTTTGTGCATCAGATGGTTACTTTCTTTTAATTTAGGGGATGGAATTAGTATGGGCGAGGAAGAAAAAGTCCAAACAAAGCTTTTAGAGCTTGATAAAGAACATAAAGATCTGGATAAAAAGATAACTGAATTAACCAAACAGGGTGTTTTTGACCAGCTTCTAGTGCAGCGTTTGAAAAGACGTAAGCTTACCCTGAAAGACTTAATGGCTGACTTAAGACAGTCTCTTTGCGATGATATCATTGCGTAGTAAATTTTTATAAACCCCTTGCATTATAGCTATTTAGCTGGATAATATCTCCTTTTTAAAATTTTACAGAGAAAGTAATATGCCTGACGTTGGTATAATAATGGGCAGTCAGTCTGACTGGAAAACAATGGAAAATACCAAGGAGTTACTGGATGATCTTGGTGTATCAAATGAGGTAAAAATTGTTTCTGCTCATCGCACTCCGGATCGTTTATATGAATATGCAAAAAATGCTGAAGATAGGGGTGTTAAGGTTATTATAGCCGGGGCAGGGGGTGCAGCTCATTTGCCTGGTATGGTGGCATCTCTTACATCTTTGCCGGTTTTTGGTGTTCCTATAAAAAGTAAGGCTTTAAAAGGTCAGGATAGTTTGCTGTCGATAGTTCAAATGCCGGCGGGAATTCCTGTTGGAACATTGGCAATAGGTGATGCTGGAGCAAAAAACGCTGCATTATTGGCCGCGTCCGTACTTGCTTTAAATAGTGATGATATAAAAAATAATCTAAAGAAATTTAGAGAAAATCAAACTAATTCAGTTGCACAAGAGCCAAAATGACTATCATAAAGCCGCAATCTACAATTGGAATTATTGGTGGTGGCCAGCTTGGACGGATGAGTGCCCTTGCCGCTGCTGCTCTTGGTTTGCGCGTTCATATTTACTCCGATCATGAAGATAGCCCTGCAGCGCATGTTTCTAATAGTGTTACGGTTGCCGCATTTGATGATATAGAGGCTTTGAAGAGATTTGCTTCATCAGTTGATGTAGTTACATTTGAGTTTGAGAATATCCCTGATGAAAGCATAAAAGCCATAGAGTCAGTTGCTGAAGTTCGCCCCGGGTCTAATGTTCTTAAAGCATCAAGAAACCGGGTCAGAGAAAAAGATTTCCTAAATAACATAGGCGTTAAAACCGCGCCTTATAAAAAGATAGAATCCTTTGCTGATTTACAAAATGGGGTAAGTGAAATAGGGCCAAAATGCATTCTTAAAACCGCAGAATTGGGCTATGACGGTAAAGGGCAGTATAGAATTAACCCAGAGACACAATTGGATGAAATCTGGAGTCAGGTTCAAGGTCAGGATACTGTTCTTGAGGGCATGGTTGATTTTGAAAAAGAAATTTCAGTTATAATTGCTCGTGGAAAAGATGGTGTCGATTTGCCGTTTTATCCTTCTGAAAATATACATAAAAACGGCATTTTAGATGTTACTATAGCTCCTGCGCGTATAGAAGATGAGATTGTTGATAAGGCCTGGAATATAGCAAGAAGCGTTGTGAGTTCTTTGGACTTGGTGGGTATTTTAGCGGTTGAGATGTTCTTGATGAAAAATGGAGATTTGCTTGTAAATGAAATTGCACCTCGTCCTCATAATTCTGGGCATTGGACAATGGATGCTTGCATTACGAGTCAATTTGAGCAGTTTATCAGGGCAGTATGTGGTATGCCTCTTGGATCTGCGGAGCATCAATGTAGATCTGTTATGAAAAATCTTATTGGCAGTGATATAGATTTATGGGATAAATATGTTGCTCAGCCAAGTACAAAAATACATCTATATGGCAAGAAAGTTGTCAAAGAGGGAAGGAAAATGGGGCATGTTACTCATTTGCTTTTGTCAGATGATGATATTTTAGAAGATATTATTGATCAATAATATCTGTTTTATGTGGCTAATAGCCGATTCCAGGTGTTTTTATACTTGCATTTTTTACAAAAAAATGTTAGAAAGCTCGTCCATGAAAATCATTTTAATGGATTGATGGATAATTATGACACACGCAGTTTTAGTAGAGTATATTTGGTTAGATGGAACTCCCAGAGAGCGCAAGTTGCGTTCAAAGGCTAGGGTTATGAAGCTTTCTGCTTCTCCGAAGATAAAGGATTTTCCGGAGTGGAGTTTTGATGGTTCTTCTACTATGCAGGCAGAGGGTGATGATTCAGATTGCCTTTTAAAGCCGGTTAATTTTGTGAAGGATCCAATTCGCAATGATGGTGGATATCTGGTTATCTGTGAAGTTTATAGCCCCGATGGAAATCCTCACTGGTCAAATTCTCGTGCTCAGTTAAGAGAAGTTCTTGATGCAGGAGCTAAAGATCAGGATCCTTACATAGGTTTGGAGCAGGAATATACATTGTTTAAACGTAATATTCCTTTAGGGTGGCCTGAGCATGGTTTCCCTGGACCTCAAGGCCCTTATTATTGCGGTGTTGGTTCTGAACAGATTTTCGGTCGTGAAATAGCTGAAGAACATGCAAAAGCTTGTATTGATGCTGGCCTTATAATATACGGAATTAATGCAGAAGTTATGCCTGGTCAATGGGAATACCAAATTGGCTATAGAGGCATAGAAGGCGAAGATGCTGGTGTTTTGAATATATCTGATCATGCGTGGATAGCTCGTTGGTTATTACACCGTGTAGCTGAAAAATATGGCGTTCATGTTTCTTTTGCTAACAAGCCTATTAAAGGTGACTGGAATGGCGCTGGTATGCACTCGAATTTCTCTACAAAGGATATTCGTGACAAGAACAAAGGTCGTAAAGCAATAGATGAAGCTATTGAAAGACTTAGTAAGAAGCATGAAGATCATATTATTCTTTATGGCGATGGTCTAGGTGAGCGTTTAACTGGGCTTCATGAAACTTCAAGCATGAATAAGTTTAGTGCGGGTGCTGCTGATCGTGGAAGCTCTATCCGTATTCCTCAGCCTGTTGAAATCAGAGGTTATGGTTATTTAGAAGATCGTAGACCTGGTGCTAATGCTGATCCTTATATTGTTTCTGCAAGATTATGCGCAACGATTTGTGGCGTTGAAAATGTTGTGATTGGAGATGGTAGGAAGGAAGCTGCTTAGTCTTTAAAAAATATTTAAATAAAAAACGCTCTGTAAATCTTTGCAGGGCGTTTTTTTTTGTGTCTGGTAATGAAAAGTTAAGATAAGGCTGGGCGTTTTAAGTTCTGGTATAAAATATTGCAGTTTTATCCATATGATATAATTAGTTAAATATATAACAAAATATTTTAGCTGCTGTTGGTAAATGAAAGGTTGTAGGGTGTTGAGTTTTTATGTTTTGTTGATTGAAAGCAATCTCAAACTAATAAGCTTTGCCTCTGCTGGAAGAGTGAGTTGCGTCTTTAAATGATTCGCCACTTTTTTTGCTTGCAATAAGTGCCTCTGATATGTAGTGCTCCTTTTTTTCTTCCTTGGTAGCTTTTGTGATATCTGCTGAAATCAATCCAATTTTTTCTGCTTCTGTAATTGATTCGCTGCGTTCTGGTTCGCGCTTGCTATCTTTTGATACATCAAATTGTTTTAAGCATATTTCTTTTGATAGCTCTTCTAAGAAGCGCTCTTTTTCTTCTTCTGTAGCGTCTTTTGGTAATCTGTCAAATTCAATTTTTCCATTTTTATAAGAAATTCCAAATTCAGGATCTATTTTTGATATTAGTTCCTGTTCATTAATTCCTATATCGGCATCGGCTGTATCTTCTTTTTTATTGGCGAACGACGCTTTGTAATATTCGTGAAGCGATTGCGTGCGCTCCTCACTTTTAGACTCTCCGGGATATAGCAAATCTCTTACTAATTCCATTAGCAAATCTGTAAAGGATTTATTTATATAGCATCCTGCTTTGGTTTTTATGATTTTAGGGAATTTCTTGTGAATACCTTTTAATATATCAACCTGATTATCGCTTGCGCCTTTTTTGACATCAACGCCTATGTTTTTTAGCACGTCCTGTATTTTAATGCCGGCATTATGCTGCCTGACTATTTCTGAACATAAAGGGCCGCAGCTTTTTGCATCGTGATTTTCTACTCCAACTTCGGGCCTTGTTCCGTCTCTTTGAAACATTGCAAGAGGAACTGGGTTATCATTATATTCCTTAGCAGAAATTTTTTGCCTGTTTTCATCAAGGTAAAATATCTGCTCGTTAGTAATTCCTAATTTATTTTGTATGGTTCGTATTTCTTTTTCTTTAAATGGTTCCCCATAAGGATCAATTAAGGTTACAGTTCCATCTGTTTCGGGAATTATGGTTACGAAGTGATTATATCCAGGATATCCATTTCTAAAATATACAAAAGCTTCTTTTTTTCCACTGGCAAGCATTCCGCCTAATTGACTTAGGCTGGTAGGAGGCTTTGCTCCTGTAGCTTCACGTACGTCGCCAGTACTATAGCAGTTTGTATAGTCAACCATATTGATACCAAAATTAAATCAATTTTATTATATAATACGATTATTACAATTTGATTACAATGATCGCATTAAATAATATGTTATTTAGCCTATATCTTCTTGATAGTATAGCATAGTTTCATTATAGTGTATTTACCTTAAATAACCTTTATAAAAATGAATTGGTAATATATGGAACAGCAGCTAAATCAGCCAAAAGAATACGGTGCAGATTCAATTAAAGTCCTTAAAGGTCTGGAAGCTGTTCGTAAGCGTCCCGGTATGTATATTGGTGATACTGATGATGGTTCAGGCCTGCACCATATGGTGTATGAAGTTTTGGACAATGCTATTGACGAGGCTCTTGCCGGTCATTGTACGTTGATAGAGATTGTTATAAATGCAAATGGTTCTTGCTCTGTTTCTGATAACGGTAGAGGAATTCCGGTTGATATCCATGAAGAAGAGGGGGTTTCGGCTGCGGAAGTTATTATGACTCAGTTGCATGCCGGCGGTAAGTTTGACTCTAATTCATATAAGATATCCGGTGGCCTGCATGGGGTAGGGGTTTCTGTTGTAAACGCCCTTTCAGATTGGCTTGATCTGACTATATGGAGAAATGGCAAAGAATACGCAGCTCGCTTTGAAAATGGTGATACTGTTGAGCATCTTAAAGTTGTTGGTGATGCTGAAAATAAAAAAGGTACGAGAGTAACCTTTATGCCTTCATCGGAGATTTTCTCAGACATAGTTTTTGTTTTTGCAACTCTTGAACATCGCATCCGTGAAATGGCTTTCTTGAATTCTGGGGTTCATATAATTTTGCGCGATTTGCGTAATGAAGAGCCAAGCGAGGTTGAGTTTAAATATGATGGTGGTACTACTGAATTTGTAAAATATCTGGATCGTTCAAAGAATCCGTTGCATGAAGTTATATCTGTTTCTGGTGAATCGGAAGATGATATCGGTGTTGATCTGGCGATTGAATGGAATGATTCATATCATGAAAATGTATTATGTTTTACCAATAATATTCGTCAGCGCGATGGCGGAACGCATTTAGCTGGTTTCAGGGCGGCATTAACCAGAACAATAAATAATTATACTGCATCTTCTGGAATTGGAAAAAAAGAAAAGATTAGTCTGACGGGTGACGATATGCGTGAGGGATTGACTTGCGTATTATCTGTAAAAGTTCCTGATCCTAAATTTTCATCGCAAACAAAAGATAAGCTGGTTAGTTCTGAGGTGCGCCCGGTTGTTGAATCTATTGTAAGTGAGCAATTAAGTCGTTGGTTAGAAGAGCACCCAGCTGAAGCTAAGATGGTTGTTGGCAAGGCAATTGAAGCTGCTGTTGCAAGGGAAGCTGCAAGAAAAGCGCGTGATTTAACGCGTAGAAAAAGCGTTCTTGATATATCAAGTCTTCCAGGAAAATTAGCAGATTGTCAGGAAAAAGATCCTTCAGCTAGTGAGTTATTTATAGTTGAGGGTGATTCTGCGGGAGGTTCTGCAAAGCAGGGTAGGGATCGTAAAACCCAAGCCATATTGCCATTGCGTGGTAAGATTCTTAACGTTGAGCGCGCTCGTTTTGATAAAATGTTGTCATCACAAGAGATAGGCACATTAATAACTGCCCTTGGCACTGGAATAGGGCGCGATGAATTTAATATAGATAAAATTCGCTATCACAAAGTTGTTATTATGACGGATGCGGATGTTGACGGCGCGCATATCAGAACTCTTATTTTAACATTCTTCTACAGACATATGCCTGAGCTTATTGAAAAAGGTTATTTATATGTTGCGCAGCCTCCTTTATATCGTATTCGCAGAGGAAATAAGGCAGTATATTTAAAAGATGATGGCGAGTTGCAGAATTATTTGTTTGGTACAGCTTTAGAAGGTGCTTTATTAAAATCTGAAAATGGCACTCAGCATGCTGGCGCTGATTTAAGAGATATTGTTGATAAAACTGCTAAATTCTTAAAGCATGTAAAATCTTTGTCTCGCCGTATTCCAGTTGATTTAATACAGGCGGCGTCTATGGTTGGATCGCTTGATCCTGATAAGCTTGGTGATATAGAAGCTGCAAAATTAGTTGCCGATCAGCTAAACAGAACATTTACCGGACCAATTTTATATGAATGGAAAGCATCTATTGGTGATAATGGTGAGTTTGTAATTATCCGTGAAGTTAGAGGAGTTGCGGAGAAACTAGTTATAGATAAAGATACTTTAACAAGCCATGAAGTTCCTTTAATCAATAAATTAATCTCTGATTTAAGAGATTTGTTTAAAGGTAGATTAATACTTGAAAGCAAGCAAAATCAGCATGAATTGACAACTCCTTCGGCGCTATTTGATGCGGTTATGGAGATTGGACGCAAAGGCGTCTCTATACAAAGATTTAAGGGTCTTGGTGAAATGAATCCGGATCAGTTGTGGGATACTACTTTAGATCCTAACAACAGAACTTTATTGCAGATTAAGGTTGGTGACTTTGATGAGGCAGAAGAAGTATTCTCAACCTTAATGGGCGGAGTTGTTGAGCCTCGTAAAGAGTTTATACAAAATAATGCTCTTAAAGTTACAAATTTAGATGTTTAATATAAAGAAGATAATATGAAAGCAATAATTTATCATAATCCGCGTTGTAGTAAGTCTCGCTTAACTTTAGATTTGTTGAAAGAGAATGAAGTAGAAACAATAATAGTTGAATATTTAAAATCTACGCCTGGTGTTTTTGAATTTAAAAATATATTGAAAATGTTGGGTAAAACAGCCCATGAAGTAGTTAGAAAAGGTGAGCCTGTATATAAAGAGCTGGGTCTTGATAAGAAAGATCTTTCAGAAATGGAACTCATAAAAATAATGGTGAAGAACCCAAAGCTTATTGAACGCCCGATAGTAGTTGTTGATCAAAAGGCTGTAATAGGCCGTCCTCCTGAAAATATATTGGAAATTATCTAATTTATTTATCAAGTTATTGTTATTAAAAGTTATTTGGCTTTTTTGAAACGTTTGTATTACATTTTTCCGAATGTAGTATTTTCCTTGTAGTTTTAATCTTTGTAAAGCGTTTGCTTTTTGGCAAACAATTTTAATTTGTTGGAGTAAATATGTCGAAAAGAATTGGTTATTATGATGATGGCTTCGAGCCTGATGATCAGTCTAATGGATTAGAGTCTGAGGTTGAAGACACAAAAAAAACAGAGTTTTTATTGTGCAAATATAATGTTAATAGATATGAGAATGGTGAACTTAAAGAAGATGAAAAATATGTTGTTTTTTATAATAATGGAGGAGGAAAAGGCTATCCAGGAGAGCATAGTCCCATTTTAGCTTTACGTGGAAATCTAAAAAATAAGCATCATAATATTAAAGAGATGAAGCATAATAAAGAATATATTTGTGTCTATGATATATCAGCAGAAGCATTGGATGATTTAGTAAATCACGCAAGAGCAAGAGAAAAAGAAATAAAGGTCAGGGAGCTTGAAGAGCCTCTAACAATGGATAATTTGCGTGAAACTATGTCTTGTGTTTTTGAAATGCTGGGCATAGATAATGATAATAAAACACAAGATTGCTTAATAGAAAAACTATCTTCAAATATAGGTATAATAGGCAATAAATTAGCCATATTAAGAGATGAAAACTCTACATATAGCGTTTTCATGACTGGCGGTAGTATCAAAACTTTAAAGCGATTTAAAAATTTGAAAGATGTGAAAAAGTGTGAATTACATACTTCACCTAATGTAGGTGTTGATATATTTGGTATGCATGGCATAAGGCCGAAGCATATTAGTTTATTGCAAAGGACATATAATTGTACTTTTTCTTGCAATCTATCTAAAACTGAAGCGTTGGAAGAAATGTATAGATATATTGGTAGAAGTGTTTTTCTTAAGCCGGTATCTTCTGAGAGATTGAAAGGAAATATAAATAATATAAATAAAAGTATGTCACTTGAGCCAGTTGGGCAAGATGAGTTGGAACTAATTTTGGCAGAAGGTTATAGAGGAGTAGAAAATATTGTACCCAGAGAAGAAGTGATTTCTCATCTGGGTTTTTTAAAGAATAATAAGGTAGGTTTATTCAAGTATGACAGTTCTGGCCCAGAGAGCAAATATGCTGCTTTATTATTAGAAGGTGATTTATATAATCAGTATCAGTATTGTGTAACATCAAAAGATGTATATGGAGAGAATGTTGAAAGCGCAGCCTTAAGAAAAATAGTTCTTTGTGTTCGTGGCATTAATGATGAAGGTGTTAGAATGCTAGGAGATCATTGTGATTTTGTTTGTGGTACTAATTTAGATGATACAATACGCAAAGCACTTGAATTTGCAAAAAGTATAAAAAATCGTAAAGGTAATAAAAAATGTAATCTTGAGAGAATTTCAAAATTTTTTGAAGGATTAAAAGATTTTGAAAATATTTCGCCGGTTGCTCAAGAGGAATTAGAAGTTATTTTTAAAGGTAATAAAAGAAAAGAAAGGGAAAGTGCCAATCCTGAAATGGAAGGATCTGAAAGAAAAGGATTAAAACTGACTCTTAGAATTAGTCAGAAAGAAAAGAGAGAAGAAAGGGAAGAGAGAGAAGAAAATACTAATCCTGAATTAGAGGCAAAGCAGCCTGAACGTAAAAAACAACGAACTGATAGTTTGCCTGCATCTGAAATAACGGCTGATGCAGAAGCAGAACCTAAGCAAGAAGGGTCTAAAGAAGATGAAACAGCAGCATATCCTGCTTTAACTATCTTGGATGGGGATGATAGTAGTTTATCAGATCTTGAAGAAGGTGAAATGATGTATCCTGATCAAGTTGATATTGATGAAATTATAATTACTACGAAAAAAACACCAAAAAAGACAGACGGTTTTGTAGAAAGATTGAAGCAAGAAGGAAAAGCCATAAGACTTTAATACTATATCAAAGCAAGGGGGCTGTAAAAATGCTCCCCTTGCTATAAATATTATTCTAGTTAGCCATTTAGGAATGTTGATGTAGGTACATATGCATGGTTCAAGTCGTTTGCAACTGCTTCATGCGTTATTCTTCCTCTGTGTATATTAAGCCCCATGGCAAAATATTTATCATTTCGTAATGTGGAACGATATCCATTATCAGCAAGAGCCAATATATATGGCAATGTTGCATTTTCCAGTGCCTGAGTTGAAGTCCTTGCAACTGCGCTTGGAATATTTGTAACACAATAATGTATTATATCATGCTCAATAAAGGTTGGATCTTCATGGGTTGTTGGCTTGCTTGTTTCGGCGCAGCCTCCCTGATCGATCGCTACATCTACTATAACTGCATTTCTTTTCATTATGGCTAAAGAATCTTTGGTTATAATTTTAGGTGCAGCTGCTCCAGGTATCAATACCGCGCCAATTACCAAATCGGCAGATAATAAAGCTTCAGTAGTAGATGTAACAGTTGAGTATAGTATATTGACAGAGTTGCCAAATTGCCACTCAAGCTCTCTAATTCTATCAAGTGACTTATCTAATATTGTTACGTCAGCACCCATTCCTCTGGCTATAATAGCAGCATTAGTTCCTACAACTCCGCCACCTAAAATAACTACTTTTCCTTTTTTTACACCAGGAACACCGCCAAGTAATACTCCGCTGCCTCCTCTTGGTCTTTCCAGACAGCTAGCGCCAGCCTGAACTGCAAAACGCCCCGCAACCTCGCTCATAGGAGCTAAAAGCGGCAATCTTCCATATTTGTCAGTTACTGTTTCGTAAGCTATTGCTATGCAGTTAGTATCAATAAGCGCATCTGTTATATCAGGATCAGCAGCTAAATGCAGATATCCAAAAATAATCTGCCCTTCTCTTATTAGTCTACATTCTTCAAGTTGCGGCTCCTTAACTTTAACTATCATTTCGGCGCGCTCATAGACTTCCTTTGCTGTCTCTACAACAAGAGCGCCAGCATCCTGATAATGTAGGTCGTCAAACCCAATGCCATGTCCTGCATCTTTTTCTACAATTACCTGATGGCCGTGATGCACAAGCTCGTTAACGCCTTGCGGAGATATGCTAACGCGATATTCGTGATTTTTCTTTTCTTTTGGAATTCCGATAAGCATCTACACCCCCCATTTATTAATGCAATACCATAGTTTAATGCTAACATAAGCGGCGGTAGAATAACAGAGTAATTTACTGTTTTACTTAGAAATTTTATAGAAAGATTGCATATATTTTATTAGTAAAACGCCGGGAATTGCTATAATGGTGCTCAGTATGAAAAACGATTCCCATCCTAGCTGATCAACAAACCAACCTGATGAGGCGGAAAGCCATGTGCGCCCGGTTGCTGCAAATGAGGTGAGAAGTGCATATTGGGTCGCAGTATAGCTAATATTGCAAAGGCTGCTTAAAAAAGCTACAAAAGCGGCAGTTCCCATGCCTGCGCTGAGATTTTCTACTCCAATAGTGATAGATAATAGTTCTGTGTCATAACCAATATATGCTTGTAAAACAAACATCAGATTAGAAATCATTTGTAATATTCCGCATATCCATAAAGATTTTAACATTCCGAATCTATATACAATTATGCCGCCAAAGAACGTACCCAGCAGCAATGCTCCGAGGCCAAAGGTTTTTAAGTAAAAAGCTATTTCGCTATTGCTAAAGCCTATATCCTGTAAAAATGGAGTAGTCATTTTGCCGGCAAAAGCATCTCCAAGCTTATATAAAATTATAAATAGTAGAATTGCCCACCATTTTGAATGTTTCATAAAATCAGAAAATGGTGATATTACAGCATCGTGCAACCACTCCAGCCAGCTCTTTTTTTCTATGATTTTTACTGATTTAGGTTCTCCTGCAATCATGACCGTTATGATTCCAACCAAAATAATTGCAGCCATTATAAAATATACATATTCCCAGGATATGTGATCTGACATCCAGAAAGCCAAAGCGCCGCCGAGCAATTTCATTGCCGTTATATATCCAAAAGTTGAAGTGCTTGCTCCTGCTCCTTGTTCTTTTTCCTCAAGTGATTCAATCCGGTAAGCATCAATCACAATATCCTGACTAGCTGAGAAAAATGCAACAATAAATGCCCAGAATATAGTTAGAGTTATATTTTCAGCCGGATTGCTCATCCCCAATTGAGAAATTGAAATAATTAATCCTATCTGCGTTAAAATCATCCAGCTACGCCTTCTTCCCAATAATTTGGTAAATATCGGAATAGAAAGATTATCAATTAATGGAGCCCAGAGAAATTTTAAGCTATATGGAGTGCCAACAATTGCAAAAAGACCTATCGCTGTTTTAGTAACTCCAGCCTCATTCAATACAGCATCAAGGGTTGCTCCTGTAAGCGGTAGTGGCAAACCGCTTGAGAGACCTAAAAACAATATCGCCAATATTTTAGGATTTGTATAAAGAGCTATAGATGGATATTTATTAAGTATTTTTTGCATATATTCTTATATAATTATAATTGGCATATATCTGCTGATAAAAAATATCCATCCAGAAAGCTGATGTTTTATCTAACTAAGCTGCATTCTTTACATATTCAGACAAATTAGTTTCAGGCCTTGCTCCCATATGTTGAATGATTTCGCTTGCCGATAAAACTCCAAATTTTCCACATGTTTTTACATCTTTACCTTGTGTTAGGGCAAAGAGAAATCCTGCTGCAAAAAGATCGCCGGCTCCTGTTGTATCAACAACATTGAGGTTACTTACTGCGCTAATATCTTCTTGCTTGGAACCTTCTAATATTATAGCGCCCTTTGGCCCAAGAGTTATTGCGGCTATTTGACATAAGTTCGATATATTTTTAGCGGCAGATTCAACAGAATCCTGCTGAGTGAGTTTTTTAATTTCTTCCTCATTGGCAAATAATATATCAACGCCATCTTTTATAAGTTCATAAAATTCATCACGATGACGATCAACGCAAAATGGATCTGATAGCGATAATGCTACTTTTTTATTATGCTTGCGTGCAAAATCCACAGCCTTTCTCATAGCATTTTTTGCATGCTCCTCATCCCACAAATACCCTTCAAGATAAACTACTTTAGATTGGGCTATAATATTTTCATCAATATCATTTTCAGTTATTCCTCTTGTGGCACCAAGAAATGTTGACATGGTACGCTCTGCATCCGGGGTAACTACAACCAGACATTTTGCCGTTGCCGGCCCTTCTGTAGCAGGTGCTGTATTATAGTCAACGCCTATAGATTGTAAGTCATGTTTGAAAATGCGCCCAAGATCGTCATTCTTAACTTTTCCGATAAAGGCTGCTTTTCCTCCTAATGACGCAACTCCGGCCAGTGTATTTGCTGCAGATCCGCCAGATATCTCAATAGCAGTTGGCATGTCGCTATATAGTTCGTCTGCCTGATTTTCGTCAATCAGTGACATTGAACCTTTTTCTAAAGCATGTTTTTTTATGAAATCGTCAGAAACTTTTGCTAGAATATCAACAATCGCGTTTCCAATAGCTGCTACGTCATATTTATCAGTCATTTTTTATCCAATATGTTTGTTAAGATAAGAAAACTACATCAGTTGAGAGAAATTTCAATGATATAAAATATTATAAATTAATATAATTACTTCAAAGCATTTATAGCTTTTTGTAAATCTTCCTGAGTGTCTACACCAAGTGGGACAGTATCAACGATTGCCACATCTATACGCATATTATTTTCAAGAGCGCGTAATTGTTCTAGTTTTTCTCTTTTTTCTAATGAGCTGGGGGGTAGGTTTACAAACTTCTCCAAAGCTTGCATTTTATATGCATATAAACCTATGTGATGATATAAATCTCCATTTCCATATGGAGCGCTTGCTCGAGTAAAATATAGTGCTTTGCCTGTTTTATTTTTCTCATTATCAAAAGAAATTACAGCCTTTACTACATTTGGGTTTTCACGCTCATCTTCATTTTTTATTATTGCTGCTAAAGTTGATATATCAACTTTTTCATCATTTTTTAAAATATCTACAGATTTATTTATAAGGGCAGGGTCAAGAGTTGGAAGATCTCCCTGAACATTTACTACGTAATCAGCCTTATAGTTGGCTTTTTTCAATGCCTGATATATGCGATCAGTCCCTGATGGCAATTCAGGATCGGTTAATATTGCTTTGCCACCAAATTTTTCAACATTATCGGCTATTTCTTTTTCAGCACAGGCTACAATTATATCGCCAATATTTGCTTCTTTAGCGCGCTCCAGAACATGAATTATCATAGGTTTTCCATTTATATCTGCCAGCGGTTTATTTGGTAATCTTGTTGATGCCAGGCGTGCAGGAATGCAAATTACTATTTTCGTCATGTTCATATCCTAT
This sequence comes from Rickettsiales bacterium, assembly GCA_028223895.1. Taxonomy (GTDB): domain Bacteria; phylum Pseudomonadota; class Alphaproteobacteria; order Rickettsiales; family UBA6187; genus JAOIVE01. The sequence continues at coordinate 73,949 of JAOIVE010000002.1, forward strand.
GTTATTTCAAAGGAATATAATAAATATAGTGGGAAAATCTATATTTATTATTGACTAGGGAGGATTGAGGCCTTATGTTCTCGGCCTGCAACTAATATAGTTGTGTATTGTGATCCCGTAGCTCAGCTGGTAGAGCAACTGACTTTTA
>JAOIVE010000020.1 GCA_028223895.1 Rickettsiales bacterium
CACCGCCAAAAGCTGACATATTTACGGTATATGTGTGTTCTGTAATAAATCTATATAAATAGTTTGGTCCACCAGCCTTAGGGCCAGTTCCTGATAACCCTTCGCCACCAAATGGTTGCACGCCAACGACAGCTCCTGTCATTGAACGATTAAGATATATATTTCCTACATTCACATTATTTTTTATATATTCTGCTCGCCCTTCAATGCGCGTATGAATACCCAAAGTAAGCCCAAAACCTGTATCATTTATCTCTTCAATAACATTATCAAGTTCGCTTAATATAAATCTTCTAATATGTAAAACCGGACCAAAAACTTCTTCTTTTAAATCACTTATATGATTAATTTCAAATATATGAGGTGCTACAAACCAGCCTTTTTTACTTATATCATCATCGATTTGACCTCTGCATATAAATTTAAAATCAGCATGCATTTTATCAATATGCTCATATAAGATTTTTTGCGCATTTTCACTTATAACCGGGCCTATATCAGTTGCAGGGTCAGCAGGATCACCTATTTTTAGCATTTCCACTGCGCCGGTAAGCATTTCTATTACTTCATCTGCAATATCTTCTTGCAAATATAAAACACGCAAAGCCGAACAACGCTGACCTGCACTACCAAATGCAGAGTTTATTACATCCGTAACAATCTGTTCTGGCAAGGCGCTACTATCTACTATCATTGCATTTTGACCGCCAGTTTCAGCAATTAAAGGCGCAATTGCAGAATCTCTTGCTGCAAGCGTCCTGTTAATATGCCAGGCAGTCTCAGTTGAACCGGTAAAACATACTCCATTAATATCGGGAGATTTTAATAATATATTTCCTATTAACCTGCCTGATCCAGGTAATAAGGTAAGAGTGCCATCTGGTAATCCTGCTTCTTGAAATATCTCAACCATAAAATAAGCTATTAAAGATGTATCATTTGCCGGCTTTGCAATAACCGTATTTCCTGTCACTAAAGCTGCAGAAATCTGCCCTGTAAATATTGCTAAAGGAAAGTTCCAGGGGCTAATACAGAAGAAAACTCCCCTTCCATTTAATGACAAACTGTTTTTTTCACCTGTTGGTGATGTTAACTGCAAATCATCTGCCATTATTTTTCTTGCCTGACTTGCATAATATCTAAGAAAATCAACAGCCTCACGCACCTCATCACGCGCATCACTTAAAGTTTTACCAGCTTCTAATATACATAGTTTCATTGCCGATATCTGCCTGCTTTCCAATATATCAGCTGCCTTTTCTAATATTTGAGCTCTTTTTTCAACTGAGATATTTTTCCAAACCTTAAACATATCTTTTGCAACACCAATAGCAGAATTAGCTATTTCTTCATCAGCCTGCTCAACAACTCCAATATTAAGATTTTTATTTGCCGGGCTAAAGCAATATTTCTTTTCTCCGTTTACTAAATATCCGGGCAAGAATGGCTTGCAGATATATTCATCCTTATCTGCTTTAGAAAATTCGGACATAAATAATTTTAATTTATAATTATTATCTAAATCCAACCCTTTACTGTTTTTGCGGTCGCTAAATATATTTTTTGGCAAATTTATAGATTTGCATTCTTCATCTATCTCATTAAATGGGCTATTTAATAATTCATTTAGTGGAATATTTTCATCTGCCAACTTTCTTACAAAGGAGTTATTTGCAGCATTTTCGAGCAATCTACGAATTAAATAAGGCAATAATTCCTTATATGGCCCAACAGGAGCATATATTCTGCAAGCTCTGTTCTTTACAATTTGTTCATAAAGGCCACCGCCCATACCTTCAAGCAATTGAAACTCATATTCCTTATCTGCTGCCATTGCTTCTATATAACCAATAGTCATAGCGTTATGAGTTGCAAATTGCGGATATATATAGTCATTATTTTCGAGCATTTTTTTAGCGCAAGCAAGATATGAAATGTCTGTGTGGGACTTATTGGTAAATACCGGATAAGCATCTAAACCCAGAACCTGAGCGCGTTTTATTTCACTATCCCAATACGCACCCTTAACCAGCCTTACAGGTATTCTCTTATTAGTTTGATTTGCCAGCTCTATTATAAAATCTATAACGTCAAAAGCTCTTTTTTGATATGCCTGCACCGCAAGACCCAATGCCGGATAGTCACGATATTCGGCTTTACTTATAATTTCTGCAAAAATTTCTAAAGATATATCAAGCCTTGCTGCTTCTTCAGCGTCAATAGTAATCATAACTCCAACTTCCATTGCCTGCTGCACCAGACTTTCAATTCTTGGAACCAGATGCTGATAAATATCTTCTCTTTTTGCCAGCTCATATCGTGGATATAATGCCGATATTTTAATTGATATTGATGGGCGTGAATATAAAGGATCATCCTCACCAAAACAGTTTTTCAATGCATCTATTGCCTGCAGATAATGCTGCATATATCTGGCTGCCTGAACTTCAGTTTTTGCACCTTCTCCAAGCATATCATATGAAAATAAGAATCCCGGATGATTTTTACTATTTTCAACAGCAGCTTCAATCGTTTCGCCAATTACAAAATGCTTGCCAATCTGGCGCATAGATTGCTTAACGGCTTCACGCACAACAGGATCAATTGCAGCACTCACCGCCTGACCGCAATCAAACAACTTCTGTACTATCTGCAAACCTAAAGTTGAAGTATTTACCAATGCCGAGCTGCTTTTGCCAAAATGTTTTTGCCAATTGGCGTTATTTAGCTTTTCATGTATAAGGTCATTGGCGTTTTCTGCATCAGGAATGCGCAACAAAGCCTCTGCCAGACTCATAACCGCAATGCCTTCTTGTGTATCAAGCTGATATTCAGCAAAGAAGCTTTCCAGCCCTTTTTTGCCTGATTTTCTTGATTCTATAACATATTTACTCGCTATTTTTTCTGCATCTGCCTGATATTCTCCAATATCTTCGAGATATTTTATTAATTTATCACAGATTTCTTTCTCAGCGGCAAAACTTGTTCTGCTTATATTATCGAGCATTGATAAAATTTTTGCCGTCTCTGTCATAAAAACACCTATATTTTTCAAAAATAATAAATAATCACAAGTTTAACAAAATTTTTAAATAACAGCAATTTATGTGATATAGTGATATATTATTTATATCACTATTAATGAGAGAAATATATGTCTGTCATCGAAAAAGAACTAAAATATTGCGCCCATAATTATTTGCCGTTGCCTGTAGTTCTGACAAAGGGTGAGGGATGTTTTTTATATGATGATAGTGGTAAAAAATATATTGATATGATGAGCGCATATTCTGCTGTTAGCCATGGTCATTGCAATAAAAGACTGCTGGGAGTCTTAGGTGAACAGGCAAATAAATTATGCATAACTTCGCGCGCATTTTACACTGATAAACTGGCAGATTTTGCTGAGAAATTATGCAAATTCACAAAAATGGATGCCATGCTACCTATGAATACCGGCGCAGAAGCGGTTGAAACTGCTATAAAAGCTGCTCGTCTTTGGGGATATAAGGTTAAAAATATAACCAAACATAATGCTCAAATTATAGTTGCAAATCAGAATTTCCACGGACGCACAACTACAATAGTCGGCTTTTCAAGCGAAAAATCATATAAAGATGATTTTGGCCCATTTGCACCGGGTTTCACCAATATTCCTTTTGGTGATATATCTGCATTTAAAAATGCTATAACCAAGGATACATGTGCGATATTACTTGAGCCCATGCAAGGCGAAGGAGGGATAATAGTTCCGCCGGATGGATATTTGAAACAGGTTCAGCAAGTTTGCAAAGATAATAATATTTTACTGATTCTTGATGAAATTCAGACCGGCCTTGGCCGCACAGGTAAAGACTTTGCCTTTCAATATGAAATTGACAAACCTGACTGTTTAATATTAGGTAAAGCCCTTGGTGGCGGCATATTGCCTGTTTCAGCATTTTTAGCATCATCACAAATAATGGATTTATTTACTCCCGGCACTCATGGCTCGACATTTGGCGGCAACCCTCTTGCCTGCGCCATTGCCCTTGAGGCGCTTAAAATTATCGAAGAAGATAATCTAACTAAAAACAGCTATGAGCTGGGCAAACATTTGGTGAAACGCCTGAAAAATATAAAATCTCCTGCAATAAAGGATATCAGAGGAAAAGGCCTGTGGGTTGGCGTTGAAATCGATCCCAAATATGCCTCTGCCCGAAAAATATGTGAAGAATTAATGCTAAATGGTGTCTTGAGCAAGGAAACGCACGAAGTGGTAGTCAGGCTTGCTCCGCCTTTGGTTATAGATAAAAAAACATTAGATAATGCAATTGATATATTTGAAAAAATATTGGGGAAAATAAAGTGAAACCAATAGATCTGATCGGATATTCCTGTGGTGCTGGGGCTAAAATAAAAGAATGCTCAAAAGGGCCAGAATATCTATATAAATTTGGAATAAGCGATAAATTAAAGAATGCTACATGGCATCATATTCCTAAAGACAGTAAAGAATCGGTTTTAGAATCGTGCAAATTATTATATTTGCAAGTAACTAAAAGCCTAAAATCAAAAAAATTTCCGGTTACTCTAGGCGGAGATCACTCTATGGCGATCGCCACATGGTCAGCAGTAACAGATTATTACAAGGCAACCGAATCTTTTGGTCTTATATGGATAGATGCCCATATGGATGCTCATACACAAGAAACTTCACATTCTGGAGCCGTGCATGGCATGCCATTATCTTATTTATTAGGCTATGGTAATGATGAAATATCAAAAATATGCGATATTACAAAAATTAACCCCAAACATTTATGTCTGATTGCGATTCGCAGCTATGAGCCTGAGGAAAAAGCATTCCTTGATTTACTCGGAGTTAAAATATTCTATATGCAGGATATCAACAAAAGAGGAATTGACTCAGTTATAGATGAGGCGGTTAATATAGTTACTAACAAGACTAAGGGCTTTGGCCTATCTATTGATCTTGACGGCATTGATCCATCAATTGCACCTGGTACAGGCTCAACCGAAGCTGATGGTCTTACAAAAGATCAGGTAAAAATTATATTACAAAAAACTCTGCATAAATCTGAACTTAAATGCCTTGAAATAGCTGAATATAATCCGGATTTAGATGAAAATGACATCACTGCCAAACTCATACTGGAAATTTTAAATCATCTATAATCTAAATTAAAATTACATAATATGTTCATATTCATATAAATTTATATATTATCGCCAAGCATATAAACTGGATATAACATATGGCAGAAGCTTTACGCGATAATTACAATCAGCAATTTTTTACAGAGCTTGCCTCTATATTAAAAAATATTCACAGCAAATTTGATGAAAAATATTTCATAGATAGCATCTATGACAATAAATGGCAGGAAAGACAGCTAAAAGAGCGCATGTATCATATCTCAGAATGCTTATATAAATCTCTGCCAGATAATTATCTGCAAGCATTAGAAATATTAAGAAAAGCTGCTCCCCAAGCTGCAAAAATATCAAAACATAGCGGCTATTTATGCATGTTTTTCCCTGATTTTGTTGAAAAATATGGTATGGATCACCTTGAAGAATCAATATTGGCATTAGAAGAATTTACACAATATGCGTCATCTGAATTTGCTGTCAGACCATTTATAAAGGCAGATAAAGAAAATATGATGCAAAAAATGCTCAAATGGACGGATAACGATAATTATCATATTCGTCGCCTTGCAAGCGAGGGCTGTCGTCCACGCCTGCCATGGGCTATGGCATTGCCAGATTTTAAAAGAGACCCTGAACTTATAATACCAATTTTAAGCAAGCTTAAAAATGATAATGAAGAATATGTTCGCCGCAGCGTAGCAAATAACTTAAATGATATTTCTAAAGATAATCCCCAAATTGTTTTGGATATAGTAAAAGAGTGGTACGGAAATAACAACCATACAAATCGCCTACTAAAACATGCCTGCCGCACTTTATTAAAGTCTGGAAATGATAGCGCATTAGAAATTTTTGGGTTTAAAGACACAAATATAATCAAAAGCTGCAATCTTCAAATCGCCAATAATATAATAAAAATGGGCGAATATTTATCCTTTAATTGCGATCTTGAAATATCAGATCCCGGCAAATTACGTATTGAATATATAATTGGATTTTTCAAATCAAATGGTAATATCGCCGATAAAATCTTCCATATCAAAGAGGGTGATTATCAAAAAGGAACGATCTCTTTTAGTAAAAAACATATTTTTAAAAATATGACCACCCGCAAACATTATGTAGGTGAACATAATCTAGCCATAGTCGTAAATGGCAAGGAATTAAAAAGAGTTTCTTTTACACTGGAAAATTAGCTAATCTTTTTTTGCCAATCCCAGGCTGTTTTGATTATTGAATCAAGGTCAGTATGCTTAGGCTGCCATTTTAAAATATTATTAGCCTTGCTGGCATCTGCAAATAATATAGGTGGATCTCCTGCCCGGCGCGGCGCATTTTTTATCGGAACATCTTTGCCAGTTACTCTTTTAACTGAATCTACAACCTCAGCAACCGAACGACCTTTACCCGTACCTAAATTAAAAATTTCATTATCGCCATCATTAATTAAATATTCCAACGCTAATATGTGAGCATCCGCCAAATCAGAAACATGTATATAATCTCGCACGGCAGTACCATCTTCTGTTTGATAATCATTACCAAATATTTGCAAATAATCCTGCTTTTGCGACTGTACATTCATCAATATTGGTATCAGATTATTAGGTTTTTTATGCTCGCAGCCAATTTCTGACTCAGGGTCTGCTCCTGCAACATTGAAATATCTTAATATAACCGATTTTAAATCATGGGAGATTTTATAATCCTGCAACATATGCTCCACAGCAAATTTGCTAAAACCATATGGATTTATGGGTAATGTCTTACTTTCTTCAGTCAACGGAACTATTTCTGGTATACCATAAACAGCAGCAGTGCTGGAAAAAATAATTTTATCCATATCTGTTTTGCACATAGCCTCCAGCAGAGAAAGACCGCCCATAACATTATTTTTGTAATATTTACCCGGATTTTCTACAGATTCCCCAACTGCAATATATGCAGCCAAATGTATTACTGCTTTAGTATCATATTTTTTTATGACTTCGATCAATCTATCCCGATCCAGAACATCGCCATTTTCTAACGGCCCCCACTTTACAGCATGCGCGTTACCAGTTACAAGATTATCATATGTCACGGGATTATAGCCTGAAAGTTTTAGCGCCTTACATATGTGCGATCCTATATATCCTGCTCCACCAGTTACAAGAATTGATGCCTCTTTTTTCATAATCTACTTAAAATCATATTATTAAAAACGTTACAATAGTTATAAATAAAAATTTGTATATATAAAAATCTAAAACATTCTGTAAATTCTGCGCCCTATAACTTCAAAAGGATATAATAAACAGCGCATTATCCAAAATATATGCCACTTAGAAACCCCTTCTTTCAAAGCTAAGAATGCCTCTTTAAAATTCATCTGCAAACAGGAAAATACAAATAACTTTACTGATTGATCAACCTGCCAACCCTTAAGTTGCTTCATTTCTTCATCTGATATTTTTTTATTATCAAGAATATTTTGCGTTATAAAAATATGCTCTTTGAAACACCTAAGTACGTTACCTTTACCAAAAGTAAGCGAATCATCATGTGAATAAAAATTATATACAGAGCCGGGAAAAGATACATTCTTTACTTTGTTCAGACAGAGTCTGAGTAAAAATTCCCGATCACTTGCAACAAGATATTTTCCATCATAAGATTCCCACAAGATCTTACCAAAGCGCTCAAAAACATCCCTGCGCCAAAAACGTGAAGCGGTTAATAAAGGGCAATATAAAAGGTTATGAAGAGTCATCTGATAATGCTTTGGGTTATCATACACGGCTATGATTTTTTCTGTTCCATCTTCATTTACTTTTTTAATAGTTGCACCAAAGCTAACCATATCAACGCCAGGATTATCAATCCACGCCTTTGCCACTTTCATTAAAGCTCCATCTTCATAAGTATCATCGGCATTTAGCAGACATATTATCTCTCCTGTGGCAAATTCAAGAGCCTTATTGGTAGCATCAGAATGCCCCCTATCCGGCCCTGAATGCAAATGAGTAATATGTTCTTTATATTTTTGTAAGAGCTCTACGGTTCCATCTTTGGATCCCGCATCCATTATAATATGCTCAAGATTGGGATATTTTTGATCTATGAGGCTCTGCATCATTCTTTCTATGTGCTTTGCACCATTATATACAGCAGTGATAACCGTTATTCTTGGATATTCTTTTGTCATATTTAAACCAATTATTTTTCTAAAATATATGTTAATTATTGTGCAGTTTTAAAAAACTATAGTAAATGCTTGCAGGCTTTAGCCTCTACTTCTATAGTATCGTTCTTTTAACATGGGATTTATTGTATGTCATTCGTAGATTTTAAATCGCGTATTGCACGCTTTAACCGTATTGTAGAAAAAACAGATGTTATTGATAATAATGAATTCATAAAAAGTCTGAAAATCAAAGAATCTACACGCGACAGGATCAGACAAGCTCTGAATATTTATTTATGGTCTTCCTTATCGGGATATTATAGTGAAAAGTCATTTGAGCTTTCCGATGACATGCTTCGTGACTATAAGGACGATATTTTAGCTCTTCCTAATATTACTCCAAATGGCCTTATATTACCCAAAAAAGATAATCAGCTAGCTTTTAATTTATTATGCCAGCAAGTTAGCAATTCTGTAAAAGAATTAAATATAGATGATAAAATTGACCGCATACAATATCCGATAAATATTCGCTTACAGCGCGGCCAAAGAGATCCTGCATTTGAGAAACGCCCCAGAGCTTCTACAAAAATACATACTGATATTTGGGCAGGTGATCCGGCAGGTGGTTATTTGACATTCCTGGCAGTATTAGGTGATCCACAAAAAGTTGGTATACGCTTTTTACATCAGAAAAATTTCCCTGAAGATGCCGTAAGAACTCTGCATGACTATCTTGAAGGCGAAGATATATGCAAAGGAGCTGAGGAAATATGTCGCTTTACCGATAAAGGCTGGTATATTTCAGACGCTTATTTATTACATCAGACTACCAAAAATGATCCTGATGCGGCGCGTATTTCAATTGATTTTCGCTTCATGCCAAAAGAAAAAGTAGAGACCGATACGCAAGAAGATGATTTTCGCAAACCATATTTTATTGCTCCTGAATTCTGGCATAAGATTGGATCTGAAAAATTATTTTCAACCCAGGAAGTAATAGAGGAATATCGCGGAGACAAAAATGTTTCTCAATCGGCATATCCTGTAAAATTTAATCTTGTAGATACTAATGAGGGACTTAATAATGAGTCATTTAAAAAAACAGGTTAGTCCTGAATTTGTTGCTAAAATATGTGATGTGGAAGTGGCAGATGTTTTATCTGCACTTTCTTGTAAAGACTGGCCTGAGCTCAAATATGAGCCTTTGCAATCTAAGGAAAGAGATGAAGTCATTCTTGATATTTTAGATAAAATTGATGGCGGAAAATTACGTATTGTTGGTGATAATGATAATAGCGTATGGAACCGTGGCTGGGGTGAAATCCTTGATGAAATAAAAGAAAAAGGCTTTAGTCCTGAAATTCTACGCCCCCAATATTTTGCACATCATCGCATTGCAAGACTTGATGGTCAGTATATTGATACAGGAGAAGGTAATTTCTCTTATGAATTTGATTTAATATTGCGCAGGGTTATATATAAAAAATACCTTTCAGATTCATCAAAGATTATTGAACTTGGTTGTGGAACAGGCAATAGCCAATTGCTTTTTGCCGAGCTGTTTCCTGATGCTGATCTGGTTGCCAGCGACTGGGCAGAGCCTTCTCAGGGCATTATAAAAGAAATGGCTAAATATCTAAAACGCAACATCAAGGCTGTTAAGTTCAATATGCTTACATTAGAGGGTTGGGATGAGCTGGAAGTTGATGAAAATTCTTCTATAGTAACTAATCACGCACTAGAGCAACTTGGATCTAATTGCACCGACCTTTTGGACAAGATAATAGATAGCAAACCAAATTTATGCCTACATTTAGAACCAATATCAGAACTTTATGATACGGATAATCTATTTGATTATATTGCAAAACGCTATCATGCCCACCGCAATTATCTTAATGGCTGGCTAACTGCCTTAAAAGAGCGCGAACAGCAGGGGAAAATTAAAATTATAGAAGTTAATCGTTTAGGATTTGGCGGTAGAGATCACGAAGCATATAGTGTAATTGCCTGGAAACCTTTATAAGGCAAGTTTTCTAATTACTAAATTTGGAAAATTCCGGAACCCATTTAAATATTGCTTTCCTGAGCGTTTCTTTTTTCACTGGCTTGATTATATAATCACTCATGCCACATTCAATGCATTTATCCTTGTCACCTTTCATTGCATTTGCCGTTAACGCCACTATAGGCACTTCAGATATTTTTTCATCTTCAATCATCTTCCTTATCTTAATACTGGCATCATAACCATCCATAACCGGCATATTACAATCCATAAATATCAAGGCATATTGGTTATATTTTACTTTATCTAAAGCAATTTTTCCATTATCTGCCAAATCAACATTACACCCCATATTAGTTAACATTTCTTTGGCAAATTCACGATTTATCCGATTATCTTCTACAACCAATATCGGCACGTTATAAAATATCTTCTCTTTATTGCCACCAAGAGAAGCATTTAAAGCATCTTCATCAATTAGAATATTCTTATTGCTATTGCGAGCATCCCAAACAGCACTGAGAATTTTATTCAAATTATCTGTACGAACAGGCTTTAATAATAAGCCAGAAAATCCTGCATCAACAAACTTATTATTATGGCCTTTTTTCCCAGCAGAAGTTGACAGAACAAGAACTAAGTCTTTAACAGATGGTTCTTTTTTTATTTTAATTGCCAACTCTTCTCCACTAATCTCGGGCATTAGGTGATCAATTATTGCTATATCAAAAGGCTGACCATTCTTTGCTGCATCCTTTATAAGCTTAAAGCCTTCTTTTGGATTATTGCATTTTGTACAAAACATCCCCTGTTTTGTTAATTGCTCTTCTAAAATTAGGCAATTAATCGAAAGGTCATCAATTATTATAACTTTTAAGCCTTCTAAAATTGATATATCTACAGAAGATTCTATATATTTCTTATTTGACTCACCTTCTTCTAATAACATAGTGAACCAGAATGTTGAACCTTCTGCAAGTACGCTATCTACTCCAACATCTCCTCCCATAAGGTTTGATATTTGCTTACAAATTGCAAGACCCAAACCTGTTCCACCAAACTTACGGGTTGTTGAAGAATCAGCTTGCGAGAATTTATCAAATATATAATCCTTAGCTCCTTCAGGCAAACCGATACCTGTATCCTCAACCGAAACTTTAATGCCGACCTTACCTTTAACATTGCTTTTAAATTGCTCGACAGTGATGGATATATAGCCTGTTTCGGTAAATTTAAGTGCGTTTCCTACAAGATTATTAATAACCTGTCTTATACGCCCAGGATCACCTATTAAATGCCTTGGAGTATCTGGAATATATCTTACTATTAATTCTATTTCTTTTTTATTTGCTTTTATTGAAAATAACTCTGCGACACTTTCTGTTAATTCATGCAAATCAAATGCAATTGGCTCTAATTGCATTTTTCCAGCTTCAACCTTAGAAAAATCAAGTATGTCATCAATAATTGTAAGCAATGAGTCAGCCGATTCCATAAGAGTTTTTATATAGTTAGATTGTTTTGACGATAAGCTGGTATCGAGCATCAATTCTGCCATACCAAAAATTCCATTCATTGGCGTACGTATTTCATGGCTCATAGTAGCAAGAAATTCTGATTTCAGGCGAGCAATTTCCTCTGCCTTTTCCTTAGATATCTCAAGCTCTTTGGTATATATTTCAAGTTCTTTTTTACTATCAACAAGCTCTGCGGTTCTTTCTTCAACCAGTTTTTTTATTACTTCTGTTCTGGCTGTCATAATAAGCAATAATGCCTGTAATAACGATGTAAAAAGCAAGCCGCCAATTAACACACTCCATGCTTGCCATCCTTGCTGCTTTTTAATGAATACATATGTAGGAGTAAATTCTAATGTCCACTGCCTGCCGGCTATCTCAACAGGAATCCTGTTATAAAACATGGCATTTTCATTTTTTTTGCCATATAAAATCGACTCATCACCACGTATATAATTATCATATATATGTATATTCATATCAGCTCTGGCATGTGCATCCAATAAGCTATCAATCATATCTGCGATTGTAAAAATGCCAACTGCGAATCCACTAAGATGCTCCTTGCGCTCACTAACAGTATCTATAGGCATATTATTTTTGTAAATTGGCCTAAATACCATAAAGCCATGGCTTTTATCATCACCTTGAGTTAAAGAAATACATTTAGTAGCAATTGATTTGCCTGAATCTCTTGCCTCACTCATAGCTTTGTTGCTTGATTTATCCATTGCCATATCAAGCCCAAATTCTTTCATATTTTCAGTATATGGCTCAATGTAATATACAGGAAAATACTCATCGCGTTTTTTGACCGGAATTATATTATCTCCATCTTTTTCTAATATACGAAAATCTGGATAACCATCTTTATGAACTAGTTTTTCATATTTTTCTTTTTCGCCATATTTTATTCTTGGAACCCACTCTAAAGCATAAATTCCTGGATAACTTTTGATTATATCTTTTGAAAATGTTGAAAATTCTTCACGATCTATGAAATTTGATGATATATAAAATCTGTTAATTGAGTTTAGCAATTCATAGTATGCATTAAGACGATCCTGAATTATATCGCTCTTATGAACAGCCATTTTTTCAAAATTACTCTCTATTGATTTAGATTCTACATCACGGGAATAATAAAAAAGAAAAGCAATAGCGGATAATAAAAAGCACAAAGGAAGAACTACATTTAATTTTCTTGCAAGAGTAATTTTTCCAGACGAAGCAATCAAAATAGCTGGCAATAAAGTTATTACACCGATGGAATCTCCTACCCACCAGGTAAACCAGTTTAATATATAATCATTTGGCGATATTATACCAGCAGCCATAAGGGTAGCAGAACCAATTGTTGCATTAACAATGCAGCTTATTGGGCCACCAAATATCATTATCATTCCTATATCTTTTTCCCTATCCATTTGAGTAGGAAAAGATACAATTCTTTTTGTCAAAAAAGCACCTGCCGCTGCCTGCATTGTTGCGCCCAAAGCTATTGAAAATGCAACTACCAAAGGCCTTGCGGAAGTAATTTCTCCGCCTGCATTTATTGAAATTACTATATTTGCAAAAAATGAACCGATCAAAATTCCCGGCAAATATTTATAACCACCAAGTATAATCCCGGCTACTGCTATTCCCGCAGGTATCCACACAGGTGAAGCAAATCCCGGTGGTATTGCAAGCAATAAGGATAAATTTGCGCAAGTAAAATATAATACTGCCAGTAACAGCAATTTTGATAAATAATTATTAAACAGTTTCAAAACTATTTTCATAATAATGTATCCAATAGCATATGCGCCTTAATAACCTTTTGATATACATAAGGCGGCGTCATACCAGGTTCAGGATAAACTTCTGGCAATTGAGAATCATCTCCTAACTTTTCAACTATTTTTCCAGTAACGGTTTTAATTTCATTTAAAAGTTTAAGTACATCAGAAGGAATCATTCTTTCTTCTGGCCTTTGAGGAATTGATATTTGATATTCAATTTTATATTTTTCTTTTTTTGTAAGAATATCCAACTTTTGCATTAGCAATAAACTTTGATCATATACATCATCAGGTGTTTTATTTTTATTAAATTGTGCTGAATCTATAACTAAATCAACATTGCTTGTCCGACGTATATAATGCAGATCATTAATTATCTCACTTATTACCTTATAAGGGCTCCAGGGGCTAACTTCTTGCGCATAAGAAATGTTAGCCGTTAAAATAAATATTAATGTAAATATTTTTAAATTAATCATTAAATATACCTAATCATCCTTTGGCATAACGTTTTTAATAAAATTTATTGCCCGTTGATTTGCGTTAGCGAGCAAGATAAAAAGCGTTAATAAAAGAGAGTCAATTAATATACCACCAACTAAAATAATCAGAGGCTGGTTATTATTTGCAATTTTCCTAAAAGACATATCACTTCTTATATCAAAAACCCATGTTCTGCCGTAAATATCTATCTCCATATTTTTTCTAAATAATGGATCTGGATCATAATCTTCAACAGCTTTGCTATGCTCATCATATAGCACTTCATTGCCATCTATAATTTTGATTCCCACATGCCTTTTATCCTTTTGCAGAGTTCCTTCCATTAACTTCTTTGTAATGAACGGAGCATATACCATTCCTGTAAAATTTTTTCTCCTGTCCTCCTTAGAAGAATATATTCCACCCTTATAAAAAGGAGCATAAAAAAGAAAACCAGGCGTTTTACCAGCATCCTGCACCAGAATTATCGGACCTGTCATTTGCGCAAGCCCAGTATCACGCGCCTTAATACCAGCAGTATGGCGATTAGTTTCATGAGCCATATCAAGACCCACAGCCTTTAAATTATTTTCTACCGGCTCGATATAAGTTATTGGCCAAAATTCCTTTTTATTATGAGCAGGATATATTTTATAATCCGGACGATCTTTTCTTTGTTTTAATAAATAAGATTGAAGATCTTCAGGGCGTACATAATGAATAACTCCAATGCCACTAATTCCAGGATATTTTTCATCTATACGCAAGCTACTATAATATGTTTTCCATTTCTCATAAGATATATCACCACCATTGGCCTGAATTGCAGCAACTCCACCCCACAAACCATCTTCATATTTTTGCAATCTTTCAGTTACAAGTTCTATTGCTTGCCTTGCCTGCTCTTCAAATTGTATTTCAACCTTTTCATCTATAGTTTTCTTAGAAATATGCCATGCCATAAAAGTAAGAAATAACGACAGTACAACAACGAGCCAATGCAACCAATGCAACTTTCCGGCTTTTTCTATAACTTCTTTTTCTTTTAATAATTCTGGCGATAGAGCGTCCATTATAGCACCTATTTAAAAAACACCACTTATTCAAGGTGTTAAAAAACATTTAATAATAGACAATAATACCTGAAAATTATTAATAAACCGCTAATATATTTATATAAACGCTGTTCTACTATTGGTTTTATATACTATTTTATGCTTTATTGGATGCTAGTCTCAAAACAAAATAGCCAGACAGACCAGAAAATAAAGACCCTACAATTACCCCAAGACGTACAGCTGTTTGATTCTCAACGTCATTAAAGGCTAATGTTCCAATGAACAAACTCATAGTAAAGCCTATACCGGTTATAAGAGACATGCCATAATATTGAGACCAGCTAACTCCCTTAGGCAGCTTACATATTTTAAGAGAAACGGTTAAGAAAGTAACAGCCATAACTCCTATTTGCTTTCCAAAGAAAAGTCCTAAAGCTATGCCTAGTGTTATAGGATGCATGAGTATTTCAAGGGAAAGACCCTTTAGAGACACTCCTGCATTAGCAAATGCAAAAATTGGAAGTACGCCATAATTAACCCAAGGGAGCAAGCCATGCTCTAATGAAGTTGCCGGAGAACCCCCAAGCTTATTTTTTGCTTTAAGTGGAATAAACATGGCTATTACCACTCCTGCCAATGTTGCATGAACGCCAGATTTTAATACGCATGCCCAAAGGAATATTCCTGTTAACATATAAGGAGTTAAAGAAGTTACGCCTCTTTTATTAAGAAAATATAAAAATGCTATTGCAGCACCTCCGAAGCCCAAAGAAACAAAAGAAAGGTTTTCAGTATAGAATAAAGCTATAATCACAATTGCAGCCAAATCATCCATAATAGCTATTGCAACCAGACATATTTTCAAAGTTTCAGGAACACGTTTACCCAGCAATGTAATTACGCCTATAGCAAATGCAATATCAGTTGCAGTAGGAATTGCCCAACCGGACATCGCTTTTTCGTTGCCCCAGTTTATATAGCTATAAATAATTGCAGGAACAGCCAGACCGCCAAATGCAGTAATAGCAGGAAGTATAAATTGCTCTTTTGATGATAACTGCCCTTGTATAATCTCACGCTTTATTTCAAGGCCAACAAGCAGGAAAAATATTGCCATAAGACCATCATTTATCCAAAGCAATAGCGGCTTATTAATTATGAATTCTCCAAACTGCAAAACAACCGGGGTTCCTAAAATCATGTCATAGAAAAAATTTAAAGGAGAATTTTCCATGACCAGGGCTAAAATAGCTGCAATTCCTAATAAAATTCCTGCTGCTGACTCAAGTTTAAAAAATTCCTTTAACATTTTAGACGTCATAAGACTCCTCTTATAGTTTTTACTTCATAACAATATCGGCAGTTTCAATACCCTTAGAGCGCATAAAGGTCAGAAGCTCCATAAGGCGGTCTATGGTAGCTGATTTATCACCAAAAACAACAACCTGTTTTTGTTTTGAATTATTATACATATCCATTAACTGAATTTTAAATTCTGAAAAGTCTGAAAATTTCTTTTCATTAATTGCCAAAACCCCATCTTCAGAAAAAATAGTTATTTTTATTGTTTCATTTTCAGAAAGTACTTCCAAAACATCATCTTTATCTTCAGGAAGAGCAATATCAAACACCTGCTGCATAGCATTGGTAGTGAGCACCAGAAAAATAATTAGCATAAACATAACATCCAGAAGCGGTGTTAAATCAGGCAGTAAATCTGATATAATTCCATCTCGTTCTGAGTTTGAGTTAACATTAATCATAGCTAGATTTTAACCCCTTCTAGTTTAAGGGAAATCTGATTAAGCTTTGTCTGATATATGCCAATTCTTTTTTCTCCCATACGCGCAAAAATAAATGCGGCAAAAAGGCAGGGCAATGCAATTGCAAGCCCAACAGCAGTTGTAAGCATTGCTGTCCACAAACCATCAGCAATAAGAGCAGGGTAAACAGGACCATCATGTAAAGCTATCTTCTTAAACGCCGCTATTATTCCAATAACGGTTCCTAAAAGCCCAAGCATGGGGCTTGTAACGGCGATGACTCTCAATATTCTGATACCAAAGTCATAGGGTTTTTTTGCCTCAAGCAATAAAAAACACGCCAATTCATCCCTTATAGATTTTGATTGTTTAGCGTTTTCCTGCAATATTTTTTTTATATTAATAAAGTCTTTACAGGAATCTACTTTTGGAAGCCTCAAATAAAAAAACATACGCTCAATTATCACGGCCAAACCCGCCAATGATAAAATTAAAAGTGGTATTCCCAAAGGGCCTATATATTGAAACTGATCCATAATTTTCCTATTTTATAATAAACTCTACCGGAATTTGTACCCAGCTTAAAGAAGCCTTTCCATCTATAATTGAAGGTTCAAATTTCCACTTCCAAACTGCATCTATCGCTGATTTATCTAAAACTAAATGACCCGATGAATTAACTATTTTCACATCTTTTATAGAACCACTTACATCTATAAGCGCCTGTAATATAACAACTCCCTCCTGATTTAGCATCAAAGCGCGTTTTGGATATAAAGGAGGAGTTCTAGTCCCTTTAAAAGTAGCATTTTTAATTAAAGGTATAGCTTCCTGAAATTTTTCTTCTTCAGCTACTTCATCTATAACTGGATCATCTGTTTTTTTTACAATCTCCTGTTTAACTACAGGATTTTCTACAGGCAAAGGCTTTAGCTTATCAACAATTTTTTTGATTTTTTCAGGCTCTGCCACCTTACTTATACTAACTCTCAGCCTTGGAGTATCAACAGCACGCACACCATTTTCTACATATATTATGCTATCTTCTTTATTTATTAAAACCATCATAATGGCAATATGTGCTATCACAGAAACAGCAGCCGCAAGATAAACTCTGCTGTAATTTATTTGACCATTTAAATATATAGCTGCCATAATTTTTTTAATTTATTTAAAAATATTTCCTTTAACAAAGCTAGTCTTAAACTTTAAGGAAGTAGACTATAGCATTTTCAAAAAATATTGCAATTAATAGTGATTATTACTATTGACAGACAAAAATTTGTACATATAAAGATTGATAATCATTATTATAAACACATATGGGAGACGCTATCAAAATGTCAAAGGACAGCTTATTTTCACTAAAAACCTTTTTAACATCAACATCGCTTGTAACTCTTTTAGCAAGCCCTGCGATTGCAAAGGACATTTCAACAAAAGAAATGCAAAGGGTTATGGTTATTGGTAGTTCAGAAAATGTTAAGGATATTACAGGATCTGCACATTATATTGGCAAAGAAGAGCTGGATAAATATAACTATAACGACATTAATCGCGTTCTTAGACAAGTTCCGGGCGTTAATATTCAAGAAGAGGAAGGTTATGGAAATCGTCCTAATATTGGCCTGCGTGGAGGACGCTCTGAAAGAAGTGCGGATATAACTTTGATGGAAGATGGTGTATTAATAGCACCTGCTCCATATGCCGCGCCATCTGCATATTATTTTCCTCGCGTTGATCGCATGGAAGCTGTAGAAGTAAGAAAAGGCTCAACTACAGTTAAATTTGGCCCTCGCACAACATCAGGTGCTGTTAACCTTGTTTCAAGCTCTATTCCTTCCAAAAGTCAGGGTGATGCAATAATTGCATATGGTGAAGATAATACGCAACGTGCGCAACTAAATTATGGTAACAGCCATGGACGTTTTGGCTATGTTATTGACTTAGGTCATGAAGCAACTGATGGATTTAAAAAATTAGATATTGTTGGTGGCGATACAGGATATTCCATTCAGGATGTAATGGCAAAATTTAGAATTACCAGCGATCCTTCTGCTCAGATGTATCAGCATATTGAATTTAAAATCGGAGCAACCGAAGAAGATTCAGACGAAACATATCTTGGTTTGACTCAATCAGATTTTGATGCAAATCCATTCCGACGCTATGCTGCATCTCAAAAAGACAATATGGATGCCGATCATCAACAATATCAAATTAGACACTATATTGAGCCGGCAGAAAATTGGGATGTTACAACAACTCTTTATAGAAATAATTTTGCCCGTAACTGGTATAAATTACAAAGCGTTGAAATTGGTGGAACAGAATTAAGTATTGCTAATGCTCTTAATAATGCAACTTATCTTGCTGCTTTGAAGGGCGAAACTAATCTTGCAGGCGATGCTAATAACAATCTACAAATTCGTGCTAACAACCGCGAATATTATTCACAAGGTGCGCAGTCTAATATTGGACATCAGTTTGATCTGGGAAAAACAAAGCATGACGCCCAATTAGGTATTCGTTATCATTATGATGAAGAAGACCGCTTCCAGCATGAAGATTTTTACAGCATTACAAATGGGGTTATGGCTCTGACAACAGCTGGAACTCCAGGAAGTAACGCAAACCGCGTTGGCTCAGCAAATGCGTTATCATTATTCTTACAGGACGAAATTAAGTTTGATAATTGGACATTTGTACCAGGATTACGCTATGAGCATATAGAACTTAAGCGTGAAAACCGCGCCAATGGACAGGTTGATAAAAACGATTTAGATGTTTTAGTTCCTGGCTTGGGAGTTTCATATCAAGTAAGCGACTCTACAAGCGTTTTTGGTGGCGTTCACAAAGGATTTGCTCCTCCTGAGCCATCTTCAAGCACTTCACAAGATCCAGAAGAAAGCGTAAACTATGAGGCAGGGATTCGTTATAATAAAGGATCTTTGCAAACAGAAGCTGTAGCGTTTTTCAATAATTATGACAATCTTTTGGGAGTTGAAACCCTATCAGGTGGCGGCGGAACAGGCACTGGCGACCAATATAACGGCGGTGAAGTTGAAGTTTATGGTTTTGAGTTAGGTTTAGGCTATGACTTAGCATCACTAATGAAAAATTCACCATATAAATATCCTGTAAGCATTAATTATACTTACACACAGGCAGAGTTTGGTAGCAGCTTTAATAGTTCGTTCTCTGAGTGGGGCAACGTAACTAGTGGCGATGAGTTACCATATATACCTGAACATCAGATTTATGTATCTGCGGGTATTGAAGCTGATAAATGGTTGGTTAATGCTTCAGCTAAGTTTGTTGATGAGATGCGCACAGTAGCCGGAAGCGGGCCAATCGCTTCAGGATCTGGTACTGACTCACATGTTGTTTTAGATTTAACAGCTGAATATGAAGTACATAAAAATACAAGAATATTTGCTACAGCATATAATGTTACTGATGAAGAATATGTTGCAGCACGCCGACCTGCCGGCGCAAGACCTGGCGCTCCGCGTACAATTCTTGCTGGCTTAAAGGTTAAATTCTAATTTTTATAGTTTTTATATATCCGTCAGATGAGGCCTTGCTGATTTTCAGTGAGGCCTTGTTTTTTTAAAATAAGCCATCGCCTGATTTATTCTGTCAAAGCCAGCTGAATATAAAAACGCCCAAAAGGAATTATAGAAAAGAATAACGAGGAATTAAAACCATTGCATATCAAAATATTGCTAGTCATGTATGGATTTGTACGATTGTGTAGGACAGGAGAAATGGCTGACCAAGCGTGACGTGAAAACCAACCGTATCCAGCCACTTATTTTGATGATTTTTTAGTATTTTTAGTCAGACTATCTTCCTCTAAATATACCGCCTAAAATAGCTGTAATCACTATAATGTCTGGTCTTTGCAACCTTCTGTTATTTTGGCTCAAATACGAGTTGTCATAAGACCTTGGGCTTGATTCAAACTCACAACTTTTTTGCAAATTATTTGTAATCCCGTTAAGGGTTTGGCAAGATTTAAACCACGATCACGGAGAGAATTTTGCAAGGTAATCTGTTCTTTCCAAACACTAATTATAATAAAGAATTAATATTTTTATGATATAATTAGACCGAGTTCAAGAGTTAGAAAAAGATTGGTATCTAGATGAAATATCATGAGTTTATAGAAGAATTGACCACAAAGCCTTCTGCTTTTGTAGCTGAAGGTAAAAAAAATCCAGGAGAGCTTGAGCAAACGTTAAATGATATTTTATCTACTGGTAAAATTACTGATTTAATTCCATACTATGAACAGCTTATAAAAGCTGAACCTAAAGATTTCACAGAAGATTCTTTATCCGTTTATTTAGGTGCTTTGTATACGGCTCTATATCAAAATTACGTTGATTCAAAAAAATTTGGCAAAGATG
This sequence comes from Rickettsiales bacterium, assembly GCA_028223895.1. GTDB lineage: Bacteria > Pseudomonadota > Alphaproteobacteria > Rickettsiales > UBA6187 > JAOIVE01. Next base: position 21,355 of record JAOIVE010000020.1, read on the forward strand.
GTCCTAAACCTGGCGAAATGCCACAGGATATATTGAAATTAAGACAACATATAGCAGAAACTTTTCCTAGAAGACGAGGAGAGAAAGTATATTCTGATATACTTTCTGTAGAAGAAGGTGCTATGGGTATAACTAAAGATGAACCGATAGGTACTTTTTTGGTGGAATGTTGTGTTTGTATGGCAATAAAAGATAGAACTTCTGAAAATGTTGCTTTAATTCATGCCAATACTTATTCAGATCTAAGTAGCTTACCAGAACTACTTAGAGAAAAAGGTATTAATCTAAACAACAGCGATATACGTATTACAGGCGGACGGCATAATAAAACAAAAATGTCGGATAGTCATATGGGATTAATAGAGCAAGCCGAAAGTAATCTTGCAGCTGTACAAGAATTACTTGAGGATAGCGGTGGTAATATTATATCAGCAGACATTATAGACTCTGATTCACCACGTTCTTTTATTGTAAATCCTAAAACATTTGAATTAGAAAAAGCATTTCCTGCCAGGGATAATATAATGGCACAATTAAGAAATATGCGTAAATTAGGCAATAAAACTGAAAAAAGAAGTGTGCCAATTCAATGCGCATTTGACCTTACAGGCTCTCAAATAAGGTATGAAATTGATTTTAATACGAAAGAAAAAGATTTCTTAATGCATTATCAAACAAGTTTTCCTGAAATTGAGCATGCAATACTAAAACCTGATAATAAAGGAGAAGTAGACTATACATTTATATCAGAGATTATTTTTGTCGAAACGATGTTTAGTAGAGCTCACAAGGAGTATAAAGATATCACCAGGGTACAAAATTTAGACGCTCTTGATTTATCTACTACCGCACCTATTTCATCCACACTTATGAAAGAAGCCAAAGACATAGGCTTAAAAATTTCCACCATCACGCCAGAAATAAAAGAAAACAAACAACAAGAAAAAAGCTTCGTTGAAAGAATGAAGTCAACTACTACGAAGGGCTCACGAGAAATTTAAAACCTTCGTGACCTAAAAATATCGAAAAAATTTGTCTCACATAGCGTTACCACACTTAAGCTAAAGCAAAATATACTGGCTCCGGTAATACGGCTGGTGTGGGAATGGCCATGAAAAGAAGGTATTCTTTCTCTACAGCCTTTCCATATAATAGCGGCCAATAATAAACTGGATGCAAGTAAAGAAAGGGTTTTCTGTGCGTATACTAATATATGAAGGCGTTTAGTATGTATCTCCCGCCCGAAATACGATAGGATGTTTTTATTGAGTAGAAGCTCTTATCAAAACAGACATTTGTTCTTTATTCTCAATGGAGTCTTGAAGATTTAGCTCTGCCTGAATGATTTTCTCCCGAAGGTCAGACTCAATAACCTCACTGAATTGATTTCTGTGCTCTGCTGATCGGAGCAGGCGCACAAGACTCTTGACGTAGCCAAGGTATAGAGCGCTTTTATCTTCAAAAGAAATATTGCCGAAGCCGCAGTCTTTCAACATCTTGCCATACGACGTTTTTGTTTCCTTAAACGACATATCTCCAAGAGAAAGGCGCTCATACTTGGGGCCGTTTTCTTCAGGTACAAGCCAGTCTATCAAGAAAATCTCTCCGCCAGACTTTAGTATCCGGGCTACCTCTTTAAAGAGCGATTCCTTATCCTTAACATTCGTAAGAACTCCCTTGCTGTATACGATATCCAGGCTTCCTGAAGGCAGTGGAATGCTGCCATCCTTGTTATAGAATATGAATGCCGTTTTGTTCTTGATCGCAGGCGGCGTTTTCTCTTTTGAATATTCTGCCATCCAAGGGTGCACTTCAAGCCCGGTGACGTGAGCGCCGTATTTTTCGCTCAGGTAATGCGCCATTCCTCCGATGCCTGAGCCTATATCCAGTAGTTTTTTGTTCGCAAGAACAATTCCGCCGAACATATCGTCCACAGCTTCATACCCACCAAGAGATATTAAGCCTGTCCCATACATGGCCTCAAAAAGGGGAACGTTTTTTAGTGTGTAAATCTCTTCACTCATATAGCTCGTCTTTAAAACTCTGTTGAGTGAACAACTTATCAGTCTTGATATTGAAAATCAATTCTTCGGGGCATTAAACGTGATGAACATGACAAAAAAGCGTATGAGATAAAGCAAAGGCAGCAACAAATAAATAAGCAACTTACTAACTTTGACGGTGCAGACGAAGAGTTCACAAAAAGCCTTACACTCTTGCTAGACCTTATTCAGAACGCTGGCTTGTTATTTAGAAGTTCTAACCTTGAGCAAAAGCGGAAGCTTATTAACCTAGTGTTCCAGAACTTATCTTTGAAGGACGGAAAGGCGCAGTATACCTTGAAAAAACCGTATGAATTGTTCCTCGATGAAGCAAAGTGTGTACTACCCGATAGATAGGTTACAGAATATTCCGAAGACATAGTATACACTTTTCCATTTTGGAGGCAACCAAGATGGCATGGAAGGAGTTTAGTATTATGGACGAACGTTTAAAATTTGTATCAAGATTATTGGATGGAGAAAAGATGGCGGTTGCCTGTCGTGAATTTGGCATCACGCGACGCACCGGTTACAAGATATACAACCGTTACAAGGAATGCGGTCTGGAAGGTTTAAGCGACCGCTCACGCCGTCCATACCGCCATGCAAATCAGTTGCCGTATCAGGTTGAGCGTGCAATCCTTGGGATAAAAAAGGAATATCCAAGCTGGGGGGCGCCAAAGATCCGGGAAAAACTGATCCACATGTTCCCGGATATTCAGCACCCTGCCACAAGCACGATCCATGCGGCATTAGACCGTCACGGGCTTGTCAAAAGGCAAAAGCGCCGCCGTTATAAAGCCGAAGGTACAACACTCTCTTCTCCTGCTAAGCCTAATCAACTTTGGTGTTGCGATTATAAAGGGGAGTTTATGATGGGTAATAAACGTTACTGTTACCCTCTGACCATTACAGATTCCCACTCGCGTTATTTGCTGGCCTGTGAAGGGCAGGAATCAACAAAAGAGGCCGGATCTTTTTCTGTTTTTGAAGCGGTTTTCCGTGAGTTTGGCCTACCAGATGCAATCAGGAGTGACAATGGCCTGCCTTTCTCTTCACCAAATGCGTTATATGGCCTAAGCAAACTCTCAGTATGGTGGCTGCGTTTGGGAATTGATATTGAACGCATCAAGCCCGGGAATCCTCAACAAAATGGGCGGCATGAGAGAATGCACAGAACCCTGAAACAGGAAACTGCAAAGCCAGCCGCTTACAACCTTTTGCAGCAGCAGGAGAAGTTTGATAACTTCCAGGAAGTATACAATTTTGAGCGCCCACACCAGGGAATTAATAATAAATACCCAGCGCAGCTATACACACCTTCTGCTAAAATTTACAGCGGGTTACCTGATATAGATTATCCATTCGCAGATAAAACCGTTACAATAACACAATGCGGAAGAATTTGTATGGGACGCAAAAAAATCAACGTAACAAAGGTATTAGGAGGACAAAATGTAGGCATAACACAAACCGACGATAAAATTTGGCTCGTGACTTTTATGAAATATGAGCTAGGATACTTTGATGAGA
>JAOIVE010000021.1 GCA_028223895.1 Rickettsiales bacterium
GGTGGGATTCGAACCCACGATAGGGTTACCCCTATACCTCCTTAGCAGGGAGGCGCCTTCAGCCACTCGGCCACCTGTCCAAAAATATATAGTATCTTTGCTTTTATAATCGGTAAATCAAAGCAATATGTAGAAAACCACATAAGCCTACAACCAAAGACGTATAAAAGAAATATACTAATAGATGCTGTGTTTTAAATAAGATTGGCACTTTTTGCAATAACATTCTTATAAAATATTCAAATAATATGCCTGTTGCTAAAGTTTTAATTTAAATAAGAACCTTCTATTTGCTTGATTCCTCTTTAGATTCCACCAAATCAATTTTATTATCCTGCCTAGGCTTATTTTTGACTTTTTCTGAATCTTGAGAGCTTGCTACCCTGCTATAATGCTCAGCATGCTGGAAAAAATACTCAGCCGACACTCTGTCACCGCTGGCCAAAGCCTCTCTGGCTCTTTCTTCATATTTACCTTTATTATAAAAAGCACCTTTTCCATTAATTGGCCTTCCGGCTCCACGATTTTTATCTGAACGACTATTGCTGGATCTGCCGTTATTTGAACGACCAGATGCTCGCCCACCGCTTGAATATTTAGAATTATTTTGTTGTTGCAACTTAGTATCTCTCATATTTTTTCCAAAATTATTATGCATTAACAATTATACAACGTGAAATCCCCGATAAATCTGATCTATAATTTACAGATTCAAAACCAGAATTAACCAATATTTTAGTGATTTCACTTTCCTGGCCAATTCCATGCTCAATAACAGCAATACCTGCCGGATTTAGCATCTTTCTAATATAAGGGGCTATCTGCCTATAACAGGAAAATCCATCTTCTCCTCCATCAAGAGCAGATATAGGTTCATATTTTGAAACCTCTGCCTGTAAGTGCTCTATATCGTTGCACCTAATATATGGAGGGTTGCTTATGATCACATCAAAATTGCAATCTATCGCCTCTGCCCACATTCCTACTACAAAACCTACCCTTTTAGCAAGGCCTAACTTTATAGAATTATAATTTGCCACCTTGATTGCATCATAGCTAATATCAATTCCAACTCCTTGAGCATTCTTATATTCACTTAACACAGATAAGAGTAAACATCCAGTTCCTGTACCTAAATCAAGAATTTTCAGGTCTTTATTGCGATCTTTTATGTTATCCAAAACAGCTTCTATTATTGTTTCGCTATCAGGACGCGGATCCAATGTTTTATTAGTAACCTTAAACTCCATACCCCAAAATTCGCGCTTTCCAATAATATGAGAAATTGGCTCACGATTTATTCTGCGGCGCAGCATTTCTTCAAATTCATTCTTTTTATCATCAGATATTTCAGTTTCAGGATAACCAATAATACGCTCCCTTGATATATCAAGAACATGCATCAAAATTAACTCTGCATCTATTGCATAGCTTGTAATTGACGCTTTATTTAAAAGCTCTTTTGCTGATTTTAGAACTTGTCCAATATTAGACATTCTACACTGCTTCTGAAAGTTTTGCCGCCTGATCTTCGGCAATCAAAGCATCAACAACTTCATCCAAATCGCCACCTTCGACGATCTCTTGAATTTTGTATAATGTAAGGTTTATTCTGTGATCTGAAACACGCCCTTGTGGAAAATTATAAGTTCTTATTCTCTCAGAGCGATCACCTGATCCAACCTGACTCTTACGATTTGCAGCACGCTCCGCATTGCGCTCTTCAAGCTCTTTTTCATAAAGGCGAGCTCTTAAAATTTTCATACCTTTTGCTCTATTCTTATGCTGAGACTTCTCATCCTGCTGGGAAACTGTAATTCCTGTTGGTATATGGGTTATGCGCACAGCACTATCTGTTGTATTTACCGACTGACCACCAGGCCCGCTGGCACGAAATATATCGATCCGCAGGTCTTTCTCATCAATCTTAACATCAACTTCTTCAGCTTCAGGCAACACCGCAACTGTCGCAGCTGAAGTATGAACGCGTCCACTGGTTTCCGTTTCAGGAACCCGTTGTACCCTATGTACGCCTGATTCAAATTTCATGCGCTCAAAAACATTTTTTCCGCTTATGCTTGCTTGCGCCTCTTTATATCCGCCAATTCCAGTTTCAGAAATTGACATAATTTCAAATTTCCAGCCTCTTTTTTCTGCATAACGCTGATACATGCGAAATAAATTTCCTGCAAATAAGGCAGCCTCATCACCACCAGTTCCGGCCCTTACTTCAAGTATGGCATTTTTTGCGTCAGCTTCATCCTTGGGAATGAGAGCAATTTTGATTGCATATTCCAGATCGGGAAGTTTTTTTTCGATTGCTTCTAATTCCTCTTCTGCAAATTCTTTCATTTCAGGGTCTTCTAACATCTCTTTAAGATCAGACTGGTCTGCAACTAGCTGCAAATAATCTTTTGAAAGACCTACAACTTCCAGCCTGTCAGAATAATCTTTTGATAGTTTAGCAAATTCCTGCTGACTCAAAGATGCAGGATCGGCAATCTTATTCTCAATTTCTTTATGCTGATTTAAAATGCCTTTTAACTTATCTTGAAAACTCACTTTTTTCTTCCTTTTTTATCTTTTGGCAACTTTTACTATCAAAGTCCCAACATTCATTTTTCGGGCAATCACACCCATAAGTAAATGCCTGAATACACATTACAGGTTCAGAAGCTCTCTGGCTTTGGCATGAGTCAACGCAACCATTATTGAACATTCGCCATTTACCGCCAGAATTCTCACAAATCGATTTCTCCTGCGCCTGACTATGTGAAAATAACAGCATCATCGCAATAACAATACCACAAAAAAGCTTAATCATTAAGCTCTCCAAAGATATTGTCTATATCAACATCTTTTTCTACACCACTATCAAAATCTTTTATTTTTACTTTTTTATTTGCCAGCTCGTCGTCGCCAAAAATTATTGCTGCCGATGCATTCATTTTTCCAGCTTTTTTCATACGCTTGCCAACATTGCCATTATAGGCAAAATCAACAAACAAGCCCTTTTTTCTCAAGTCATTAGCAATTGCCACTGCTTTAAATTCACAATCCTGACCAATTGGCACAAGAACTACAGGACGCTTGCAAGGTAAAACATCTTTTTGATTTAATTCAACCAAAGCCATTAAGCGCTCTATGCCACCGGCAAAACCAACAGCAGGAGTTTCAGGCCCGCCCATAATTTCCATTAAACCGTCATATCTACCGCCAGCTAAAACTGCATTCTGGCTACCAAGCTGATCTGTTGTAAATTCAAATGCCGTATGACAATAATAGTCAAGACCGCGCACAAGGCGCTTATTTACTTCATATTTTATGCCCAGGCTATCAAGGCCTGATTTGACTACATCAAAAAACCCTTTTGCCTTATCGCTATAATGCTCGTCAATAACAGGAGCATTGGCAACAATTGCCTTATCGCCATCATCCTTGGAATCGAGTATTCTCATAGGATTAATCTTCAGGCGACGCTTGCTATCTTCTGATAGTTTAGCCTCGTAAGAACTAAAATATTTAACCAAAGCTTCTCTATAATTTTTACGACTTTCAGCATCGCCAAGGGAATTTATTTCCAGCTTTATATGCTCACCAACACCAAGCTCATCAACAAGCTGCCTGCCCATGGCAATTACTTCAACATCAGCTATTGGATTATCAACGCCCAATAATTCAAAATTCACCTGATGAAATTGCCTTTGACGGCCTTTTTGTGGACGCTCATAGCGAAATACCGGCCCTGTAGAAAATAATTTTAAAGGTATATTTTGTTGTAATCCGTTAGAGATAAAAGCCCGCGCAATTCCTGCAGTAAATTCAGGGCGCAAGGTCATGCTTTCGCCATTGCGATCTTCAAAATTATACATTTCTTTGCCAACAACGTCAGAATCCTCACCCAATGTACGCTTAAAAACATCGGTAAATTCAAAAATCGGCGTTGCAATCTGCTCAAAACCATAATAGCCGCAAACACGCTTTGCAGCCTGAGTTATATGGTCAAACAATCTATATTCACTGGCTAGTAAATCTTTTGTTCCACGAACTGGTTGTAATTTCTTAGACATAGTAGGCTATATACTCTTTCTCAAACAAAAAGGCAATAAATGATAATATTACGCCACTTCCCATTCATCGACGAATTCCTGCATATGAGCCTTATCACTTGCCTGCATTTTTACTAAAGATGCAACATCTTCAACGCAACCCATATAGTTATCTGTCGATAATGTTCCTATATGGTGCATATATCTTAAATATACAAGATATGTATTTAACACATCCGTTTCACAATAATCCCTGATTTCCTTAATTTTTTTCTTATCAAAAAGCTCTGTAACTTGTGAGCCGTCAACACCAACTTTTCCAGGCAATCCTAAAATTGAACATATTTCATTGAGTTTACATCTGGCTGACGCGCCAAAATCTGATAAAGCTTCCAATAAATCACAATGCCAGTCAAGGCTATATCTGCTTGTATAACTATTCCACTTATCTCCGGTTTTATATAGCCATGGAGCTTGAATTCCATGTGCCATAGCCCTGTATTTTAAAACTGGAAGATCAAATGTCCGCCCATTATAACTTACCAGCCTTGGAGTTATCCTGCCAACATACTGAAAAAAGCCTTCCAGCAACTCCTTTTCTGTCGAGTTTTCATTACCACCGGAGCGCAATTCAGTTAATGAATATGACTCTTCAGAGCCATTACGCATAATATCTGCTTCTAAAAAGCTTATTGCCACCACTTTATGAAATGGTTGTCTGGGAAATGGATTTTTTCCATCTGTTATATTAAGATGATATTTTTCCAGCTCCATACGCAATACTGATATATCCTGACTATCACAACCAGTTAAATTTCTTACCGCCTGAGTATCGGGAACTGTTTCTATATCAAAAACAAATAATTTATTATGCTGCATTTTTATCTCCTTAATATATACTTATATATGGTATAATTAACGCTTAACATAGTATTTTTCTTTATTTAATATATCTGATTTTATACATATAACCATTGGTAACTTTATTGTGATTCGCTTAATACGCATATTCATTCTGACATTTTATACAATAATTTGCTTTGCCTCATATGCTAGCGCCCGCACAATAATACGCGATGTTGAAATTGAATCTGTTCTTGCAAAATTATCTGCACCCATAATAAAAGCAGCCGATTTATCTTCAAATAATGTTAATATCTATATTATACAGGACTCTGAGCTTAACGCTTATGTTTCAGGTGGGCAAAATATATTTATTAACACTGGTCTGATGACATTATCAGAAGATCCAAGAATGCTTGCTGGAGTTTTAGCACATGAAATTGGCCATATTGCTGGTGGACATTTAGTACGCAGCGTTGATGAATATCAAAATACGGCTATAAAATCTACTATTGGCTATATGCTGGGCGCTGCCGCTGCCGCTGCCGGATCTCCACAAGCTGCACAAGCAATAATTGCAGGCTCAGGGCATATAGCAAATCGCCAGCTGCTAAAATATACTCGTGGACATGAAGAATCTGCCGATCAGGCGGCTTTAAAATTCCTTGATAAGGCTAATTATCCTGCTGATGGTTTGATAGAGTTATTAAAAATTCTATATAATAAAGAAACTGCAATTTATGAAGATTTAAATCCTTACACCACAACTCACCCTCTTAGTAAGGACAGAATTTTACATATTAAAAGCCATATAGAAAAATCTAAAAAGAATGCCTCTTTTTCTAAAGAATTTGCGCAAAAATATGCAACAGCAATAGTGAAATTAAAGGCTTTTTTAAATAGCACTGAAGAGACATTGCAAAAATATCCTGAACAAGACCAGACACTTAATGCACTTTATGCGCGCTCTATTGCCTATTATAAAAGGCCGGATCTTCTATCTTCGCTAAATAATATAAATAAATTGATATATAATTACCCCAAAAACCCATATTTCAATGAATTAAAAGGCCAGATTCTATTTGAAAATGGTAAGGTAAAAGATTCTATCAAATTTTATGATAATGCCATATCTTTGCTGCCGGGCTCTGCTTTATTAAAAATTCAGCTGGCAACCGCACAAATAGCAACTGAAGATTCTTCATTGTTAAATAATGCCATAACAAATCTAGAAAAGGCCTTGCTTAAAGAAAAGCGAAATGTTTTTGCATGGCGACAATTAGCAATAGCCTATGGACGCAATGGCGATCTTGGCATGTCAAATCTGGCACTTGCAGAAGAAGCACATTTATTAGGAGATAAAGAGGCTCTTGATAAATTTATAAAACTTGCCCAAAAACACATAAAAGAAGGTTCGCCGGCAGATTTACGTTTGAAAGATCTTCTTGCATCAAAGCTAAATAGTAAGTAAATTCATATCATATTTATATAAGAGAGTAAAAAATGAATATTTCAAATATTAAGAATTTCAGCATAATTATAATAGCCGTTATACTTGTTAGCTTTTCTACCTACAGCCTGGTTTCAGGCGGCGGTACATCTATGAGTGAAGATGAAATTAATGATATTATAAGAGAATATATAAAAAATAATCCTGAAGATATCATTGATTCTTTAACTGAATATCAATCTACAGAAGAGCAAAGAAGAGCCTCAAAAGCGCAAGATGTTATAAAGGAAAAAATAAACATACTTGAAAATGATCCAAAATCACCAATTATGGGTAATCCTGAAGGTGATATAACAATAGTAGAGTTTTTTGACTATTCTTGTGGGTATTGCAAAAGAGTATTTCCAACATTATCGCGTTTGGCTAAAGAGGATAAAAACTTAAAAATAGTCTTCAAAGAGTTTCCAATCTTGGGTCCAAATTCAGTTACTTTATCTAAAGCTGCAGTGGCGGTATTTCTTATTGATCCTGATAAATATGTGGCATTCCACACAAAGTTAATGGATAGTCGCGTTGCTGGCAAAAATGGAGCTATTGCTATTGCTAAAGATTTGAATATAGATGCTAAATCATTAGAAGCAAAAATGGAAAGCCCGGAAGTTGCCAAGATAATTGCAGATAACAGAGATCTTGCAAATGATATTGGCGTGCGCGGAACTCCTGCTTTTGTTATCGCAGGAGAATTTATTCCTGGAGCTAATTCTTATGAAGCATTTAAGGAAAAAATTGCTGAAATAAGAAGGAAAAATTAAATAAAATATATTTATTTAAGATAAGAGGCGGCCACCCACCAGTTTTTATGCTTGCCTCTTATTTCTTTTGCCGCTTCTTGAGCATTTTCATAAGAATCAAATATTCCAAAACAGCAAGACCCGCTACCTGACATTCTGGCCATTCTTATATCTTCAAAGCCATTTAGGCAATCTAACACCTCTTTAATCTGAGAGTTTAAGGATATTGCATTATCTGTTAAATCATTCTCAAGATTTTTTAACCAATTAACAAAATCATCAAAAGATTCGGGAAAAAACTCCTCTATAGAGTTTGAATAGCTTCCAAAACCTTTTTTAAATACATCTGGAGTTGAAGAAAAAATATTAGGAAAAACTAAAACTAATGGCATATTTGGCAAATTATCGGCTGGCTTTACAAACTCACCAACGCCATTAACCCAAGCGGCTTTTTTGTATAAAAAGAAAGGAACGTCAGCTCCCAGCTTTATTGCAATTTTGGCTAACTCATCAATTGATAATCCCAAATTCCATGTTTTATTTAAGGCCATTAATGTAGTTGCAGCATTACTGGAACCTCCTCCTAGGCCTGCGCCTATTGGTATATTTTTATGTAAGGAGATTTCAGCTCCCAAATTAGCAGTACCAGATTCCTGCTTTAGTAATCTTGCAGCATTAATGACCAGATTATCTTCAACATCAATACCGCAAGAAAACTCTCCTGATATTTTCAATGATAAATTATCAGATTTTGAAATATCTATAAAATCACAAATATCTGTCAATGCCATCAGACTTTGCAATATGTGATACCCATCACTTCTTTTTCCTAAAATATGCAAAAAAAGATTAATTTTTGCAGGAGATAAAAATCTACTCACCAAAAATCTCCTAAAGATTATGATTTATATATGGATATTAAAGAATTCATTTTTTTAAAAGATAATTATTGCCACCAGCTTTTTTTCTCAAGCCCATATATTAGCTTATCCTTTGCTTTTTCAATAATTTCTTCATCTTTTCCATATTTTATAACTCTGTTCCACTGGAAGCGAGCTTCATTATAACGACCCTGTTTCCAGTAGGAATCGCCTAAATGATCGTTAATCACATCATCATAAGGTGTTAACTCTGCTGCTCTTTCTAAATATGCAGATGCTTCATCATATTGGCCAAGGCTGTATAATGCCCAGCCCATACTATCAACAATCTCGCCATCATTAGGCCTTGCTTTGACTGCTGTTTCCACCATTTTCTTTGCTTTTTCTATATTTTGTCCTCGATCTAACCAGCTATATCCTAAATAATTTAGTACATCTGGCTGACCTGGGCGTAATTGCAGTGACTTTAATAGGTCTTGTTCAGCCATTTTCCATTCTCCAGAACTTTCATAACATATGCCTCTGGCAAAAAATAAAGACCAGTCCTTATGTTCAATTTTATCTCTTCTGTCTATGATAGTTGTATAGACATCAGCAGCCTTAGAATATTCTTCTGACTGTCTCAATAAATCTGCTAATATCAATAATGCCGAGCTATTATCAGGATATTCTTTATCTAATTTGCGCAAATTGTTAAAAGACTCATTTTTTTTAGATAGATAATATAAAGCTTCCGCTATACCTACTTGCGCATTCCAATACATATCACTATCGCTGCCAACTCCCTCATAAAGCTCTTTAGCTTTAGAATAGTTTTTTGCATTCATTTGATATCCGGCAAGCATGGTTTTAGCATCATCATTTTGTGGATCTATATATAAAGTCATTTGAGCATATGCCTGAGTATCCTGATAATAATCACTGCGATATAAAGCTCTTGCAGCCTCAAGAAGCACACCTTTTATACCGGATGCTGTATCTGTCATTAATTTTTTAGGAATAAAATTTTTATCCTGCTTAAGTGCGTTTTGAAAATATCCAAGATGCGGATATTGCTCCTGATATCTTAAATATAGCTTTCTTGCCTCTTCATATTTTCCATTTCTTTGAAAGAAATTGCCGGCATATTTTGCAAAATGATAAGTCAAAACCGGAACTGTTGATACATCATCATATGCTCGCATTGCCTGCTTAACTTTTCCATCTAATTCATAGATTAATGCTTCTTGATATCGCACAAACACGCCAGGAACTTCTTTTTCTTTCTTTAGCTTAGCTATAAAAGCATAAGCACCATCCATATCTCCCTGACCCACCTTACTCCAGAGCTTTAGTAACTGAACAACCATCCAGTCAATTACAAGGGTATTGTTTAGTGCTTCTTTTTTTAATATTTTTCCCAGATATTTGTCTGCTTCTTTATAATTAGAATTTTTTAACTCATTAACGGCAAGAATCATATTTGCAGATACTGCATTTTTAACCGATTTAACATATGACTTTGACAATCTCACTGCCGTTTCAAAATCACCTGACAAAAGAGCAGCCTTATAACCATTCTGAGTTAATAATAAATTTTTTGGATCTTCTTTTAATGCATCTAAGAATAATGACGAAGCGGTTGAGTAATCTTCATTGCGACTGGCAAAACTTCCGGATAAATACTTCCCTTCTACAGAGCCTTCAGATGCAAATGTTTCGAAAGCTGGAAGTAATAAAAATAATATTAATAAGAGCCTTAACATATATATACCACAACTCCTGTACCCAATAATTGTCATTTTTCCTACACTTATGCCATAATTTAGTGTATAAGGCCGTACTACTATAACACAGGAAAAGATATATGCACAACAAAGCATCATCAAATATGGAAATATCTCCTGCAAAAATTAATTTGCTTACAATGACTCGCGCCCAATTAACTGAGCATTTAAAATCTCTTGGACATCCAGCCTTCAGGGCAAAACAAATCTGGAACTGGATGTATCATTATGGTGTTAATTCGTTTGATGATATGAGTAATATATCAAAAGAATTTCGCAAATTCTTAAATGAAAATTATTATCTTGGCCGTCCTGAAATTACTACCAATTTAAAATCAGTTGATGGAACCAGAAAATGGCTATTAAAATTTGATGACGGCAATGAAGTTGAAACTGTGCATATACCTGATGCAGGTCGCGGATCTTTATGCGTATCATCGCAGGTTGGCTGTACATTAAATTGCAAATTCTGCCATACCGGAACTCAAAAAATGGTGCGCAATTTAACTGCCGCAGAAATTGTATCACAAATGATGCTGGCGCGCGATCAGCTTGACGACTGGAAAAATGACAATGAATCGAAAAAAACTTCAAATATTGTAATGATGGGAATGGGCGAGCCTTTATTAAATTATGATAATGTTGCCGAAGCCATAAAAATATTTTTAGATCCAGATGGAATAAATCTCTCTAAACGCAAAATAACACTATCAACTTCAGGTATAGTTCCTGCAATTGAAAAATGCGGCAATGATCTTGGTGTAAATTTAGCCATTTCATTGCACGCTGTTAATGATAAATTGCGAGATATTCTGGTTCCAATAAATAAAAAATATCCAATTGCAGAACTGCTGAAAGCATGTGAAGAATATCCGGCTGCTTCTAACTCTCGCCGCATTACCTTTGAATATGTGATGCTAAAAGATGTAAATGACTCAGATGATGATGCCCGCCAGTTAATTAAACTATTGGAAAATATTCATGCTAAAATTAATCTGATTCCTTTCAACCCATGGCCGGGATCGGTTTTTGAATGTTCATCAAATAACAGAATTCGCCGCTTTGCCGATGTCTTGCTTGAAGCGGGATATTCTTCGCCAATCAGAACTCCTCGCGGTCAGGATATTCTAGCCGCTTGCGGACAGCTAAAGTCAACCAGCACTAAAGAGCGGGCAAGTGCATCTAAATGATAAGAAAAAACTTGTAGAAAATATTATAGAGATCCTGCAATCGCAGGCCGATAACTTGCAAAATGCTGCTAAAACAGCAAGAGAAGATGCGACAAATGAAGAAAGCAAGTCTGAAAACAAATATGACACAAGGGGACTTGAAGCATCTTATTTATCTGGCGCGCAAGCTGCTATGGCTATCGAAATAAAACAGAATATTGCCGTTTACAAAGCAATAGATCTTTATGAGTTTAATGAAAATTCAAAAATAGCGCTAACAGCCTTTATTGAGCTTGAGTCCGAAGATGGTATGCGCAGTTTTTATTTTTTAGGCGCCAAAGCCGGAGGCACTGAAATAAAATTTAACAATATGCAGATACTACTTATAACCCCATCATCGCCTATGGGTAAAAGCCTGATTGGTCGTCAAATTGGAGATGAATTTGAAATAAACGCAGGAAACTTAAAAAAGCACTATGAAATAATAAATATAAGCTAAATATGAAAGATGTGGAGTCACAGACTAATCCATGACTCCAAAAAATAAAATTAGATGCTACTTCTTAACATCCATGCAGCTTTTTCATGAACACCCATGCGCTCAGTAACAAAACCTATAGTAACCTCATCATTTGCATCCTGGGCAGCTTTTAAAGTATCGTTAAGCAGGCCAACCATGATTTCCTGATCATCAGCTAGTTCTTTTACCATATCTTCAGCGCTGGCGTTTTCATTGCCATCTTTAATTTTTGAATCTGCATTGAAAATCTCAAAACTAGCTGGAACCTTTTCTCCTAAAGCGCGAACACGTTCTGCAATATCATCATTTGCAACAAAAAGACTATTATATTCTTCTTCAAATAACAAATGTAGAGGCTTAAAATTTGGTCCAGTTACATTCCAGTGATAATTTTGTGTTTTTAAATATAATGCATAATTATTTGCCAATGCAATTTTCAAGCTATCTGCAACTTTCTTTTTACTCATAAAATCCTCGTTTATTAATTCGAAGCTTATAATGCACCCCTAAAGTAAGGTAATCAAGTCCTTATCTATAATAATTTTTCTTTCCTTGTATAATTTTCCCAGTGCCTTTTTATAGCGCGACTTGCTGATATTAAATGCCATAAAAATATCTTCAGGAGAGCTTTTATCGGTAAGATTGGTACTGCCGCCTTCTGCTTTTATAAATTCCAATATGTTATCAGTTAGAGAATTTGTTGCCTCCTGACCTGCTGCTATTAATGTTAGATCAATAAGCCCATCTTTACGGATTTTCTTTATATATCCATCTATCGTCTGGCCAATTTCTATTGGTTGTAAAATGCAATTATTATGGATAACGCCCAAATGCGTATCATTAATAATCGCCTTATATCCGATATTGCTGCGGCTGACTATTTGTAATGTTACCTGCTGCTCTTCAATAAATTTATTTTCATCATCATATTCTTTTAAAAAACTGCTTAACCTGCTACTTGCAGCTATTCTGTTTGTTGAGTCAATATACAAAAAAACCGTATATGATTTTCCAGCTAACATTGGCACGCGCTGCTCTTTAAATGGAACTAGCAAATCTTTTGGCAGCCCCCAGTCAAGAAATGCACCAAACTTGCCTTCTGAAACAACTTTAAGATGAGCAGATTTTCCAACCTCTACATATGGAATTTCCGTAGTTGCAATTAATCTGTCTTCAGAATCAAGATATATAAAAACCTCCAGCTCATCACCTTCCTTGCATTTTTCAGGAACATAGCGTTTGGGTATAAGTATTTCTCCTAAATCATCACCATCTAGATAATACCCAAAATCAACCTGCCTTATTACCGGCAAAATAGAGGTTTTTCCAATTTCAACCATTAGCAATCTTTCATTTAAAATAATCTAATTTTCAGAAAATATAGTTAATATATCACCACGCACTTCATATCCACTAAGTCTTTGCAGGAAACTCATTCCAAGCAATGATTTATCCATTTCCGCCTTATTTACAGAAGCTTGTACATTTGTAAGAAATATATCTCCAACTTCAATCTGATTTATTGTAACAGGCGCGCCATATGTGATACCATTTGCGGTATTATAAACCTTTGTATAGTTTAAACGACTGACATCAATTCCAAGTTTTACAGCATCTTTTTTTGAAAGAACCACGTCGCTAGCTCCTGTATCAACCATAAATAATATTTCAGAATTATTTATTTTGCTTTTTATATAATAATGACCATCTGCGGCTTTGCGAAAGCTAATCGAGCCATCATTATTTTTTATTGCAGATGATGGAAATAATTCTCCAACAATTCTGTTTTTTACATTTTTTGCATCATGCCTGAAGCTATATGCCAATATAATTGTAAATAATATCACCATCCATATTGAAATATTTCTTAAAGTGGTGCCAGGATTACTACGCAAATGCACAACCAAACTGCTGCCAATAAATACCAGCAATATTAAAGAATGGATAATATCTATATTTTCACTTTGACCCATATCAGGCTGAAACCTTATTTTTTACGTCTTTATTTTTCTGATACTCATTACCCCAATGGCATAATGCATCTAATATTGGCTCAAGTTTTTTTGCCAAAGGAGTTATAGTATATTCAACCCTTGGCGGCACTTGCGCATATATTTTACGCGATATAAGGCCATCTCTTTCTAATTCCCTTAATTGCTGCGTGAGCATTTTTTGCGTTACTTGCGGCAATGCTTTTTGTAATTGATTAAAGCGCAATGTTTCATCGCGCAAATTATAAAGAACTGGGATTTTCCACTTGCCTCCGATAATAGTTATCGCAGTACCGATAGGGCATTCATTATAATCTATCTTTTCTTTCATGATAAAAACCTTTGTAATCAACTATAGTATACATAAAGTAACTACATATCAAAATAGTGCCTACTTGCTAAAAAGAACGCTTAAACTTATAAAATCATTTCACAATAAAGTATATTAAAAAGGTTGGCTTATGAGCAAAATAGATAATTTGGCAGCTTCACTCGGCGGATGGGTTATAAAATGGCGCTGGATAGTAATTCTACTTGTTATTTTAAGCGTTTTTGGAATGGCAAGCGGTGCTAGCAGGCTAGTCTTTGATACAAATTATCGAGTATTTTTTAGCAAAGAAAACCCTCAGCTAAAGGCATTTGACGAATTACAAAGAGTATACACAAAAACTGATAATATCACTTTTGCTTTAAAACCTAAATCCGGGAATGTTTTTTCTGCTGAAACTATGCAGGCAGTTCAGGAGCTAACAGCTGAATCGTGGAAATTGCCATATTCAGGCCGTGTTGATTCAATTACTAATTATCAGCATACTTATGCTCAAGGCGATGATCTTACAGTTGTCGATCTGGTTGAAGGAGACCCTTATGAATTGACTTCCGCAGATTTCAATAGAATACGCAATATTGCTATGTCAGAGCCTTTGCTGGTTCATAATTCAATTTCTGCTGATGGCAAGACAACCGGAGTTAATGTTACTTTTAACTTCCCGGAAAAATCTATTGATGAAGTTCCAAGAACCGCTATAGCAGCTGAAAAATTACTGGAAAAATTTAAGAACAACTATCCTGACATAGAGATGCACGCATCTGGAATGGTTTCTTTAAATAATGCATTTTCTGAAGCTTCAATGAAAGATATGAGCACTTTAATTCCATTGATGTATTTGGTTTTATTGGTTTCAATGATGGTGTTTTTACGTAGCATTCTTGCAACTATTGCAACTTTACTGGTAATTGCATTTTCTGCTATGACAGCAATGGGCCTTGCCGGATGGGCAGGAATACACCTTACTCCTCCTTCGGTTTCTGCGCCTACAATAATTCTAACTCTGGCAATTGCAGATAGCATACATATTATTGTATCAATGCTTAAATCTATGCAGCAGGGTATGGATAAAAACAGAGCTATTATTGAAAGTTTACGCATAAACTTTCAACCTGTATTCCTTACCAGCATCACAACTGCTATAGGCTTCATGGCGCTGAATTTTTCTGACGCTCCTCCATTTCATGATTTAGGAAATATGACCGCAGTTGGTGTTATGGCAGCATTTATATTTTCTGTATTATTCCTACCTGCGATATTAAGTATTTTGCCAATATCCTGTAAAATCAAATATGAAGACGGAAAATCAAAAGGCTTAATGGATAGGCTTGGATCATTTGTTGTTAAAAAGCGCAAAATTCTTTTAGCTACAATGATTACATCCGTTATTTTTCTGGGAATAATGATCCCAAGACTTGATGTGAATGACCAGTGGCTCTCATATTTTGATGATAGCATATCATTTAAGGCTGATTCACAATTTTTGATGGATAATTTAACCGGAATTTACCGTATGGAATATTCAGTTGGTGCTGGTTCTGCCAATGCTGTAAGCGAGCCTGAATATCTTGAAAGTCTTGATAAATACACAGAATGGTTACGCAAACAACCCCAAGTAACTCATGTTTATAGCGTTACAGACATATTTAAACGTCTGAATCGTAATATGCATGGTGATAATGAAAAATGGCACATTATTCCTGATAATCGCCAGATGGCCGCCCAATATTTGCTATTATATGAATTTTCACTTCCATATGGTTTGGATTTAACTGATCGTATAAATGTTGATAAATCCGCAAGCCGCGTGTCTGTGATATTAAATGGCGATATTTCAACGCGTGAGATTCGTGAATTTAAGGATAAAAGCGAGCAGTGGCTAAAGGATAATACTCCTGAATATATGCATACTGAAGCTACAAGCCCATCAGTTATGTTTGCATATATCGCTGATCGCAACATAAATTCAATGATGAAAGGAAATTTTGTTGCACTGCTTCTTATTTCTTTAATCATAATGATATCTCTAAGAAGCCTGAAACTTGGCTTTATAAGCCTTATACCAAACCTTGTTCCTCCAATAATGGGATTTGGCCTTTGGGCTCTGCTGATCGGGCAGGTAAATATGGCAGTTGCGCTTGTAACCTCTATCGCACTTGGAATCATAGTTGACGATACGGTTCATTTCTTGAGTAAATATAATCGCGCGCTTAAAGAAAAGGGATTGGGGGCAAAAGATGCTGTTCAATATGCATTTCACACTGTAGGCTCAGCATTGGTTGTTACCAGCTTTGTACTTATATTTGGTTTTGGAACATTAATGCTTTCTGCATTTAAGATGAATAGCCTTATGGGTATGTTAACAGCAGTTATTATTGGCTGTGCTTTAGTTGCAGATTTTTTCCTTCTGCCTCCATTGCTTATGCTGCTAGATAAAAAGAAAAAAGAGAGCTCTAAATAATTTATATAATCTCATATTATAAATAAAAAGGATTAGAAAATGAAAAAAATAATTACTGCGATATCGATATTCTTACTATCATCAGGAAGTGTTTTTGCCAAAAGCGCCGATGAAGTTTTAGCAAGTGCATCTACCCCTGAAGAGCAGGGAAAAGCTATTGCAATTGAGGCTGATGCTCGCGATTTTGGTTTTGGTGATATGGAAGTTGATCTGGATATGACATTGCGCAATGCGCATGGTCAGGAAATAAAGCGTACACAGCGCAATAAAACATTAGAAGTTACAGATCCTTCAGTTGGCGATAAATCTCTGATAATATTTGATAATCCACGTGATGTAAAAGGCACGGCATTTCTTACATTCTCAAAGATACTTGAGCCTGACGATCAGTGGCTATATCTACCATCTTTAAAGCGTGTTAAGCGTATATCTTCGAAAAATAAGTCAGGTCCTTTTGTTGGTAGTGAATTTGCCTATGAAGATATTTCTTCTCAGGAAGTAGAGAAATATACCTATAAATATTTGCGCAAAGAGGCATGTGGCAAGATGGAATGTTTTGTCGTCGAGCGCTACCCTGCATATGAATATTCAGGATATACAAAGCAGGTCGCATGGATAGATACAAAAGAATTTCGTCCGATAAAGATTGATTTTTATGATCGTAAAAGCGAGCTTTTAAAAACTCTTACCTATGAGGGATATAAGCAATATCTTGGAAAATATTGGCGAGCTGATAAATTTTTGATGGTTAATCATCAAACTGGCAAAAGTACTGAAATAGCCTGGAAAAACTATCGCTTTAATGTTGGCCTTCAAGATAGTGATTTTACACAGGCTAATCTAAAAAGAGTAAAATAATGCGTTTTATATGCTCATTATTCATATTTATATTTATTATCAAATCGGCTAATGCAGGTGAGTTGACAGGCTTTATTGCTCTGGATAACAGATTGTTTCTTAAAGCGCCTGCATTTTCCCAGCAAAAAATGAGCAACGGCCCTTCTTTGGTTGTAGAGCCTGAATATTATCATGTGACTGAGGATGAAAAAAATATTTTTACCTTTAGTCCTTTTGCCAGAATTGACTTTTATGACGATAAGAGAAATCACTTTGATATAAGGCAACTAGACTGGGTGCGTGCAAATAGTGAATGGGAATTTAAGGCTGGAATAAGCAGAGTCTTTTGGGGAGTTACTGAATCTAATCATTTGGTGGATATTATAAATCAAACTGATGGCGTTGAAGATTTTGACGGAGAAGATAAGCTTGGTCAACCAATGTTGCAATTTGGATTATTTAAAGAATGGGGAAATTTACGCCTGTTTTATCTACCATATTTCAGGCAAAGAACTTTTGCCGGTGTTGATGGAAGGCTTCGTTCAGAAAAACCGGTTGAAACTGATATTACAACATATGATGCAAGCCAGAAAGAATGGCACCCAGATTTTGCTGTTCGCTATACCAAAATCATCGGCGATTGGGATATTGGTCTTTCTCACTTTTCAGGAACAAGCCGCGAGCCTGTATTTATAGAATCAAGAAATGCTGATGGGCAGGATATATTCAACCCTCATTATGATCTTATAGATCAAACCAGTATAGATCTGCAATATACAAAAGAAGGCTGGTTGTGGAAGTTAGAAGCAATGACCAGAACCGGGCATGGAAGGCGCTTTGCCGCAGCAACTGGCGGAGTTGAATATACCTTATATGCAATTGCCGGAAGCGATATGGATTTAGGAATACTTACCGAATATCAGTTTGATGATAGAAGTGGGCAGGCGCCTGGTACATTTGCAGATAATGATATATTTGCAGGCGTAAGGCTGACATTTAACGATATAGAAGATACAGCAATTTTAGGCGGAGCTTCTATTGATAATAATACGCATGGAATGTTTTTCTTCTTTGAAGCTGAAAGAAGAATATCCAATAATTGGAAGGTTGAATTTGACGCGCGCATATCTGCCAATATAAAACACACAGACCCAGAAGCAGGTTTCAGAAAAGACAATCACATGCAGCTGCGCATTGCCAGATATTTCTAATCGCCACGCCATAAGCATAACAAATTATTCTTAATTTTTGCTCCTTTAGTAAATATTGATTGCGGTCAAGGAATTGCAGGCTCTTTAATATAATTAATAGTCAAAAATATTATTGAGAAGTATTCATGCAAAAACAAAATAATAACCTTCCAGGGCGTACTCTTGGGCCAGTTTCTGATCTTGAGCGTCACTTGCCATCTGAATGGTGGAAGAGTCTTTTCAATTCTCTTTATTTAAAAACTGATGGTGATGTTGTTGAAAATAACGATAATACACATCGTGATGTAGATACTCTCATTCAAACCCTGGATTTAAAAAAAGATGATCGCATTGTTGATTTATGCTGTGGTCAGGGACGTCATTCTCTGGAGCTTGCAAAGCGTGGCTTTACAAATGTAACAGGTGTAGATCGCTCTCGTTATCTAGTTCGTCTTGCGCGTAAACGTGCCGCAAGCTTAAATCTTCCTGTTCAATTTTCTGAAGGAGATGCGCGTAAATTTCGTATTGGCGAAAATAGTCAGGATGTAATTTACTTAATGGGCAATTCATTTGGCTATTTCGAACGCGAAGAAGACGATGTTGAGGTACTTGAGGCCGTAAAAAAAGTATTAATATCACAAGGTAGGATTGCCCTTGATATTACTGACGGAGCGTGGATGCGCAAATCATTTGAACCACGCTCATGGGAATGGATTGATCAGGATCATTTTGTATGCAGAGAGCGTTCTTTATCATCAGATAATAAGCGTATTATCTCGCGCGAAGTTATTGTTCATGCTGAAAAAGGAGTTATAGCCGATCAGTTTTATGCCGAACGCTTATATGATGAATCACAAATTAAAGAACTTTTGGAAAGAGTATCATTCACAAATATTGCTCTTCATAATAATATAGAAACATTATCTACTCGCAATCATGATTTAGGAATGATGGCAAACCGTTTATTTGTCACTGCAACAGCTCCTAAAAAACAATTGATAAAGAAGAAAAAGCATAATGATCGCAATGTAACGGTTCTTCTGGGTGATCCTCGTCTTGCAGATACAATAAAAAAAGGTGGAACATTTAATGCAGAAGATTTAGAGACAGTTGACAGGCTGAAAAATACTCTTGAAAATATTGAAGGCTATCACTTTAATTACATAGATAATCATGCATCTTTCATGCGTAGATTACAGCCCAATCAAAAAACATTTATATTAAATTTTTGCGATGAAGGTTACCAAAATGATGCCTTTAAGGAATTACATGTTCCGGCGTTGCTGGAAATGTTAAACATACCTTATAGCGGAGCTGCGCCTTCATGCCTTGGTTTATGCTATAATAAATCAATAATCCGTGCACTAGCTATGAGTCTGGATATTTCTGTACCTGAAGAAACATATTATGACCCAAGCGATCAGGCAGCTTCAATACCTTCTATTTTTCCTGCTATTTTGAAGCCTAATTATGGTGATAGCTCTATTGGTATAACTAAGGATGCGGTGGTAAATAATGCCGAGGAATTAATTTCATATCTTGATATATTGCGCGAAAAATTGCCTAACACGCCTGTACTTATACAGGAATTTCTAAATGGCGCAGAATATAGCGTAGGAGTTATTGGTAATCAGGGTAACTATACTATCCTGCCAGTGCTGGAAGTTGATTATAGCAAATTACCAAAGAATCTTCCGCAAATATTGGGATATGAATCAAAGTGGCTTCCAGAGTCACAATATTGGAATGATATAACATATAAACAGGCTAATCTTGATTTAGAAACTGAACGCAAACTGGTCGATGCATCAACTAAGTTATTTGAGCGTACCGGCTGCCGTGATTATGCAAGATTTGATTTTAGAGCATCTAAAAATGGTCAGATAAAATTGCTGGAAGTTAATCCAAATCCTGGATGGTGCTGGGATGGTAAGCTTAACTTAATGGCAGAATTTGCCGGCTATAGCTATCAGGAATTATTACAATTAATATTAAAATCAGCGACAGATCGTTATGAAAACTATTTCGAAGAAAATGTTGAACAAGCCGCAACTGCAGATGCAGAATGCGCAGCCTGAAATATTTAATATTGATAAAATATGCACTCAACTATCTGAAAATGGCTGTGCGTATATAGATAATTTTTTGCCAGATAGATTACTACGCTCTCTTTATAAAGAAATATATGCGCTTGATAAGGATTTTGCTCTGCAAGCAGCCGGCATAGGAAGGGGTGATGAGCATATTATACGCAAAAATATCAGAAGTGATAAAATACATTGGATAGAAGGCAAAACTCTGGCACAGGTCCAGTTGCAGGAAAAGCTTGAGGAATTTCGTTTCCAGCTTAATCAGAATCTAATGCTAGGCCTGTTTGATGTTGAATCACATTACGCTGTTTATCGCAAAGGTGATTTTTATAAACGCCATGTTGATAGCTTTAAAGGGCAAAAAAATCGTATAGTTTCAATGGTGATTTATTTAAATAAAAACTGGAAAAAACAAGATGGCGGCTTGCTAAACCTCTATAAAGACGAAAGCAGCAAAACCCCATTTGAATCAATAGTTCCGTCCTGGGGAAATATGGTTGTTTTTCTTAGTGAACAGATACCACATGAAGTTATTGCCACTCATCGCACGCGCTATAGCATTGCTACATGGTTTAGATGCAATAACACTAACCCTTTAATTTAAACCGTTCAGTCAGATCATTTACCACAAGATGGGCTGCAAGCTCGCCACTGCGCGTTACCCACTCAGGAAGATAGGCAGAGTCAATAATACCGCCTTCAGATGCAAAAGGCTTTAGTCTCAACACGTCACTTGTTGTGAGTTTTCCACAAAATAGCAGGTTAATATCGTGAATAAATCCCTGATGCATAGCATGTTTTAAAAAAGAACCAACTTCAATAAGACCACGCAAATAAACATTATCCTTATAAAATACTATTCCACCTTTAGGATAGCCGCCACGGAAAATTCGCATGGCAGAATAATAACTTTCTTCCTCATTCTGGCCATTTTTTAGATAAAACTTATATAAATCAATAAAATCTGCACCTTTTTCTGCCATTCCAATTGCAATGATACGTAAGGCAATTCTTTTCAGGCGCACCATTTCTATCGACAGATTTATATATTCGGCAAAAACGGCAAGACCTTCCTGCGTTGCAGTGGTTCTGGGTGCATTATAGCCTAATATTTTTAATATTGGCTGCTTGCGCCCATTAATATAGGTCAATGTATGAATCATAACCTCATGGTGAAATAGCTGGTCTAAATCTTTTTCAGAAAAACGCGCGCCTTTGCGAATTTTTACATAATTTGAACCAGCCGCCGCTCTTGATGATATAACTTCATCTACCGTAACTGAGATAGGGTCTTTCTTTGGACAAATATATTTTTTTATATTTTTAAATAAAGCATCACGAAACTGACTTGCGCTATATATTAGTTCTTCCTCTGGCAAAGCAAAATGATATTGATCAACTATACGCAGGAAATATCGGGCAATATCCTGGCTACGCCTTGTGTAGCCTGTTAATTTATCGCTTGGACTACCATATAATTTCCTTGAAAATTCAGTAACATCCTTTGTGCCTACTCCCTGTAAAATACGATAGGCGCTTAAATAACTATCAGCAGTTTCCTTTAAAAAGACTAAAGCTGGCTCTTGCTCCTTTTCCAGCTTGTTAATAAATGCACAAAGCTGTTTTATTTTATCGCTATAGTCAATTTTTGGATAATTTATATCAGGTAATTTAAGATTTTTCTTTTTGCAGTTATTCAAGAAAGAATACATGTCTTCCTTTGGCCAGCTTAAAGGATTTAACAATAAAAAATCCTTAATAATACCAACTAACTCTCCATCAAACTGCTGAATTTTTTGCCAGGAATTATTCATAAAAATTCTTTATAAATCTATTAAATCATCAAGATATGCAATAATATAAGTGCTAGCAACAATAATAAACCTGCCAATAAAAAATTATCACCTTATAAAGCATTTTAGAAACTTGACCGCTATCAAGTTTTTTCTTTTTAAAAGCAGTAATCTGGACTCTTAAAACAACCTAAAAACAGGATAAAAAATGACTCTAAAAAACCTTAAAAATATTATTTTCTGTGGCTTTATTGCTACTATGGCATTGCCTGCATTAGCTCAGGAAGATTACACTGAAGATAGCAATGATAACGCATATGATATGGCTTACGATCAATGTCATGAAATGGCTGAAGAGCAAAGCAATGATGATAACTGGCAAGAAATTTTAAATAATTGCATGAAGAAAAAAGGCTTTGAAATTCATGATGATAGTAGTCATGAAGATGAAATGGGCGAATAATTTTTTTATAAACAGGTGAGGCGCTGTTTTATCTGACCTCACCTATTTATAATAATTAAAATTCTACTTTTCTATCCACCAATTGCTGGCGTTGTACTCATTCTCGAGCTTTCAACTGTACTCACATGAGAGTGCTCAGTTTCCTGAGTTTGCATTATTTCCGGTAATGGCTCAAGTTTCAGCAATTTATCGGTTACATCAAGAAAATCTCTTATTTCTTTTTCACTTCTTTCTTCTTCAGAAATTAAGATTCTCTTTAAAAAACTGCTCTGAATTGAAGGAACGGAAATTTCATATTCAGGCCATATTGTCGAAAGCTTTTGTTCTATTTCTACACGTTTCTGGGTTTCGACATCTTGAGTTATTTCAGAATGTTCTTTTTTCCATGCACCTAATATTCTGTCCGCAAGACTCTTAATTTCTTTTTCTTGTTCTTGAGATAATTTATCTTGAGATCTTCTTTGTTGATTACTAAAGGCAATATTATCTAGAATACTTTCAGATAATTTAGGAAAAGGTATATTAATGCAGCGTTTCTTTGCTTTTCTAAAAACCTCTTTAGCCTTTTCATCTAATCCAGATAATGGCCCCTCATCTAATTTATCCACAATTGCTGTCAGCATGGGGCCTACTATAGTTAATATATCTGCAGTTTTAATGCGTGTCCGCGCATTTTCACCAGCAACCAGGTTCCTGATTTGAGAGTCAATAAATTTGAATATGTCAATTTCTTGAATATTACCTTTATCATCAACCTTACGAGTCTCCTCATTTATCTTAGTAGAAAGTTCTTTAATATAATCTTCATCCGGCGTAACAACACCTAATGCTATAAGATAGCTATTTATTAGCAGCTGGGTGTCTGTTAGGGTTGTGTTACCATTCGGCGAGCGGCTATTTATAAATAAACTACGCATCTTATAGGCTAATATTTTATTGGGCTCGAGATTTAGATTGCTCAAATCCTTCATATTATTATTATATTTTGCTAAAATTATTTCAATAGAATCAGTATCTTTATATGATACCGCGCTTAATAAAAGGCTGGCTTCTGACTTTTCTATTAATTCTTGTTCTTGTGTAAGTTGAAATAGAATTTGTAATTCAACTCCTAAATTAAAATATGCTTTTTGCCGGAACTCAGGATCAGATCCGACATTTGCTGCATTTTCATTTGCTTTTGCTGCCTTATCTAATAAGGCTACTTTTTTATCTTGATCTGATTCGAGCTCAGATAGATTATATAAAGCAATTCCTAAATTAAAATATGCTTTTTGCCGGAACTCAAGATCAGATCCGACATTTGCTGCATTTT
>JAOIVE010000022.1 GCA_028223895.1 Rickettsiales bacterium
ATTTGATGAATCTGGTTGCGTAGGAGTGGCCCACCACTTTTTGATTTATTCCGCAACCCCCATTCCCTGGCTTTCTTGGTGAGTATCGCCATAGAGTAAGCACCGGTGGCGTATTCCTCAAACACCCGTCGTACCAGATAGGCACGCTCTTTATCAATCACCACTGTTTTCTTTTCGGTATTTGGATCATCTACAAGGCAAACCATGTGATTTTATGTAATAGATAATAAATCATCTATATAAGTTGAAAACTTTTGTGGTATTTGAGAGGCAATTTCACATACTTCTACTAAATCTTTATAATATAACACTTCTTTTTCTACGGGTGGTTTTAACTCTTTGTACTCTGTACCAATGAGGCAAAATTCTAAATCATTCTTAGAAATAGCGTTAAAAGCCAGTGTGTAATCCATATTATTACCATGAAATTTTGCATTACGAATGGATGCTATTTTTTCTAAATCTTTTTCTCCAATATTAAGTCTGCTTAGATTCTTGAAACGCCCTTTATCACCACGTTCAATTTTTCCAACTACTACATCCCTTTCTTGTAAATCCTTAAGGTAAAGCACAATAAAATCGACCACATTCTCTATGTATGAGCGCAAAAAGGCAAAATACGAATGTAATAGTGTTTGAGCTTTGAAGAAATTATTATTTACGTACCATTTCTCAGATGCTTTAATACCTTTCGCAATAATTTCTTTTTTGAGTATTTCGAGTTCTGAATTGAACAATGAAGCTAAATATAATACCTCTTGCTTCTTTATTTCAAAATCACAGTTTCGATAATCTTGTTGTGTGATGCCTGCCTTTTCAGGAAGCCTCCCAATAAGGTTATTAATTTCATTGTATCCAATACGATTTGTAAGCCTTATTAGGTTAGTATTTTCCATAACTCATTGCATCTTTTAAATTTTAATTTTTCTTACTCTAAATCAAACTCCTTTAAAATCCTAGCCTGCTTTTCAAGGTAGCTAGAACCATAGCTGGCAAATAATGCAACTCACCCGCCCATTTGCCCCACGCGGATAATACATCGGGTCAAGCACGCTGCGCGCCGAGGGCGTGAACCTGTCTGGCCCGGTAACGCTAAATTGCCGTCGGTTCAGGGTTAACACAATCGTATCTATCATTAGTTTTGCTCATTACATCTTTCAGTTTGTCAAAAATGGCGCGTTCAATAGCCGCGCCTACATCCTTGCGGATTGGGTGGAAAATCTGGAATTGCTGCTGGCCAGATTTTTTAGAGGGGAATGTCAGGCGGTAGCCGCCGCCGTCCAGCCTGGTGTGAATGCCGATTTGATTGAAGTCAATAGTTTTATACAGTAATGTTGTTACTGTTACTTGAGGCTCTCTTGTAAAATTCGTTTCAATATTAAACGCCAAACTTAAAAAATATTTCCCTCCGGGACTTCCATAAACCCTATCTGGTATGTTATAGTATAAAAATGTAGGGTGAGGATTTTGTGTCCGGTTACCCTTAAAATGCCAAACCTTCCGCCAGCCGGAGGGTTTTTTATTATCCAAAATACGAGAAAACCATGAACACGAAAACTTCCGTGAACCCATTCTTACGCGTTGAACAATGTTTAATCGTAGACCTTAAACCTTATAAAAAGAACAGCAAAATCCATGATAAAAAGCAGGTAAAACAGATTGCCGCCTCTATTAAAGAGTTTGGTTTTAATGTCCCTATTCTTATAGATGGTGAAAACAATATTATTGCTGGGCATGGGCGAGTATTGGCTTGCAAAGAGCTCGGGATTGAGGAAATTCCGACCATCTCCATTGAACATCTAAGCGACACTCAGAAGCGCGCTTTTCTCATTGCCGATAATAAGCTCACGGAAAATGCCGAATGGGATAAAGAGATGCTGGCACTGGAATTTAAGGAGCTTGGAGAACTGGATTTAAGTTTTGACCTAGATATTACCGGTTTCAGTATTAATGATATAGACTTTATTATAGGTGAAGATACTGCAGCAGAGGGTGAAGAAGAAAATCTGGAAGAAATATTACAAGCATCAGAAGATTTGCCTGTTGTTACAAAGTCGGGAAATATTTGGATTTTAGGCCGACATAAATTAATGTGTGGCGATTCAAGAGATACTGAAAACTACAAACAACTTATGGGGAATCTAAAGGCAGATATGGTAGTCGGTGATCCACCCTATAATGTAAAGCTGGGCGCAACTAACAAAGATCGCAAACCATCCATTCATAAACCGTTTGCTATGGGTTATGGTGAAATGTCAGAAGAGGAGTATACTGAATTTCTAGCCGGTATATTTAAGAATCTGGCCGAATATAGCAAGGATGGTTCTATTCATTACGTGTTTATAAACTGGCGGAATATGTATGCCATGCACAACGCAGGAAGACAGCATTATACGGAGTTAAAAAACATATGCGTATGGAATAAACCCAACGCAGGAATGGGAACATTTTATCGTAGTAAATACGGTTTGGTTTTTGTGTTTAAAAATGGCGATGAGCCTCATATTAATAATTTTGGTCTCGGAGAAGATGGAAGATTCAGAACAAATGTATGGGACTACCCTTCAGCAACCAGTTTTTTCCAAGACCCGGTAACCGGAGAGAGCAGAAACGATTTGATGAAAATGCATCCAACCGTTTTGCCGGTATCAATTTTTATTGATATGATGCTGGATTGTTCAAAGCCTGGCAGTCTTGTTCTTGATCCGTTCAACGGTAGTGGAACATCTATCATTGCCGCAGAAAAAACAGGAAGAAAATTATATGGCATGGAATATGAACCAAAATTTGTGGATGCTGCAATCAGGCGCTGGCAGGCCTTTACAGGCAAGGAAGTCGTGTGCGCCGAAACAAAAAAGACGTTTAATAAGATTCAAAATGGTAACTAACTTGCCTTCCGAAAAGTGAGATTAATCCTTCGTTCACCGAGCAGAGGATGGTTCCCTTTCTTCAAAGGCGTAATACCATGATGGACAAGACGTGACTGGCCGCCGAACACCACCACATCGCCATGATGAAGTGGAATTTTTTGCGTGGGGTCTTGACGTTTCAATCCACCGAATAAAAAGGTTGCAGGAAGCCCAAGCGATACTGAAACGATTGGCGCGGAAAAATCAACTTCGTCCTTATCTTGATGCAGAGATAGTTTCGTACCGGGCACATAGCAATTTATCAGACAGGCATCCGGCTTGAAATTATCGTATCCAGCCTCACTTGCGGCACTTTGTGCAAGTTGCATGAGCGCATCCGGCATGGCAGGCCATTGTTTGCCAGATTCTGGATCACATTCTTCATAACGGTAACCTTTTTTATCAGATACCCAACCTAGTGAGCCGCAATTAGTCATGGCAACTGACATAAAGCGCCCCCATGGCGTAGCCATGTTACGTAATGGGGCAAGGCTAATTACATGCTCAATCTGCTGAAGTATTTCAGTTTCATTATCAAGCGCAAACCTTTCCAGCAACACTGCACCGGGGGCGATCTGAACGGTTTGTTTATCTAATGTAAAAAGGTCATTCATCATGCTCTCATTTATACCCGCTTAAGATAGTCAAATTCAAGAAAATTCAACAACAAAAATAAAGGAAACAAACATGCCTAAGAAAACTAAGAAATCCGATAAAATCACGGATGACAGCATTTTGGAGCAGTTGCTAAAAGAGCTGGATAAAACCATTGATGCTAAAGAGGGAAATGTTAGTAGTAAAATCACCAAAGGCGAAGCATTAATCAAGAGCATGGTTAATGAAGCACTCAAGGGTGATCAACGCATGATGACCAATGTGCTAAAATTCATTGAAAAACTGGATGCTCTGAAATCGGCCAAAAAGGAGACGGAAGAAAAGAAGGAGGAAAAATTATCTGAAACCGATGAAGATATTATCCTGCGTTATTATGGCAGGCATAAGGAATCTATCGAAAAAGAGTTGGAGAAGCGGTATAGAAAAGACCCGAATAGCTGGTATTTTTATAAGAAATATGTGAAAAATACCAGTACCACAACTTAGCAGACATTTCACGCAAGCAATGATATGCTCGACTTCATGTCTTCAAAATCGCATATCGAATGGACGGAATTTACATTCCTCTTGAAATATAAAGGCGTTACCGTTATTTTGCAGACATGACCACGAATCTACCAGATCC
The DNA here is from genome assembly GCA_028223895.1 of Rickettsiales bacterium. Classification (GTDB taxonomy): domain Bacteria; phylum Pseudomonadota; class Alphaproteobacteria; order Rickettsiales; family UBA6187; genus JAOIVE01. The sequence continues at coordinate 4,150 of JAOIVE010000022.1, forward strand.
ATTTCAACCATACGTTCAAACCGCGATTATTGCTACAGCAGCAATAGCGTTTCTTGCACTTATTCGCCCGGAGATTCAGAAAGTGTGGCAGTATTTCAAAGGAACTTTAGAATTTCACCCACGGGAACGCATTATAGTAGGGTTTACATGCCTTGGGCCTCGTTTTAGTGTGGATGGAACGTTAGAATCTATTGCCAGAAAACATTTTATTAATGCAATAAGCATTAATGTTAAACGACTTACAGATAATGCTGAGCATGATTTCTTTTGGGAACTTTGGGAATCTACAGTTCTTGGAAGGGATGCAGGCAGCGCATCTCCCGCATACCCATTTCCACTATTTAAAGATAACATATTGCAAGGCCTGCTAACATTTGGTGATCAAAAAACAAAAGGGCGTTTTTTTAATCATTTAATAGACCTCCAGAGTAAATTTCGTGAATTTGTTTCTGCGCAACCCGAGCAAGTGCCGCCAGAGAAAAGAATATATAAGGTTAAAGAATTTAATGATCTTGAAAGCGAAAAACCAACCAGTCCTATCCACCTAGAAATAAAGGATATAATGGATAGATCATTTTACTGGGATAGTGGTGAATATTCCGTAGAGATGGTGATAAAAACTACAAAGCCAAAAAAGAGTTTCAAATATTCTTTTACTTTTTCGTTATCAGATGAAGAAAGCAAGCAGCTAAAAGAAAACCTGATTATGGCTCAACTCGATGCGTGTGACATTCCGAATATAATATATCACAAAGCCTACCCAAAAATAAACGACTTCAAAAAAATCTGAGCAATTACCAAGAATTATTCACCGTGCCAAAAACGGCATTACCTTCGCCGACCTTTTAACGAAATGCCTCCAGATGCCCCATTTTGCTATCTTCCCTCATAAGCTATTGATATTGCTTAATTCACAGGCCGAGAAAACGAAACGAAATGCTTTTTTAGAATTTATTCCTAGTAAAACGCCGCGCCCTCGGCGTACTCGCAGGGGGGACCCCACGGGAGTACCTTTTGATTATGGGGGTTAAAATGAGGTGTTACCAGCTATTGCCACAACGCATTGAACGGCAGCAGATAAATATCTTTATCGTAAGCGATAACGCGAGGAGTATTGCAAAGTACGATGCCGCACAGGAAGTCTTTGCCCGTGGCCTGCTGTAATTCTTTAATGCCAGCCAAATCCTTGTCCGTAATATTTTCTGCATTTTTAACTTCCACAGCTACCAGCTTGTGCTGACGCTCCAGCACGAAATCAATCTCTCGGCCATCATTGGTGCGATAGAAGCTGATGTCAACATTATCGCCGCTGGTATGATTCGCTTTGGTTAACTCCGACAGCACGAAGTTTTCCAGCACATGCCCAAAGCGCTGTGGCTGGCTTTTTGCCAAATCTTCCGGCGTTGATTGCAGCAAATGGCACAGCAACATGGTGTCGTGGAAGTAGATTTTCTCCGATTTCACCAGCCGTTTTGTAATGTTGCGATACCACGGCCTCAGGCTGTTGGTGACAAAGGTGTTATTCAACAAGCCACGGTAATTGCGTGTGGTCACGGCATTAATACCAATTTCACGGCCAATGCTGGCATCGTTAATCAGATTGCCTGCACGCGCTGCAAGTGATTGCAATAGCACTGGCATATATTCGGCTTTTTCAAGGTTATAAATATGGCGAGGGTCTTCCAGCGTAATTTTCTGGATATAGTTTTTAAACCAGCTTCCGGCCATTTTATCAGACATGTGGGTGAGTTCAGGAAAAGTAGCCTGACGTATCATTGCGGTCAGAGATGCGGTTTTAGCTGTAATTCCGCTAAAATCTTTTGCAAAGCACCGCTCCAGAAAATGGGATGGTTTGCCGATAACTTCCGCAACACTCAGCGGCAATAAGGTTAAGGTTGCCATGCGCCCAACCATCGCATCGGCAAGTTCGGGAATTGCCATCAGATTCGCCGAGCCTGTTAGCAGATAGTGACCATTGGCGGAAGCCTCGCCGCGCAATGCGTCCTGACGTTGTTCATCCACTAGTTTTTTCAGAGGTCGGAATAATTCAGGCACCATCTGCACTTCATCAATAATCAGCGGCGTGCCGGATTCCTGCACATAGCCAAAAGGATTACGCATGGCAGCAGCGCGCTCCAACGTGTCATCAAAGGTGATAAACTTCGCTTTAAAGTCCTTTGCCAGCAGTTCTTTTGCCAATGTTGTTTTACCAGCCTGACGCGGACCATTGACATACACCACAGGAAAAGACTCTAAAGCCTCCAAAATTAAGGGCTGTAATTGGCGTTTTATGGCTTTCATGGCATTCTCTTTTGGTTCACTAAAACCATTGTATCTTTTCTAAAATCGAAAAGCAACTTTATATTTGAGAGAAAGGTGGGGGCGCTGGCCATCGTTCTTGTGCCAGAATCAGCCCTCGCCCTAACCCTCTCCCAGAGGGAGAGGGAACTTAAGAGGTTTCACGCCGCCAGTCCGAAATTGCGGCGGATCACTTGGACATGTGTTGCCAGAATCAGCCCTCACCCTAACCCTCTCCCAGAGGGAGAGGGGACTTAAGAGGTTTCACGCCGCCAGTCCGAAATTGCGGCGGATCACTTGGACATGTGTTGCCAGAATCAGCCCTCACCCTAACCCTCTCCCAGAGGGAGAGGGGACTTAAGAGGTTTCACGCCGCCAGTCCGAAATTGCGGCGGATCACTTGGACATGTGTTGCCAGAATCAGCCCTCACCCTAACCCTCTCCCAGAGGGAGAGGGGACTTAAGAGGTTTCACGCCGCCAGTCCGAAATTGCGGCGGATCACTTGGACATGTGTTGCCAGATCAAGCACCTCTTCGTGGCATTCCTTTCGCATTTGGTATAGGACAGGGAGCTATTTTTCATTTTTACACATTATAATCATGTAGCCCATAGGTCTACTAGACCATAGGTCTAAGTAAAAAACATGGGTCATAATATATGAATTACATATATAGTAACCTGACTTTTTTACGATAATTTTAAATTACTTATCTTCTAAAAAGGCAATGCTTAAAATTTTATAAGCAAGCTTAGCAGCTAAAAAGTCGCAAGCATGCCAACCTTCAATTGGTGCAAGTTCATTTATGTCTGCACCAATTATGTTTCCTGCTTTAGAGGCTTTTTTAATTATTTCAATAACTTCATCCCAGAACATTCCGCCTGGTTCCGGAGTGCCAGTTGCAGGCATAATACTTGCATCAAAGCCATCAACGTCAAATGTCAGATAAATAGGTTTATCTTTTACATGGGAGATAATTTCTTCAATTTCCCAGTTTTTTTTGTCTTTTGCCCAGTAAATATGTATGCGATCAAGATTTTCTTCTAAAAATGGAATTTCCCCAGCAGATATATTGCGTATACCACATGATACTAGTTGCAATTTGCTGCCATTATTTTTAACCCTGTGGTCATCCAAACAACGACGTAAAGCACTAGCATGGCTGTAATGCTCACCTTCATAGCCATCACGAAGATCTGCATGTGCGTCAAAATGTAAAATCACTAAATCTTGATATTTTTCAGCATATGGGCGTATGGCTCCGGCTGTAATTGAATGTTCGCCACCAAAAACAAATGGAAACTTATTATCATCTAATGCAGTTTGTACCAGATTCTCCAATTGCTCTAAAGCTTCTGGAATTTCTTTACTAATTTTTGGCTCTTCCAATGTTACAATGCCAATTTCGCGGAAAGGTTCACACCAAAAATGTTCGTCAAATAATTCAACCTCATGGCTAGCATCAATCATAGCCTGCGGCCCTTTATTTGTGCCGCCACCATAGCTTACCGATGCTTCAAGGCCAAACGGAATAATAACAGCCTTAGCCTCATCATATGATACAGCATCTTCTTCTTCCAACCCTAAAAATGCTTGTTGGGGTTTTAAAGTTTTCATTTTATGCTAAATAATTTTGAATAATTTTTATTCTCGCGCTCTTTCCAGTAGCCACGATGATATGCATCGCTTGCAAGTAGTGGAATAACAGAAGTGGCTTCGGCAAATACCATTTGCTCATATGCGGTATCAACTTTGCCCCATGAGCAAGCTTCTTTTAAAGTTGAGCTTGAGCAAGCGCCATCACGCACGTCAGCTACGGTAATTTGGATTGCGTATTTATGCATATCTACTTCTTTTCCTAACACTTCTGCGCATACTACAGTATCTTGCACAAAGTTTTTAGGTACACCGCCACCAATCATTAGCAAGCCAGTTGTTCCAGCTTCAATTTTAATATCGGTTAATTCTCTAAAATCACGAATTGAATCAATAGTCATGTGATTATCAGGATTCTCAACCTGGTGCTTTACCAAACCAAATCCAGCTGATGAATCAGTAAATGCAGGACAGAAAATCGGAATGTTTTTTTCATATGCTAATTGTACTAAAGACTCTTCTTTTTTTGCATTACCAGCTGCTAACCATTTACCCATCTCATAAATAAATTCACGAGAGCTATAAGGGCGTGCCTCTAATGAATTGGCAATTTCAAATAATGCATGGTCACATGCTTGTAAATTTTCTTCATCAATATAAGTGTCATAAATACGATCGATATATAAATCGCGTAGCTCTTTATCATCAGCAAACTGACTTCCCTGATAATGTTTAAATCCTAATGCTTCAAAGAAGTCCATATCAACAATAGAAGCGCCAGTGGCAACAATGGCATCTACCATGTTATATTTAACCATATCAATATAAACCTGCATGCATCCTGCGGCAGAAGTTGAGCCGGCCAAGGTTAAAATTACCGAACAGTCTTTGTCTTTTTGCATACGATTAAATATATCTGTTGCACGTGCCAAATCACGTGATGTAAATGACATCTTATCCATACTGTCGATGATAGGACGTGCATCAAAAGACGTTATATCAATATGCTCTACTTCTTTACTTAAAAGTTTAACTTTTGCGTTTGTTGTTTCTATTTTGCTTGCTTGAGTCAAGTATCTATCTCCTTAAATTTATGCTGCAATAATTTCTAATTCATCATCTGGCAAGTGATTATCCGTATACATTGTCATAAGCGGCGGATCGCTAACATATATAGAATCTTTCTCTGGCGCAAAGCCATTAAAATTTTTTACCATGGCTCGACCATATGCTCCCATTTGCCCAATTTCAATATAATCCCCTTCACCTATATCTTCAGGAAGATAAAAAGGGCCTTTCATATAATCTAATGAATCGCATGTTGGGCCATAAAAACTAAATGGCATTAAATCAGTTGAATAAATGCGCTCATCACAGATAAGGCGTACCGGGAAAATAAATCCCGGAGTTCCAGCATCAAACAGACTTCCATATGTTCCGTCATTAATATAAAGGACATTGCCCTTGCGCATATCTACGCGTACAATCAGAGATGTTGATTCAGCAACTAAAGCCCTTCCAGGCTCAGCTAGTAATTGCATATTCTGACTATTTTCCACCTCTTTAAACTCGTCATGGATCGCGTTAAAATATGCTGTTAAGTCAGGAGGTGTCATGCCTGGATAAATAGATGGAAAACCACCTCCTACATTAAAATAATTTACCTGTACACCAGAGCGTTCAATTACTTCTGCGGCCATTCTAATGGCAATACGGTAAGCGTCAGGGTGCATGCACTGAGACCCCACATGAAAACAGACACCGGTTTTATTTGCATATTCTGATATTTTTTTAATTAGCTCAGGAGCTTTTTGTAAGTTTACGCCAAATTTTTCTGCCAACGTAATCTCAGCAAAATTATTTGGAATGGATAGTCGCATATGTAAGTTTAAATCCTTAGCACCATTGGTTTCCTGTGAAATTTTCTCGAGTTCTGCCTCGCTATCAAGAGAAAAATGACGTATTCCATGAAGGTGGTAAGCTTCAAAAATAGCATGTCTTGGCTTTATCGGATGCATAAAATATAGCTCAGCATTTGGTAGTACTTTCTTTAAGAACCTGACCTCTTCGATTGAGGCTACATCAAATGACGTGATTCCGTTTTTATAGAGCGATTTTAAAACACGAGAATCCGGATTGGTTTTTACTGCATAAAGAGTTTTAGCATTAAAATGACTTTTAAAATAACCAACGCATTTTTCAAGTGATTCAGGACGAAAAACAAAAACCGGATTTTTTAGTAAATCCTTAGATAATTCTTTTACTGTTTTGAGTATTTGTGTCACAACAACCTCAGATAATCAGGGGGGGTTAACCACATTAATCATCTGCCATTGCCTCGTTACGACGTGCCCACTGGCATTTTTTCCACGCCTTTATATTTATTTTATAAATAAATGCAATAAGTTTATGAAAAATGATCTGGTATACGAATAAACAAACTAAATATTATTGCAATATTTAGTTTGTTTTATACATGTAATAGTTCTGCGGGCTTTATATATTTCTTGAAAATTAGAAAATTTTTATTAGTTGTATATATTTATGGTAAATGAAACCTTTTATGTATATATCTGGTGTTAGGCATAAATTTTCTTTTATCAAAAGAGCTTTTGCTTGAAGGGGAGTTTACTGAATGTTCCTATATCTTTTTAGAGCTTTAAATAAATTAAAAACGGAGCTTTTGTAATATTATGTTTGTATTGGATCCTATACTTCTTGCACGTATTCAATTTGCCTTTACGGTAAGTTTCCATATTGTGTTTCCGGCTTTTACTATTGGTTTGGCAAGTTATCTGGCTATTTTGGAATGGCGGTGGCTAAAAACCGGTGACGAGCGTTTTCGTGAAATATATAAATTCTGGATAAAAATATTTGCCGTATGTTTTGGTATGGGAGTAGTTTCAGGAGTAGTAATGAGTTACCAGTTTGGGACTAACTGGTCTGTATTTTCTGATAAGGTTGCTAATGTTCTGGGGCCACTTCTTGGATATGAAGTATTAACTGCGTTCTTTTTAGAAGCTTCTTTCTTAGGCATAATGTTATTTGGATGGGGAAGGGTTAGTCCTCGTATGCATTTTGTTTCTACCTGTATCGTTGCTGTTGGAACTTTGATATCTGCATTTTGGATTTTATCGGCTAATAGCTGGATGCAGACTCCACAAGGATTTGAGATAGCAGCAGATGGCAGACTAATGCCAACCAGTTGGATAGAAATTATTTTCAATCCTTCATTTCCATATCGCTTTGCTCATATGATTACGGCTGCTTATTTGACAACTGCCTTTGTTGTCGGTGGTGTTGGGTCATATTATTTATGGAATAACCGACATATAAAACAAGCCCGTATTATGCTTGGCATGGCGACCATGATGGCTGCGATTGTAGCTCCGCTTCAGGTATTTATTGGTGATTTACATGGGTTAAATACATTAGAGCATCAACCAGCAAAAGTAGCGGCTATGGAAGGTATATGGGAGACTGAGAAAGGTGCTGATTTGCGACTTTTTGCCATTCCTGACCAGGAAAAAGAAATGAACCATTTTGAGGTTACTATACCAAAAATGGCAAGCATTATCCTTACACATGATAAAGATGGTCAGATAAAAGGTTTAAAAGAGTGGAAAAAAGAAGATCGTCCTCCTGTTGCTTGGGTTTTCTGGTCTTTTAGAATAATGGTTGGGCTTGGAATATTGATGGTTATTATTGGACTTGTCAGCGCTATTCAATATTTTCGTGGCAAATTATTTGAATCAAGATGGCTCCACGGCTGGTGGATGCTGATGATGCCATCAGGGTTTATTGCATTGCTTGCTGGGTGGTTCGTAACTGAAATTGGTAGACAGCCATGGACAGCATATGGAGTTATAAGAACTGCTGAATCTGTATCTCCGGCTATTTTAGGGCCGCAAGTGGCATGGTCGTTACTTTCTTTCGTCGTTATCTATACATTGGTATTTGGTGCAGGAAGTTATTATATACTAAAGCTGATCGGCAAGGGTATTACAAAGGAAGATGATAAAGAGCAATATTATAAACACGGTGTTGAGGCTTCTGTAATTGAATCAGTAGCAAAGGAGGGTAAATAGATGTTTGATTTTTCTGGCTTTGTTGACCTACCGCTTATTTGGGGAATTTTGATAGCAACTGCTGTTTTTCTTTATGTTCTGCTTGATGGTTTTGATCTTGGTATTGGTATATTATTTCCGCTTGCGCCATCTGATAAATGCCGTGATCGTATGATAAACTCAATAGCGCCATTTTGGGATGGAAATGAAACGTGGCTGGTTTTAGGTGGTGGCGGATTATTTGCCGCATTTCCGCTGGCATATTCCATACTTATGCCGGCATTTTATATCCCTATAATTATTATGCTGCTTGGTCTGATTATGCGCGGAGTTGCATTTGAGTTTCGTTTTAAAGCAAGTAAAAAACAACGTTTATTATGGGATTTAGCTTTTCATTTTGGATCATTAGGCGCTGCTTTTTGTCAGGGGATGATATTAGGCGCTTTTGTGCAGGGTGTTGAGGTTGATGGACGTAATTTTGCGGGCGGGCCTTTTGACTGGGCAACAGGTTTTTCTGTTATGACAGGTATTGCAGTAGTATTTGGCTATGCATTGCTTGGTGCAACATGGCTTATTATGAAAACAGAGGATATTACGCAGGAATGGTCTCGCAAAGTTGGGTCTTACTGTCTTTTCCTTGTTGGTATATTTATGGTAGTTGTTAGCATTGCAATGCCATTTATTGATGAGCGTATTGCTAAGCTCTGGTTTAGTTTGCCCAATTTTTATTATCTAATGCCAATTCCACTGATTACAGCTATTTTATTTATATTGTTGTGGATGGATCTACATAAAAAAGAGCGTGAGTATCGACCATTTTTATTAAGCGTAGGTATATTTCTTATGGGTTATTTAGGGCTGGGATTGAGCCTGTTTCCATGGATTATTCCTTTTGAGTATACAATTTGGGATGCGGCAACAGAAGGTCCGGGTTTGTCTCTTATGATAATTGGTGTAATACCAGCTTTGCCATTAATTCTGGCCTATACCGGCTATTGCTATTATACATTTAGAGGGAAATCCAGCCATGAACCAATGTATTAATAAAGCTGATACATGGCTGAAAAGTCATCCAAAAGTAAAGCAATGGTTATGGTTCATTACTCTTTGGTGTGGTGGACTGCTGACAGTTTTTGCTGTTTCATATCCTATAAAATTACTAATAAAAAGTTTATGAAAATTGCATTGTTAGCATAAAGTTTATTTGCAGAATATTTCCTTTTTCAGGATTATATTTTGGGTTCGGATTTCTTATCGATAATGCCAAATACCAATGAAACAACTAATAATTCTGCAAATATAAAAAATACAAATTGTGCAATTTCAGCTGATGCTGCGGCAATTCCGCTAAATCCAAATAATGCTGTTATTATGGCAACAATAAAAAACATTAAAATTATTATTAACTTATAATGTAATCACAATGTTTGTAATTACATTAATCATGCTAATAACAAAGGTAATATTTAAAGAGTTAGAAATCCATTATCTATAGGAATAAAATCTATAAAATAATTATAAATTAAAAGCGCCATGAAAGACTAAATGAACCATACATTTCAGGCTCAGTCTGTTCATCAAACTCTTCTGTTCTGTAAACATGAGTATATGCAAGGCGTGCGTCACCAAATGTAAATGCAACACCGCCTTGGAGGCTGCCAACAAAATTATTCTTATTAACTGAGTGGCTGTCACGGAACGTGTTTCCGTCTAAAAATATATTATGTGCCACGGCTCGTCCTTCAATTCCTGCAAATAAATACCATCCTAAATTTTTGCTGGGATTAAAAAAGTCTGAGCCAGGTAAACTTGGCAAAATCAGTGGCGGCCCATAATCTGAAGGAAGGTCGTAGCCAAATCTGAAAACTGCGCCGGTAGAGGCATATGTGTAGACATTTCCAATGCTTCCACCCATATGAGGTGTAGCATCTACTGCCCATCCAAATGGGCTGAATTCATATATATTACGCCATTTTTTTTCATAGGTAAGCATAATACCAGGCTCGTCTTTTAATTGATTAGCCCACCCTTGTGCTTCTGAATAATTATTCAGGCGATGAGCAGTATTTTGAGCTTCTTCTCCTAATGCCGACGGCCCTACAATACCTAATGTTAATACGAGATTGTCCAGCTCTTCTCCTGTATCACGCAACATTCCTGCGCTTCCATATAAGAAGCCTGCATAGGGCCTGTCATTGCCAATTAGGTCGCGACGATGTAAGCTTTTAGGAGAAAAAATAGATTGCCCAAAAGCAAAGCTATAACGCTGCCTTCCTTCGTTAGCAAATAGAGGCATCATGTTTGCAAGGTTTTCCATCCAAACAGGAGCTTCCTCTTCATCTGATAACCATGAGATACGCACTCCATTGGTATAGCCGCTATCGTCACCTGCAAAAAGATCATTTTCAAATGAAATTGCAAAAGTTCCTTTATTATCAATATTTTTTGTTGCAAAGGAATATTGCGGCAATATTACTGAAATAGTTACTATAGCGGTAAGTAATGATCTTTTCATAATTTAATCCTGACTGGTTATTATAAAATATATTGCCTTTTTATTTAGGATTAAACCTAAATAATTTTTTTCTAATCATCTTTATGATGGTTCTTTCTTATATCATTATTTTGATATGTTCAGATATATAAATATATTAACTTTGTATAAATTAATGCTTTGCTTATATTTTTGACTTATATTTTATGCAGATTCTTTATATGGCCTTTAATATTTCTTTTATTTTGTAATTAAAATTTAAAAGTAAGGAATATTGAAAATGAACACCCTTATAAAATAAATCAATAAAATTTATGTACTATTAAGCGCATTAATATTTTTATCTTTTTTCGCGTTAACTGGTTGTAAGGATAAAGATCATCCGGTGCAAGATGCTGCTGAAGAAATTTCAGAAGGTTTTCAAAGAGCTGCAGAGGAGCTTGATCCAGATCGCAATATTGGTGAAAAAGTTGGTGAGTCTATTGAAGATGCGGGCGAAGAAATACAGGACGCTGCAAATTAACAAAACCAATATTATGACTTTAACAATAAGTAGCACACAAAATTTGAGTTGCTCCTTTTTTGGTTTTCCTAATTGAAAATTTATATTCGATTGTCTATGTTTTCTCTTAAACACAATCTATTTACGAATGATTAGAAAGAAAAAAACTACAGTTTTAGTTTGCATTGATTCACATCCTAAGACCGGTGTACTTTTACGCATAGCTGCTAATAAAGCTGCAGAGCAAAATAGCAGCTGGATGGTGCTTTATGTTGAAACTCCTGAACACTATAATCTTGATAAAGAAAGCCGTGAAAGAATTCTGCAATATTTTACCCTGGCAGAAGATATGGGTGCCAAGGTATGTCATATTCAAAGCGACAATATTTTAGAGACAATTACTTCCTTTGTTGATGATTCTCTTTCAACAAGAAGCCCTGTTAATCATATTGTTATGGGGCAGCGTAATAAAGAAGGCCTTATTGCAGAGATTAGAGTTTCATTAGCACAAAAAGTTTTAAAAAGAATTGAAAAAAATAACATAGAGTTACAGGTTATACCTTTTTCTATGAAATATTATACTCCTTCTTGGTTTGAGCGTCTTTCAGTAGAAAACATATCTATAAGAGGAATTATATTTGCATTCATATCGGTATTATGTGCGTATATTCTTTCAGAATTATTGCGAGCAAGCATACCTAACATTGAATGGCAAATTAATGTACATAATCTTACGGCATTCTTTTTAATTGCCAGTGTAGTCACATCTTTTAAATATGGTCATTTGCCCGGTCTGATCTCAGCAATATTAGGTTTTATAGTAATGAACTACTATTATGTTCAGCCATTATATAAGCTGGGAATTGACCACTCAGGTGATGGCATTAGTTTAACAATCTTTTTGCTGTGCGCCGTATTTATTTCTTTAATGGGAGGATATAGCAGAGCCAGCAATGAATCTTTAATCCAAAAAGAAAAACGGTCGCAATTACTATATCAGGTCAATCGTATTGCAAGTGGCGCAACAACACGCAAGCAAGCATTTGAATTAATTCAAGAGGAGTTAAGAAAAGTATTTGAAATGAATATTGTATTTTGTGCTCCGAAAGATTTTAGCAGGGAAATAACTGAGTCTACATTTCCAAAAAATATAAAATTTACAAAAAATGATAAATCCTACCTAATAAAATGCTGGAAAAAAATGCAAACTACTGGTTTTGGTGCAGATAAAAAATCTAAAACTAAATGGCGGTTTGAGCCTATAATGACAGATAATGGAGAGATAGGCGTTATGGGAGTGGAAATCCCAACAAATATTAAACTTGATGCATCCTTTGGAAGATTATGTTCTGCCATTGCAGATCAGATCGCATCAATTATTGATCGTATTGATCTGTCCTATAAAATAAATCAGACTCAGATTCTTGCTGAAAAAGAAGCTCTTAGATCTATGTTGCTTTCAAGTGTTTCTCATGATTTAAAAACACCACTTGCTTCTATTATTGGCTCTCTTAGTGTTTATAATCGCATGGAGGCTTCTAAAAAGCTCTCACCTCAGATTGCTAGGGAATTGATAGAAACAGCTTTTGGCGAGGCGCAAAGGCTTGATAGCTTTATTACTAATATTCTTGATATGACCAGAATTGAATCGGGTGAAATAGAGTTTGATCTTCAATGGGAAAATTGTATGGATCCGATTCGTTCAGTAGAAAAAAGATTAAGGCATCGGTTGATTAACCATAATCTTGTTATTGAGATAAAAGAACCTAAAGAGATAAAAATGGATCTTATGATGACCGAGCAGGTATTACAAAATGTAATAGATAACGCTATAAAATATTCTCCTAACGATACTAATATAAAAATATATGCCGAAACTAAAAGAGGATTTTCATATATAGTAAGAGATTATGGAAAAGGTATCCCTAAAGAAAAGCTGGAATTTGTTTTTGATAAATATGAGAGATTAAAACATTCAGATAGCACTGTAGCAGGGACGGGGCTTGGGCTTGCAATATGTAAGGCTGTTATGGAAAAACAGGGCGGAAATATTGTGGCAAGAAATCATCCTGATGGAGGTGCAGAGTTTGTTATTTATTTTCCTAAGAAACGTGCAATTAAAAAAATGGAGCTATAGGTAGATGTTTAAAGGACTCAAAATAGTTGCAATTGATGGTACTCCTTCGATCATAACTTTTTTAAGATTGTCTTTAGAAGGAGAAAGGGTTGAATTTTATAATGCGGCAAATGCAAAGAAAGGTCTTGATTTGTGCAAACAAGTTTTACCAGATTTGGTTATTCTTGATTTAGGACTCCCTGATATGGACGGTTTAGAAATACTTCCTGAAATTAAAAAAATAAGAGAAAATAATGCGCCAAAAGTTTTGGTATTAACTGTAAGAAAAGGGCGTCAAGTCGTATCGGATGCTTTTAAAAATGGAGCAGATGCTTATCTTGCAAAACCATTTATAGTTGATGATTTAGTTGAAACTATAAGTGATGTTACAAAATAGATATCTCTAATAACGTATCTATGTAAGTTTTATAAGTAAAAAAGTGGTTTTAGTATTTCAAAATATCTGATAAAGACACCTACTAACATTAGCAGGTGTTTTTATAGTTTTTCTTTTTTAAGCTACGATTTCTGATCTGTTAAAAAATTGATTTTGTTCAATTATTTCCATGCGATATCCAATACCAGGTTCGGTTACTACATATATTGGATATTTTGGGTTAGGCTCTATTTTTTCACGTAACTGACTAACATATACGCGCAAATATTGCATATCTTCGCCATGAGCCGGGCCCCATACATCTTTTAATAATTGTTTGTGTGTTATCATTTTACCTCTATTTACCATGAGATATCTTAATAATTCATATTCTTTGGGAGTAAAAAATATTTTTTCATCCTTTACCCGCACTTCATGACGTACAAGATCCATAATTATATGGCCGTTTTCTAAAACAGGGCTGCCAGCTTCTTCTGTAGCTGCTTTACGTAAATTTGCGGCAATTCGCGCTAGTAAAACATCAGGGTTAAATGGTTTTGTTACATAATCATCAGCGCCTCGCCCAAGGGCTTCAATAATTTCTCTATCAGAATTTCTTACAGAACATACAAGAATCGGTGTTTGTGACCAGCTGCGGACTGAGTCTATTACATCCTTACCATCAATATCTGGTAATCCTAAATCAAGAATAATTAAATCAGGCTTAACAGAGGACGCAAATCGAGTTGCCTGGGCGCCGCTTTCGGCTTCTTCAGTTTTATAACCTTCACTTTCTAAAGTGATTTTTAACAACTTTCTGATTTGTGGCTCGTCATCCACAATTAGAATAGTGTTTTTTTTATTTGCCATCATAACCTCTTAATTGAACGTTTTATGATACATAAGCTATGAATCATTTCAACGCCAATCTTAGAGGGGGAAATATAAATTTCCCATTAGGATTTTCTTAAGGTTACTCTTTTGGCAAAAAACCATACATGAGATACTTTTTCTATTAATGGTGCACTTTGGCCGCGTTTGAGAAAGATTTTTTGTTTCAGTGGGCCTGATAGATGATAATAACCTGTTATTGGAACACTTTCTCCGCTACGAATTGCAATAATCTCAGCCATGACAAGCTCCTTACTTAGAATTATTATATTATAATCTCATCTATATAATAATTAATCTGTGTATATTTTAGCTCTTAAACATAAATTCCTTATAAAATTTGTTTCAAATTCCTGCTCAAGGTTTTTCTCGTCATCATTAGAGCCTAAGTCAAAGCTTTTGCTGCCACGATTTAATATTGTGTCAATATTGCCTGCAGAACTATTATCTTGCGAAACCTGCGTGGCAAGACTTTCTTGCGCCTTCTTCATTGACTCAAGAATTGCTTCCTGCGGAATGCTATTTTTTGAGTCTTCTTTTTTATAACCAAGTTTTTTTACAAATGAATTCATAAATATAGCAATATTAAGCAGCAATGTTATAACATTACATTAATATTCGGTCAATAGTAGTTTATGTGAGTAAATTTTATTGAATACAATTCTGACAGGTTCCGTGTATTTCCAGAGTGATATTTTCTATGTGGAAGGTTTTTGAGTCGATATTAGAGTTTATTGCCTCGATTAACTTACCATTATTGCAGCATTCTTCAACCTCGTGGCAGTGGTCACATATTAAAAATGCGCAATTATGCTGACGGGTAGGGTGGTTGCAGCCAATAAAGCTATTTTGACTCTCCAGCTTGTGAATAAGGCGATTTTCTAGTAAAAAATCAAGCGCTCTATAGATAGTGACTGGTTTTGCAGAGGAGTCTTCTTTTTGAAGCATTTCCAAAAGATCGTAAGCTTTAACAGCATTATGCCCATTCTTCCATAAAAGTTTAAGCACTTTTTGTCTTATTGGAGTAAAGGAAAGATTCTGGTCGCGGCAAATTAATTCTGCCTTTGAAAGAGCATCATCAACGCATTTATTATTATGTTCGCAAGCTTGTGTCAAAATAACCTCTTGTATTTTAATCATGTTATAATATAACATTGTTTCTGTTAAAAATCAAAAATAAGTGAGATTTTATGCTTGGCTGCAACATATCCCATAAAATTGGTAATAAGGCAATTTTAAATGATGTAGAGTTTTCACAAGATGGCGGCAAACATCTGTTAATACTTGGTGAGTCTGGTGCTGGAAAAACTACTCTTTTTAGCATTCTTACTGGTATACAAAAGCCAAGCAAAGGTACTGTAACCTATGAAGGTAAAGATATATTCTCGCTTAAACCTGCTGAACTTGATAATTTCAGAGGCGCAAATATCGGTATTATTTTTCAGGAATTGCACTTGATACCAGTAATATCATTACGTGAGAATTTGCAATTAATAAACTCACTTACACATGATAAGCCTGATAATGCCTATATTGACAAGCTTCTTTGCGATCTTGATTTGAAAGACAAAGCAGATAGACTAGCAGAAGATTTAAGCGTAGGTGAGAAGCAGCGTACTGGTATTGCAAGGGCATTGGTTAATAAGCCTAAATGGGTATTTGCTGATGAGCCAACCTCAAGCCTCGATGATAAAAATACTCAAAAAACAATAAAACTCTTAAAATCTCATGCCCAAAATAATGGAGCATCTTTGGTTATCGCAACCCACGATAAACGGGTAAAAGATGCATTTGCTGACCATATGGTTATTGAACTTAAAGGAGGGCAGCAATAATGAATATGTTTTCTTTAGCAAGGCGCTATATTACAGCAAATCTACCTACTACTTTATTGCAAATTCTGACATTTGGTGCTGGTACAGCTATTTTATTAATTGTTATAAATATAAGTACTCAGCTTACAAATAATTTTTCTCAAGGAAAGAACGGGATTGATGTGGTAGTTGGCGCAAAAGGAAGTCCTTTGCAGTTGGTATTATCCAGCGTTTATCATTCTGATATTCCAACTGGAAATATTGATTACGCGCAAGCTAAGCGTCTTTCTCGTCATAGCTCTGTTAAAGATGCGGTTCCAATTTCACTAGGCGATAGCTATAGAGGTTATAGAATTGTTGGAACTACAGAAAACTTTCTGAAATTCTATGATATACAGCCAGATGAGGGCGTTATTTGGACAAAAAAAATGGAAGCATTAATAGGGTATAATGTTGCTAAAGCTTCCAATCTGAAAGTTGGCGATAGTTTTATAGGCAGTCATGGTCTGGCTCAGGGTGGAGATGAACATGAGCATATGCCTTATAAAGTGGTAGGTATTTTAAATAAGAGTGGGACTATTGCTGATAGGTTATTACTAACAAGTTTAGAAAGTGTATGGGAAATTCATGGACATAATCATCATGAAGATCACGATGAAGGGGAAGGACATGGAGACCACCATGAACATGAAGATGAACACCACGACGATGAACACGAGCATAATGGTCATAAGGAAGAAACTCACCATGAAGAAGAAAAAGAAATCACAGCATTGCTGATAGAATATAAAAATCGTGCAGCTGCCATTAATTTTCCGCGTATGGTAAATAAGCAAACTAATATGCAGGCCGCCAGCCCTTATTTTGAAATGGCAAAATTATTTAAGATGCTTGGCGTTGGTTTTGATATGGCAAGAATAATTGGCTATGTGTTACTTACTATATCAGTTATAAGCATTTTCCTTGCATTGCTTGGTAATATAAGAAGGCGAAATTACGATATGGCAATATTGCGGGTGTTTGGAGCTACTCCTGCTAAAATTATAAAGCTTGTAATTTCTGAAGCTATGATATTAGCTCTGCTTGGAATTATTATTGGCTTTATTACTTCAAGAGCGGTATTATTTTTCATTGGGAAAGTTGCGGCAGATAGTACGGGGTTTGCCATAGAATTAGGTGGTTTGCTACAAGGTGAGATATTTATTATAGGAATAATTCTGTTTGCATCATTTATAGCGAGTATTATTCCAGCTATAATGGCATACCGCGTAAATATTGTGGATTTATTACTGAAACGCACATGAATCATTATTTTATCTTCATACTATTAATTTTAATAACGACAAATAAAGCTTTTTCTTTTGAAATTGTAGATAACCCAGCGATTGCTCCTTCTGGATATGAGGCACTAAAAGTAAAAGGAGAGGCAATTGCGTGGAGTGTTTTTGCTAAAACCAAAGAAATAGAAAATTGCACGGTAGATAAAGAAGGGTATGACTATTGCGAGATTACGCCCGATTACAGCAAAGACATTCTTGCACTTAACGGTAAAGAAGTAACATTAATGGGTTTTATGTTTCCATTGAGTGATTCTGACGATCAAACTAATTTTCTTATTGGACCATATCCTCTTAGCTGCCCGTTTGAGTATCACTCGCCACCTTCTCAAGTGGTTGAGGTAGTTACTGAAACTCCTGTGAAATTTTCTTTTGATCCTGTTACTGTAAAAGGAGTGTTAGAAGTACAGCATAATAAGGAGACAGGTGTTTTTTATTTTCTTAGGGGAAAATAATTTGCACATATTTTTATAT
>JAOIVE010000023.1 GCA_028223895.1 Rickettsiales bacterium
GATTTACTATATAAGCTTTTGTTATATATATTTTTATGGTATAGTCCCTCCTTACTTATGGCATTTTTGCTTTTGTTTTTACTTAAGTTAAGTCGATGATATACGTAGAAAACCTACATCATATTAAGACTGACTGACTATAATCAAAATAAAAGATGTTATATTAAGTTAGGGGAGATATAGGCTATAATTTAACGTTTAATTTTATAAATAACTGATTTTTTATTTAAAAAATTATTAATATAAGTTTACTTTTCCTTCAAGAATGGTAACTTACAGTTACTTTATTTGCATGACTGAAGGGTCTTTAGCGCATAATGACCTTTCATAATATGGGGTTAAAATATGCGAGTTTTACTAGTAGAAGACGATACGGCAACGGCAAGATCGATCGAGTTGGCTTTAGCTTCTGAGGGAATAGTTTGCGATGTTGCGCAGCTAGGAGAAGAGGGCCTGGAGATTGGCAAGATATATGATTATGACATCATAATACTTGATTTAATGCTGCCTGACATTGATGGTTATGAAGTTTTATTGCGTCTTCGTTCTGCAAAAATTGCTGTTCCTATATTAATATTATCAGGTTTGTCTGGCAGTGAGCAAAAAATCAAAGGGCTTGGATTTGGAGCTGATGATTATCTGACAAAGCCATTTAACCGCGGAGAACTAATCGCTCGCATACAGGCAATTGTCCGCCGCTCTAAGGGTCACTCTGAATCAATAATTAAAATTGGCTCTTGCATATCTATGAATCTTGATAGCCGCACTATTGAAGTTAGCGGAAAGCCTATACATCTTACAAGTAAGGAATATGGGATTTTGGAGCTTTTAATCCTAAGAAAAGGCTCACTTCTTACAAAAGAAATGTTCCTTAATCACCTATATGGCGGAATAGATGAGCCAGACCTTAAAATAATAGATGTTTTCGTTTGTAAATTGCGTAAAAAACTTGCCGCATGCACTGGAGGATTTAATTATATCGAAACCGTTTGGGGCAGAGGCTATATATTAAGAGAAGATGTGGAAAACGAAGATGAAGAAACTGCCGCAGCTACAGCAGCAGCTCAAGGAGGCCTTGCAACAAGCTAGGAGATACTAATCTCTACTACCAAATATCGCAGTTCCGACTCTGACTATGTTTGAGCCGCTCTTTATTGCCTGCTGAAAATCTCCACTCATTCCCATACTCAAGGATGAAACCCCTAAGTCTTTGGCTAATTTTCTAAGATTATCAAAGTAAACAGAGGGGTCTTCATCAGCAGGAGGAATACACATTAAGCCTTCAATTTTAAGCCCCATTTTTATACTATAATCATACAAATCTTTTAAACTATCAGGCATAACGCCAGATTTCTGCTCTTCACACCCTATATTAACCTGCAAATAACATGGTATTTCGCGGCTTTGCTTATTCATCTCTTTTGCCAGAAAATCTACCAGCTTATATCTATCAACGGTTTCTATCACATCGAATAAAGAAACAGCCTCCTTAACCTTGTTAGTTTGCAATGGACCTATTAAATGCAATTTAATATCAGGAAATTTATTTTTTATTTCAGGCCATTTACTAAAAGCTTCCTGAACCTTATTTTCTCCAAAAACTCTTTGACCCACCTCAATCGCACTATATATTTTTTCAGCCGGATGATATTTGCTAACAGCAAGCAATTGCACATCACTATCAGCCCTGCCCGATTCGCCCAAAGCTGACTTGATTTGATTATTTATAAATTCAATTTTCTCTTTTATATCCATCATCTACAAATATAAATTATTGAAAATATTATATTTTTACTCTAACTAAGAAAAACAAAAGATATCTTAAAAACATATATAATTTCAAATTAAATATGGTGGCATTTTTGCAACTCAATAAAAAAAAATTACGCACATTTAGCGCATGTTAAATGATTCATTTGCCTTTAGCGATCTAGTTAGAGCATTATCTATAGTGATTCAAGGAGATTTTTTGTTCTTGAAACAAGTATTTTGTCATGACTTCAAACTCTAAAGACGGATTTTATTATGAAAAAGATTTTATTAGCTACAACAGCACTAGGTATGTTTGCAGCTGGCGCTGCACATGCTGAAGGCCCTACAGTTACTGTAGGTGGCTTTATGGACTTCCAATTTGCAAATACTGATCAGAACAGTGTTTTCACTGAAGTAGGTGACGGGCGTTTTAATAGCGACTCTCACACTCGCCATGAAGCAGAACTACACTTCAAAATTGATGGAAAAACTGATAACGGCCTTGGATACGGTGCTTATATCGAACTAGAAGCAAATGTTAACCCAGATGATGGCACAGGCACTACTACTAACAACGCTGAAAATGGATATATCTATGTTGAAAGCGGATTTGGACGCGTTGAAGTTGGACCAACTTATGATGCTGGTTCTTCTTTGAAAGTTGACGCAGGAACCCTTGCTCGTGCAACTGGCGGTATCGCTGGTGATTTCTACAACTTTGCCGCTCTTAGCTCAGCTAGCCAAGGAACAGACGGGAATGATAATTTCTACGTACTTCCTGGTCTTCCTACTTTATATGGAAATCCTGGTGTAGCTGTAGATGGAACAAACTCAGGCCCAGCTACTGCTAACAAAATCAGCTACTATTCACCTCGTATTTCTGGCGTTCAGTTAGGTGTAAGCTTCACTCCGGATCAAGGCGAGCGCGGTACTGCAGTTGGCCTTTCTGGAAAAGGAACATCTAATGGACAATTCAGAGATGTTTGGAATGCTGGTCTTAACTACCAGGGTCAATATGAGTCTATAGGAGTTGAGGCATCTGTTACTGGTGAATGGGGCGATGTCGAGGAGGTAGTTGCATCGGCAAATACACTTGATGACTTGAAAGCTTACGCTGCCGGTCTTAATGTTTCATATGCAGGATTCACAGCTGGCGGTTCTTGGGGAAATGTTGATGAGTACGGACAAACTAAAACTATGAACAGTGAGATTACTTACTGGACATTAGGTGGTGCTTATGAGTTTGGCCCATTTGCCGCTTCTGTAACATATATGTCTAGTGAAGTAGAAAACGGAACTTCTGCAGGATTAGATAACGAGTTTGATAACTTAGTTATCGGCGCCGATTATCAATTAGCTCCAGGTCTTGTACCTTATGTAGAAGTTAGCTTCTTTGATACAGATGACAATGATGCTACTACAACATCTGATAATGACGGAACTATCGTTCTTATCGGTACTGAGTTGAACTTCTAGTATTAAGTCACATTGATTATATTAAAGGGAAGGTTTTTACCTTCCCTTTTTTATTGTCAGGAACAAAAATGGGAAATACTATATTGCAAAAGAATTGATTATAGTTATTATCTGCTTCATATATAGTGAATGTGAACATTAATTAGCGTCAGATTAAAAATACAAAACGATGCTTTTTACAGACAAACATAAGCTATATTTATTTTTTACACATTAAAAAACCACGGAGCCAATCTATAATGTTAAACACTATTTTTGTTAGATTTATTTTGTTTATAATTTTAGTTTTGGGCATTTCTGGATGCTCCAGCTTTTCAAAACTTGAAAAAAAATCTGAGTACCCGGCTGGCGGCCCTGAAGAGCGCAGAAGAGAGAGGCTAGGAAAATTAACTGGAGAAGATGGCCTATTTTCCTTTGGTAAAAGCGATAATGACTCATCAGGCGCGGCAAATGTTGGGATAGGTATTAACAGCTATCTATGGCGCGCCACGTTAGATACTATATCATTCATGCCTCTTGCGTCAGCTGATCCTTTTGGCGGAGTTATCATTACTGACTGGTACGAAGATGCAAAAAAACCAAATGAGCGTTTTAAACTTAATATTTTAATCACTGGTAAAAAACTACAAGCTAATGCTTTGAAAGTATCCGTATTTAAACAATCTTACTCTAACACAAGGCGCAGTTGGGCAAATTCCAAGTCTGAAAGCTCTATAGCTCGTGATATTGAAAACAAGATTCTTACCAGAGCTCGTCAATTGCGCATAGAAGATAAAAAGAAACCTTAATAATTATGAATAATATTCCTAACTATAATTTTAAAGACTCTGAATATAATTGGCAGAAAAAGTGGGATGAGAATAACTTATTTCATTCTACAGAAGATAAATCCAAAGAAAAATATTATGTTTTAGAGATGTTTCCATATCCTTCGGGAAATATACATATGGGGCATATGCGTAACTATACAATTGGCGACGTTATTGCTCGCTATAAGAGATCATCTGGCTTTAATGTTTTACATCCAATGGGATGGGACAGCTTTGGATTGCCAGCAGAAAATGCTGCTATAGAGCGAAATGTTCATCCTGCAAAATGGACATTTTCTAATATATCACATATGCGCGAACAGCTAAAAACCATTGGTTTTTCATATGATTGGGGACGCGAACTTACTACATGCTCTGCCGATTATTATAAGCATGAGCAAAAAATGTTCCTTGATTTTTTAGATAATGGCCTGGCATATCAAAAGGAATCTACTGTAAACTGGGATCCTGTTGACAATACCGTTCTTGCAAATGAGCAGGTTGTTGACGGAAGAGGCTGGCGTTCAGGAGCTTTAGTTGAAAGAAAAAATCTTCGTCAATGGTTCTTAAAAATATCTGACTTTTCTAATGAACTTCTTGAATCTTTAAAAACCTTAGAAAACTGGCCTGATAAGGTCAAAATTATGCAAGATAGGTGGATTGGCAAATCGCAAGGTGCCCATATATGGTTCAAGATCAAAGGCCGCCAGGATAAGCTTGAGGTATTCACAACAAGGCCAGATACATTATTTGGTGCATCATTTTGCGCAATAGCATCTGGTCATCCAATCGCTATTGAACTTGCAAAAAATAATCCTCAGATAGAAGAATTTAACGCCGAATGTAACAAGCTTGGAATGGCAGAAAAGACCATTGAAACTGCTGAGAAAAAAGGGCTTGATACTGGCCTTAAAATCATCCACCCATTTGATGAATCCATTGAACTGCCGTTATATATAGCTAATTTTGTACTTATGGAATATGGAACAGGGGCTATTTTCGCCTGCCCTGCTCACGATCAAAGAGACCTTGATTTTGCAAGAAAATACAACTTGCCAGTGACTGCTGTTGTATCACCAAATGGCGATGAATCATTTTGCGTTGAAAATGAAGCTTACACTGGTGACGGGACTATTATTAACTCTGAATTTTTAAACGGGCTTAACGTTAATGATGCCAAAAAAGAGGCATGTGAGCGTCTGGAAAAATCTAATCAGGGCAAGGCTACAATAAATTACCGCTTGCGCGACTGGGGAATATCTCGCCAACGCTATTGGGGATGCCCAATCCCTATAATATATTGTGATGATTGCGGTGCGGTTCCTGTACCTGCTGAACAATTACCAGTAACTTTACCTGATGATGTAGAATTTGATAAGCCAGGAAATCCACTGGATCGTCATCCAAGCTGGAAGCATGTTGATTGTCCAAAATGTGGCAAGGCAGCTACAAGAGAAACTGATACTTTTGATACATTCTTTGAATCTTCCTGGTATTTTGCACGTTTTTGTGCTCCAAATGATGAAAACGGGCTTAATAAAGAAGCTTGTGATTACTGGTTGCCTGTAGATCAATATATTGGCGGGGTGGAGCATGCAGTTTTACATCTTTTATACGCCAGATTTTTTACATTATCTTTGAATAAATGTGGATATATAAGCGCTAAGGAACCTTTCAAAGGTTTATTAACTCAAGGTATGGTTTGCCACGAAACATATAAAGATAGCAATAATAAGTGGCTTTTCCCAGAAGAAGTAAGAAAAGAAAACGGTCAATATATACATGTTAAAACCGGCGATAAAGTTACTATCGGCCGCTCTGAAAAAATGAGTAAATCCAAGAAAAATGTTGTTGATCCGATATCGATTATTGATGCATATGGCGCTGATACTGCAAGATTATTTATGCTTTCTGATAGTCCTCCTGATCGTGACCTTGAATGGTCAGATGCTGGTGTTGACGGTGCATGGAGATATGTAAATCGCCTGTGGAAATTGGCAATATCATGCAAAAACAGATGTGAAGACAAAAATTTATCTATAAGTGATAAAATTGATGGCAAGCTTTTTGAGACTCGCAAATTAATTCATAAAACTATTGTGGCAGTTACCGAAGATCTGGATAATTTCCGTTTAAATAAGGCAGTTGCAAGACTGCGTGAGCTTACAAATGCTTTGGAAGCAATAAAGCAGGATGATGAATCAAGCCTCTATGTTTTAAAAGAAGGAGTTGAAGCCGTTATTAGTCTTTTTGCTCCAATGATTCCTCATATTACCGAAGAGATATGGCATCAGCTTGGCAATGATAGCTTTTTGATTGATAATGGCTGGCCAAAAGCTGACCCTGCACTTACAGCCGACGATACTGTTACTATTGCAGTTCAAATTAATGGAAAATTAAAGGCTACTATTGATATACAAAAAGATAGTTCACAAGAAGATGCTAAAAAGCTTGCTCTTGATCACTCTACGATGCAAAATGCTTTGCAGGGAAAAGAAATAAAAAAAATTATTGTTGTTCCAAACAGGATTGTAAATGTGGTTGCTGCTTAGAAAATTTATATTTTTTATTTGCCTTGCTGGCTTATTGTCAGCTTGTGGGTTTCGCCCCTTACATGGGGATCATGAAGCAGCCCAAAAAGATATAGAGCTTCTAAAGTCAGTTGAAATACCGCCAATTTCTGGCAAAATTGGTCAGGACTTTAGACGCAAATTAAGCGAAATAATTAACCCTTCAAGGACATATTCAGAATCTATATATAGACTTGAAGTTAATTTAAATAAAGATAGCATACCCCTTGCAATTGAACGCAACCGTATAGTTACCCGCTACAAATTAATCGTAAGGGCAAATTATAAACTTATACGCATTGCTGATAATAAAGTTATAGATTCAGGAGAGTTATCACGCGATGGTGGTTATGATAAAGTATCATCTGACTATGCAACTTATATATCCGAAGAATATACTACAAAAACAGTTGCCGAAGCTTTGGCCGAAGATATGAGGCTGCAGCTTACCTCTGTTTTATTTGAGCAATAATCGCACATAGCTTCCATCTATATAACCGTGATAATATTTTTTACCTATGAAATTACCTGCCAATCAGATTAATAATTTTATCAAAAAGCCTACTAATAATGGTGTTCTAATTTATGGGCCTGATCGCGGCCAAACCGATCAATATATAAAAAATATTATAAAATCTATTTTGGGAGATCAGCCAGATCCATTATCTATCATTGATATAAATTTTGATAAATTAAAAGACGACCCTGCATTCTTAGCTGATGAAATGGGATCTATAAGCCTTTTTGGTGGCAGGAAAGTTATTCGTATAAGGGATGCAAAGCCAACTATTGCAAAAGAATTATCGGATATCTTAGAAAATACTGATACAACTCATTTCATAATTTTTTCAGCTTTTGAACTTACTCCAGCATCAGCTTTACGCAAATATTTTGAAAAATCTCCAAAATATACAACTATTGCTTCATATAAAGACGACCAGGCATCTATTGCTCGTGTTATATCTTCATATTTACAGGAAAATGGCTTTACATTTGAAAGAGATGTAATTTCATGGATTAGCAGCTATTTTTCAGGCGATCGCATGGTTATAATCAGGGAACTTGAGAAACTTATTACATATAAAGGCGAAGATAAAAATATCACTATAAATGACGCTCAGCAATGCATAACCGACAGCGCAGAAATATCTTTAAGCCAATTATGTAACGCTGTTGCCTCAAGAGATGTTGCCAATATTAACAGGAATATAAATCGCGCAATTCAGGAAGGCACCAATTCTATTGCCATAATTCGCGCAGTACTGAATTATTTTAGCAGATTAAATCAGGTTAAATCACTGATAGAACAAGGAGTTCCCCAAGCCCAGGCCGTTTCTTCTTTAAGACCGCCAGTTTTTTTCAAAGAAGCTCCAACCTTTAACAACCATATTGGTAAATGGAATACAAATTCATTAAGAAAAATTATTTCATCCCTAACTGAATTGGAAATTTCCTGTAAGACTACCGGCAACCCTGCTGATTTGCTATGTACACATTTCTTAACTGTTGTACCGGGAGCTTTACGCTAAATGAAAATAACACGCAATCAGTCTGAGCTTGATAATGCCCTAAAAGAAATGAGAAAAAATGGCAAGATTATTGGTTTTGTACCTACAATGGGAGCCTTGCATGATGGGCATTTATCGTTAATTAAAAAAGCAAAAAAAGAGGCTGACATAGTTGTGGTCAGCATATTTGTAAATCCAACCCAATTTTCCGCTAATGAGGATTTAGATAAATATCCGCGCACAGAAGAAAGTGATATTGAAAAATTATCTGATCAAAAAGCTGATATAGTATATCTGCCTTCAAAAGAAGATATTTATCCTGAAAATTTTTCTACAAAAATTAGTACTGGCAAGATAGGTCAGGATCTTGAAGGAATAAGCCGTCCACATTTTTTTGATGGCGTGGCCTTAATAGTAACAAAATTGTTTATGCAAGTTCGCCCTGACATTGCTATATTTGGCGAAAAGGACTATCAACAGCTACATATAATTAAAAATTTAGTCCGCGATCTTAACATGCCAATTAAAATTATAGGTGGCCAGATTATAAGAGAGAAAAATGGTCTTGCCATGTCGTCACGTAATAAATATTTAAGCGACAGCTCTTTAGAAAAGGCATCTTACATATATAAAACTATTTTAAAGGCAAAAGAACTGCTAGAGTCTGGAGAATCAGAGAAAAAAGTTACCTCATGGGCAGAAAGTGAGTTATTAAAACAAGGGTTTGAAAAAGTAGACTATTTACAAATAAGAGATAATGAAACATTATTACCATTGTCAAATGAAACCAAAGAAAAACGCCTTCTTGTTGCAGCTTATCTTGACGGAGTGCGTTTGATTGATAATATACAACTATAGTTATGTTATCCCTTGAAGCCACAGGTTATTTATGGGACTTTTTAACAGAAAAGTTTTTACAAATATTTATAAGAATTGGAAAGATAGTACGATGAAAACGTCTCGTAATGGTTCCGGACCTCACATTATAGTAGTTGGGAATGAAAAAGGTGGATGTGGAAAAACCACAACATCCATGCATATGGTTATGAGTCTTCTTTATGAGGGCTATAAAGTTAGCTCTATTGATATTGACTCTCGCCAAAGATCTTTTTCAAATTATTTAGAGAATCGCCGCAATTATATAGTAAACCATAAGGTCAATCTGCCTTTTCCATCGCATTTTATTATTAATCGTAGTACTGCAGATTCCGTACAAGAGGCAAAATGGGACGACCAGCAGCGTTTTCTAAGCTGCTTGACGCGCGCATCTGAAAAGGGAGATTTTGTTGTAATTGACTCTCCGGGAAATGACACTTTCCTTTCTCGCTTTGTTCATTCTTATGCAGATACTATTATAACCCCAATTAACGATAGTTTCATTGATATGAATCTTCTTGCCCATATAGATAGCGAGACTATGGAAGTTAGTAAGCCCGGCATTTATAGTGAAATTGTCTGGGAAGCCAAAAAATATCGAGCTCTGCGTGATAAAGGCAGTATTGACTGGATAGTTTTGCGTAACCGCCTGAGTAATCTTGACGCCCATAATAAGCGTAATGTTGCCCTTGCTATGAAAAATCTTTCCGCACGCCTTGGCTGCCGCGTAGTTAGCGGTTTTAGTGAAAGAGTTATATATAGAGAATTATTCTTAAGTGGTCTGACATTACTTGATGTTATTAATGAAAAATCAGATATTCCACTAAAATTATCTCATATAACAGCAAGGCAGGAATTGCGTGATTTCATGCAGAACTTGCATATATTTTCACAACAAGATGATGATTTTTCTCCTAAAGAAGAATCTAAAGAGGAAATATCAGCCCAGGAAGAAACTATATCTGCTTAAAATTATATGATATTTCGCCTGATAATAGGAATTTTAATATTAATATTAGCAATAATTGCTATCAGGGCTCTATCGCGCATATCACCTTTAATGATTAAAAAAATAATAAAACTTATACTTTTTGTTTTTGCAATTGGCATAACATTGTTCCTTATACGCTTTGGTATGCCTTATATCGGCATTATATTTGGCGCAATTGCAGCATTAATTCCATGGATGTTCAGGCATATTCCACAATTATTAAGATTTTTATATATATTTCGTAGTGCAAAAAGCTTTTTTGGTAATGCCAAAAACAAGCATGAAAATAAAGCTCATAACAATAACATGTCCACAAAAGAAGCAAGAGAAATACTGGGCGTTCCTGAAAACGCCACGAAAAAAGAAATAAAATCAGCTTATCAAAAGCTAATGAAACAATGCCATCCAGATAAAGGTGGGTCTACTTATTTATCAAGCCAGATAAATAAGGCAAAAGAAGTCCTTTTAAAGGACTAATTTCACCGCTATAAATATAGTAGATTTAATCGATAAATAAGGTTTACCAATAATGCCAATGAAAAAAATTACTTTAGTTGTTATAAGCTCATTATTCTTATCTGGATGCGCAGCTTTGCTTGTTGGCGGAACAGCGGCAACTGTTGGAGTTGTAGCAGCCCAGGAAAGATCAGCAGGTCAAGCCGTTGATGACTTAGCCATAATGGCGCAAATAAAGCATCTATATTTACAAAAAAACGCGCAAGATTTATTGGCAGGGGTCGATGTTGAAGTTATCGAAGGCAGAGTATATTTAACAGGCGCAGTAAATACCATAGAAACCAGAATAGATGCGGTTAAACTAGCCTGGCAGCCTAAAAAAGTAAAAGAAGTGGTCAATGAAATTCAGGTCAGTCAAAAAAAGAGCCTGAAAGTTATTGCGTCAGATTTAAGAATAGAGTCACAACTTAATAGCCTTTTATTACTACAAAAAGGCGTTAGCTCGTTAAACTATTCTACAGAAGTAGTAAATGGCGTTGTTTATTTGATGGGATTAGCAAGCAGCAAACATGAATTAAACACTGTTACAGACCTTGCAAGGCGTATTAATGGAGTCAAGAAGGTAATAAGCCATGTAAGACTTAAAAGAGAGCCGGCTCGCAGCTGAAATTATTTATTTTTATCTTCTTAAAATGGCAATTAGGACAAATATAACCACAACGCCCATCATAAAAAAACTTATAGCTGAAAATGATGTGCTTGCTACATTATAGGCTTCTGAGTCAAGAACTGCTTTTGCTGCCTCCTCAGCTTTTTGCTTAGCTTTGAAAATTCTTATATCATCCGCACCCAAAGCATAACCATAGGAGCACAGAAGCGCCGAAAGTGATAATAATAGCTGATTAAATAATTTTCTAATATCTCTAAACATAATTATGCATTATATCAGATATTTCCTCCTCATTCCACAATATCTGCACCGGCAGAAACTCTATATCATCGCGCAGCTTAACATCTATACGCAAATAATCCTTCTGTGTTGTTATAATTCCGGCAGATTTCTCCTTTGCCAGCTCCTTTATTTTTAAAATATCTGATTCTGAATATGGCTTATGATCGGCAAATTCTTTTGTTGCAACTATCTTTAAATTCATAGAATCAAGTGTGTCAAAAAACTTCTTTGGCCTTCCAATGCCAGCAAATGCAACATATTTCTTAGCTGACAATTTTACCTCTAAAGGCTTAATTTCAGATTTTATTATAGGAGCTTTGACGAAAGATGAAATATTATGTTTATCATGGCCAATAATCACTAATGCATCTGTTTTATTTAATGCTGAAGATAAAGACTCCCGAAGTGGCCCTGCAGGTAATATACGGCCATTTCCTAAACCAACTTGTCCATCAATTACCAATATGGAAAAGTCTTTTTTTAAATGCGGGTTTTGTAAACCGTCATCCATTATAATTATATCAGCACCATTCTTACGCGCGTATATAGCACCATCTGGGCGATGTTTTGCTATATATGTTGGAGCATATTGCGATAATAATAAAGGCTCATCGCCAACATCAGATGCTTTATGCTTCTTATTATTCACAAGGACAGGCCCATATAAATTTCCACCATATCCACGGCTTAAAAATGCTACTTTTTTACCTCTTGCCTGCAAAAATTTGCATAACTCTACTGCAACCGGCGTTTTTCCCGTTCCACCAACATTGATATTACCTATACATATTACCGGTATATCAACCTTAACAGGCTTTACAATAATTTTGCGCAATAGAGAAATAGAGCTAAAAATCCACGATAATGGTATTAGCAATAATGATAAATAACTTTTCTTACACCAAAAATCAGGGCTTTTAAACTGCATCAGCTTCCAGGTATGATTTTTTCTATATGGCTTGCAAGCTCTTCCATAGTTTTATCAAGAACTCCAATCTTTGAGTCCATAAGATCCAAAGCAGCCGATGCAAGCTGGTCATGCTTATCGTGATCAACAATCAACTCATCAATTGCATCACGTAATTCATCTTCATTTCGAACTTTCAAGGCGGCATTATTATTCAATAACTCATTACGAATTTCTGCAAAATTATCCATATAAGGGCCAAATACTATAGCGCATTCCAGCCTTGCTGCCTCCAAAGGGTTCTGACCTCCATGCTCAACCAGTGAACCACCTATGAAAACTGTGGGAACCAACCTATAAAATATTCCCATTTCACCTAATGTATCGGCAAGATATATATCAGTTTCATCTTTTATAGTTTGCTCAAAAGAGCGCCTTGAAACAGAAAGACCCAAATCGGTTAGCATATCGAGAATCTCATTTGACCTTTGAGGATGCCTTGGAGCGATAATAGTCAGAAGATCAGGATGTTTTTCTTTTAATTGCTTATGAACTGCCGCAACCATCTCTTCTTCGCCTGCATGTGTACTTGCAGCCAGCCAAACAGGCCTCTCTCCAATTGGCGCAACCATATCACCCATTTTTTTAGGATCTGCCGGCAATGCTGCTGAATCAAACTTTAAATTACCTATATATTTTACATTTCTTGCGCCTAACTCTTCAAGCCTTGCAGCATCATGCTTGCTCTGCGCCAAAGACAATGAAAAACGGCTTAAAATATGCTTTCCCAACGAATAATATCTTTTCCACTTTTTAAATGAAGAATCAGAAATTCTACCATTAAGCAAAATCATCGGACAGTATTTACCAGTTTCTGTAACCAGATTTGGCCATAATTCTGACTCAACCCAAATAGCCAAATTTGGCCGCCAGTAATTGAGAAACCTCCTGATTATCAATATTCTGTCTATTGGCACATATTGATGAAAAGCATTATCGGGCAATCTACTTTCTACCATTTTGGCAGAAGAAACCGTGCCCGTTGTCAGCAATATAGTGATATTTGGATATGTTTGAGAAATTTTATTTATAACCGGCATAACCGAAAGCGACTCACCAACACTTGCAGCATGTATCCATAAAAGCGGCTTATTATTTGGACGAGGGACAGATGCCTTGCCAAGACGCTCGCGAAAACGCAAAGGATCCTCTTTTCCCAGTTTTTTTCTATGCAATAGATACAAACCTATCAGGGGAGCTGCCAGACTCGTCATAATTTGATATAATTTTAGTAGCATATTTGATAGCGCCCAATAAATATTTTAATTAACAAGCTCATCGGCCTGCTTGGATAACATATTTAAACTGTTTTGCAATATTTCTCCAGCCTTTTTCTTTTGATCTACAGATGCCTTTAAAGGCACTTCTATGAGATCACCGACAACTAATGCACCTTTTGCAAAAGGCAGAGAAAGCATAAATTTATCCCAGCTATTAAGAGTTTTAAAAGAGCTGGTACTATAAGAGACCGGGATTATACAGGCTCCTGACTTTTGGGCAATGCTAATTATATGCCCTCCCACTTCCTGAGCTGGCCCTCTTGGTCCATCTGGCGTTATTACAACTATATTTTCCGGGTCTTTTAATATTCTTAAAGACGTTTTAAGAGCCCCCATTCCTCCTTTTGAAGAAGATCCTCTTATAAGCTTAAATCCAAAAAACTTTGCTATACGCGCAATGATCTCACCATCCTTATGATGTGAAACCACAACATATCCATAGTTGGAGAATTTCTTAAATAATGCTGGCATAACCAACAATCTTCCATGCCAGAAAGCTATTATTATAGGTTTATCAGAGTTTTTAGCCTGCACAAATTTATCAAATCCATATATTTTCCATATTGTAGTTATCTTAACAAAACGAATATAGATCGAGGCAAACCAGCATATAAAGCTAAAGACATAATCATTGCTTAATATTCTTTTATAAATTTTCATATATTAATGCATGCCTTTATAGAGTTTTTGATAGGGGCCTTTCTTTTTCATCAGATCAGCATGTCTGCCTTCCTGTATAATGCTACCCTGCCTTAAAACATAAATTATATCTGCATCTTCAACCGTAGAAAGGCGATGAGCTATTATTATCGTAGTTTTTCCCTTAGTTAAATATTCCAAACCTTTCTGGATCTTTTTTTCTGAAACTGAATCTAAAGCAGATGTTGCCTCATCAAGTAGTAGAATAGGAGAATCCTTTAAAATAGCCCGAGCTATTGCTATTCTCTGACGCTGCCCGCCTGATAGAGTAATTCCATTTTGCCCGACAAATGTATCATATCCTTGTGGCAGTTCTTCTATAAATTCATCTGCGGCTGCAAGTTTTGCTGCTTCTTTAATTTTTTTCTTTGATATTTTAGGATTACCATAAGCAATATTGGCTGCAACACTATCGTCAAAAAGCGTTATATCCTGCCCAACATAAGACATATTGCCCCTTAAAGAAGAAAGTTTAAATTCATTTATATTATTTTTACCAATCAATATTTGCCCTTTTTCAACATCATAAAAGCGCAAAAGAAGATTCATTATAGTACTTTTTCCTCCACCTGATGGCCCAACAAGAGCAATTTTTTTTCCTGCCTCAATCTTAAATGACAATTTATCTATAGCGCTTTTTTTATTGTCATAGCTAAAACAAACCTCATCAAAAATTATCGAACCTTTTTTAGGATCAAATTTAAGTTCTTTTTCTCCATCAATTATTTCTGGTTTTTTATCAAGAAGTTCAAAAAGACGTTTCGCAGAAGCCAAACCTTCTTGTAATGCGGTATTCAAACTGGAAATACTTTTTGCCGGACGATAAGCCATTATCAAAGCAGTCATAAATGAAAAGAACGCTCCTGGCGTTGAAACACCCTCTATAACCTGAACTCCGCCATACCATATAACCGCAGCTATTGCTATACCACCCAGACTTTCCATAATGGGAGATACAGCCGCGTCAGTTCGAGCCGCTTTCATATATAAATGAAAAATATTTTCCATAACTTTACGCGCTCTGCCAGATTCAGCATCTTCTTGCCCATAAGCCTTTATTATACGTATAGATTTAAATGTTTCATCAAGACGCTCAGTGAATTTTCCTAACTCCTCCTGAGTTTGACGAGATACTTTTCGCATGCGCTTACCAAGGCGAGATATAGGATAAATAGCAACCGGAAAAGCAGCAAATGCAATAATTGCTAATGTGAAATTCTGATAAAACATTAAGCCAACTAAAAATATAAGCGTGACTATTTCTTTGGCAAGACCTGTCATAACACTAGAAACACTACGCCGCAAAACCATTATATCGTTAGTAAAGCGCGAAACAAACTTACCCGATGCATCTTTTACAAACCCACCAATATCTGCATGCAGTAAATGATCATATAATTGTGCCTGCATATTAGTAACAATACGCTGCCCGATATAACGCATTAATATTGACTGACCAAAAAGCGATATGCCCTTAACTATAGAAACACTAACTACCGCTAAGGATATCCAAAATAACTTATTTCTATCCTTATCTATAAACACATCATCAAGGACAGGCTCCATTAGATAAGCTAGTCCTGCCGTGCTTGCTGCAACTATAATCATAAAGAAAAAAGCAACAATTACCCTATTTTTGTGCACAGCAATATATTCACGCAAAAGCCTGTTTACCAAATACTTGGTAGAATCATAATTATGCGTTTCTATATTATCTACAGGCATATATTCCTTTTTTAATTAAGATTCCTGCCCTGCAACTGTCATTGATTCAACTAATAAAGTCGGGCTATTTATCGAATATTTAAATTCCAGATCATTTGCCGCCACTAAATTTGCAAACATATCCTGTAATTTACCTGCTATTGTAAATTCGCTTACCGGATATGCAATTTCACCATTTTCAATCCAGAAACCTGCCGCACCCTGGCTATAATCTCCAGTTACAGTATTTATTCCCATACCGAATGTCTCTGTAACATATAGGCCTGATTTAATATTTCCAATTAATTCTTCAGGCGACACATCACCATTTTGCATATAAAAATTACTGCTTGAAGGAGAAGGATTAGATGCAAGACCTCTGCTTGCACAGCCATTAGTTTTTAATCCCAGCTGGTTAGCTGAACGAATATCAAGAAGCCAATGCTTTAGAACTCCCGAATCTATAATATTTAACTTTTCTACCTCAACACCTTCTGCATCAAATGGTTTTGAAGACAAGCCGCGCACCATTAAAGGATCATTTACTATATTTATATTGCTGCTAAAAATATTCTTATCCATCGAGTCTTTCAAAAAGCTAGTACCGCGAGCAATCGCTGCTCCATTAATTGATCCGGCAAAAGTTCCAACCAGACTTTTTGCCACTCGTCGATCAAATATCACAGGAAAAGATCCAGTTTTTGCAGATTTAGGATTTAAACGCCTCAAAGCCAATTCTGCTGCTTTTTTGCCTATTTCCTCCGGCAATTTCAAATCCTTAAAATGGCGCGTAGAGCTATAGTCATAATCGCGCTCCATAGCTGTTCCTTCGCCCGCTAAAACAGAAACAGAATTAAAAAAGCTGCTCGACTCATAACTTCCGCTAAAGCCATTACTTGTGACTAAAGATATTTTACCCTTGCCATATCCACAATCTGCGCCTTCTGAATTAGTTATTCCCTTAACTGAACGGGCAACATCCTCGGTTTGTTTGGCAATATCTATAAGATCTTCAGCCGATGGCTCATAATCATCAAATAATTCTAGATTATCTATATTTTTTGCAAATAATGATGAATCAGCTAAATCAGTATGAGGATCTTTAGGCGCTAATTTTGCCATATCCACCGCGCGTGAAACTA
Organism: Rickettsiales bacterium; assembly: GCA_028223895.1. Taxonomy (GTDB): domain Bacteria; phylum Pseudomonadota; class Alphaproteobacteria; order Rickettsiales; family UBA6187; genus JAOIVE01. The sequence continues at coordinate 17,183 of JAOIVE010000023.1, forward strand.
TAGAATCCAGAGATTCTTCTTTTAAATCAGATGAAGAAACTATAGCTTTTTGTTTGCCAATAAAAACACGCAAACCAATTGCTGAAGAGTCAGATCTTTCAATATTTTCAGTCTTACCCATTCTAACAGCTATAGAAAAATCAGTGTTTTCAATAGCGATCGCATCAGCCGAAGTTGCTCCTAATTTTTTTGCTTTAGTTACTATTTTATCGGCAAGATTGAGTACATCCATTTTGTTTTTTACCTCAATTGTTTTGAAGATTTATCGCAGGAAAATGCATATCAGGCAAGAAATGAATATATAAAATTATTTTGGTAACAAAACTGCAATATAACTCAAATACAAATTATATATGTAAAATTAATTATGGGTTTATATTATGTCAATGTCTAAAGTAATGCAATCCTTGGGCAATACACTTATGGGGACAAGAACAGGATCATCATCAGCAGCAGCTAATGGATTATCATTGTTTTTTTCCACATCAACGCAAGCCGAGGCCAGGCGCGTGGGACCTGGTCATGAAAGTATTATCCATATGGCTCATTGTGAAGATGGTATTAAAATAGCAACGGGAGTAAGTTCAAATAATAGGCTCCGCAAAATATCAGCCAGCGCCGTGAATACTTATGAAGGAAGTAAGTTATCTGCACATGGAGCTTCAGTTATTCGCAGACCATTTGCAATTATGTTCAACAAAGAGCAAATTGATCAATTAAATAAAGATGGACAAAAAGCAATTGAAGTTTTGGCGGTATTTTATGGAAATGCTGGAACAGACCTCGATACAACATTAGTTGATGAATTTAAAAAAGGAATACTTGTTACCGAGATTAATTATCAGACAAATCATCTTAAACCCGGTCATTTAAGCAATAGTAGTAAAATTTCAATAGCCATTTCAGAAAGTATGAAAGCCAATGCAGAAAATGACGGTCAGGAGAAAGATTTTAATGAAGTTTGCTTATTAGTCACAGAGCCTTTTAAATTTAATTTTGGAGTTAATATGGCTGCCCAAAGCACAGTAGACCATTACTTAAGCTCAAGAGCCTTTGATCCAACATGCCACTCTAACATAAGGTCTCTAGGAAAAATTATTGAAGAACATAGAGATAGGATAGAAGGGTTCAATCTGCTAATAGATCAAGAAGTAAAAGGTAAAAATCCAACTTTAGGAATAATACATTTTAAAACTTCGTTAGAACTTATTGACGAAATAATTTATAGAGAAAAAGAATCAGGAAAAGGTGAGGGCAGCCTTGGGGCATTATTAGAATTGCGAGAACAAGAAGAGTTGCGCGAAAAAGAAAAACTATATGAAGAAGCTTATAAAGAGATTTTTGAAAAGGAATATCAACCAGAAGATGGAGATTTAACCTTAGAAGAAGCTTATAAGGAAGCTTATAAAGAGATTTTTGAAAAGGAATATCAACCAAAAGATGGAGATTTAACCTTAGAAAAATCTGGAAAAGAAACCATGGGCGGGTTTGTAGAAAAAATATTAAAAGAAGCAGAACAAATAGAACATAAAAGATAATAAAACCTAAAGATAAAATAGATTACCAAATTGGGCTGCCATCACCTGGCAGTCCAAATTTTTCCCAGTCTTTGCTGATTTTATCAACTATATCCTGATCCATTTGTATCTTTTTACCCCACTGACGCTTTGTTTCCGGCTCCCACTTATTAGTGGCATCAAAACCTACTTTGCTCCCCAAACCTTCTTCAGGCGATGCAAAATCCAGATAGTCAATTGGCGTATTTTCAATAAATGTCATATCACGCACCGGATCCATCCTTGTAGATATCGCCCATATAACATCATTCCAATTGCGCACATCAATATCATCATCAACAACTATAACAAATTTCGTATACATAAATTGCCGTAAGAACGACCATATTCCCAGCATAACGCGTTTGGCGTGCCCTGGATATCCCTTTTTCATTGATATAACAGCAACCCTATATGAACACCCCTCCGGCGGCAGCCAAAAATCAACTATCTCTGGAAATTGCTGCTTTAATAATGGCGTAAACACCTCATTTAAAGCCTCACCTAAAATCGATGGTTCATCAGGTGGACGACCAGTATAAGTGCTCAAATATATTGGCTTTTTGCGCATAGTTATAGCTGTTATATTGAAAACCGGGAATGGCTCCACCGAATTATAATAGCCAGTATGATCTCCATAAGGCCCTTCATTCTGCTCTTCATCGAGACTAACATAGCCTTCCAACACTATTTCTGCTTGCGCCGGAACCTTCAATGGCACAGTTTTACAATCAACCAATTCAACTTTTTTGCCCCGCAGCAATCCTGCAAACTGATATTCGGATAATGTTTCAGGAACTGGTGTAACTGCCGCCAATATTGTCCCCGGATCCGCTCCTATAACCGCAGCCACAGGAAATGGCTCTTTGTTATTTTCTTTCCACTTTCTAAAATGTTGTGCACCGCCGCGATGTTTTAACCAACGCATCAAGGTAGTATTTTTATTTACCACCTGCATACGATAAATACCAAGATTAAACCTCTCATCACTACCTTCCGCGCCTTTTGTTACAATCAAAGGCCATGTTATTAATGGGGATGGCTCATTTGGCCAACAGGTTTGTATAGGGAGTTTTGATAGATCAATATCATCACCTTTTATCACCACTTCCTGACATGGAGCCTTTTTAACATTTTTTGGCTTCATATTCATAACATTTTTGAGCAGCGGAATCATGGCCACCGCCTCTTTCCACCCTCCTGGAGGCTCCGGCTGCTTCAAAAACGCCAACAACTCACCTATAGAGCGCAATTTCTCTGGCGTTGAATCCATACCCATTGCCACACGATTAACTGTACCGAATAAATTTACCAAAACGGGCATTGGGTTTTTACCATTTTCGGTAATCACATTTTCAAATAATATTGCAGGCCCACCTTCTGCCAAAACGCGAGTCTGTATTTCTGTCATTTCAAGAACTGTGGATACTGGCTCTTTTACGCGCACAAGATCGCCTTGCTTTTCCAGCTTATCAATAAAATCACGCAATGATGCATATGGCATTTTTACTTCCTAATCCCTAATCCCTAATCCCTAATCCCTAATCCCTAATCCCTAAATACTACTCCACAGTCACAGACTTTGCCAGATTTCTTGGCTGATCTACATCAGTACCCTTAATCACTGCTGTATGATATGCCAGTAATTGTATTGGTATAGCATATAAAATAGGCGCAACAATAGGATCAACTTTTGGCAATTCTATAGTTTCCTGAGATATATCTTTTAATTTTCTTATACCATCGCCATCGCTTAAAAATATCACACGACCACCACGAGCTGCAACTTCCTGAACATTAGATGCGGTTTTATCAAATAAATTATCATATGGAGCTATAACTATTACCGGCACA